>JAZUHZ010000150.1:0-11723 GCA_045642005.1 Candidatus Avilachnospira sp.
CGGAGATACTGGTACTATTTTGGCGAAACCGGAATCATGAAGACCGGATGGCTCGAATGGAACGGCAGCCGCTTTTATCTCGTCCCTCTGTCAGACGGCTGGATGGGACGCATGGTGACAGGATGGCAGAAGATTGACGGAAAGTGGTACTATTTTGAACCGACGGCAGGAAAGAATCAGGGCCATCTGTACCGTTCCGAAAAGACTCCGGACGGTTACCGCGTCGGGCCGGACGGTGTATGGGACGGGAAGCCGGCAGAGACAGGAAGATGAGGGAGGTGAACAGACGTGAAAAAAAGAAATAAACCGAAAATGAATGCCGCGGGAATTCTCATTGTCGCCCTTCTTCTGACTGCCATGACTTCGGTCGCGGTGATGGCAGAAAAAGGAGAGGCACGATTCGAAACAGAAGAAGGCATAGAGCCTGCAACACCATCAAATGCCGAAAAAACGGATATGGATTTCAGTAACGCAGATCTTGCTTCTCCATCAAATGCCGGAAAGAAAGAGGAGAATTCCGGATATGCGGATCCGGCTACTTCTTCAAATGCAAAAAAAGATAAATCCGCTGTCATCCCTGGGAATCTGGCGGGTACCTGGACAATTGACGGTACTACGTCGTACCGCTTTGACCATGCCGGCCGCGGAGCATTGATTCTTCCGGAACACAGCTATCTGTTCAGCTACCGGATTGAATCCGACACCCTGGTGCTTCAATTTGATAAGGCCGGGATCGGAACGGCGGTATTTACCGCGGAGATCCGGGAGAATATGCTGATGCTTACCCGGATAGAACAGGCCGGAACAGCAGAGTTTCTCCTGGAGCGAGTAAAAAAGACTGATCATCAGACGGAGGTAACGGAATGATATCAAGAGATTTTAGGAATCTGAATCTTCCCATGCTCGGAATGGGATGTATGCGTCTTCCGCTTCTCGATGAAGACGATGATGCGAGGCCGGATCAGGAAAAGGTGAACCGGATCGTGAAAGAAGCCATGGAAGCCGGGATCCGGTATTTTGACCTCGCGTACGGGTATCATGAGGGGAACTGTGAGCGTGTCATGAAAGAGGCGCTTAAGGGATTTCCCCGTGATTCCTACTACCTCGCGGATAAATTCCCGGGATATGACAGCGAGCTTTCCGAGAGACCGGAGGAGGTCTTTGAGGAACAGCTCAGGAGGGCAGGAACGGAGTATTTCGATTTTTATCTCCTGCATAACGTTTGCGAGATGGATTTTGACCGGTATAAGGATCCGGAAGGAAAGATCATGTCCTGCCTCTTAAAAGAAAAGAAGAACGGAAGAATCCGCCATCTCGGTTTTTCCACGCATGCAAGGATCGAAACCTTCCGGGAGTTTCTGGAGATTTATAAGGATACCGGGATCTTTGAGTTCTGTCAGATTCAGCTGAACTGGATCGACTATCATTTTCAGGAAGCAAAGCTGAAACTTGAGCTTCTCAATGAACTAAAGCTTCCGGTCTGGGTGATGGAACCCTGCCGCGGCGGAAAACTCATCTGGCTTGATGATCCCGACCTTGCGAAACTTTCGGAAATGCGCCCGGGTGCCTCTGCAGCTGAGTGGGCATTTGACTTTGTAAAATCCTGCCCGGGTGTCACCCTCGTCCTTTCCGGGATGACGGAGGGAAAGGAACTTGCAGAAAACGTGCGGATCTTTGAGCGCGAATCTGAAATGACGGAAGAGGAGAAGAACCTTCTTTTTGACATCGCGGAGAAGATGACAAAAGGTGTCCCCTGCACACGGTGCCGGTACTGTACTTCCTACTGTCCCAAGGAAATCGACATTCCGCTGATGATCAGCCTCTATAACGAAAACACCTTTACCCGCGGCGGTTGGCGTGCTCCGAGAGCACTGGATGCCATTCCGAGGGAAAAACATCCCGATGCCTGTCTTTCGTGCGGAGCATGCTCTGCCGTATGTCCGCAGCATATCGATATTCCCGGAGTCATGAAAGACTTTGCACGACAGCTTCTGATCCCGCCGAGTGAGCCAAGACCTGCCGTCGATTACCGGCGGGAACATCCGGAAAAGTTCAGGGAGGAGTAAGTGACTGACCAGGAATTATTAGTAGAAGGGCTGCTGGCCTTCCTCAGGGAAGATATTCCGCGGAAGGAAGCACTGTCAGATCCGGTTTCCGAAGCGGCCTTACGGGAATATATTTCTGCAGACGGTGAAAGAGCGTCGTTTGCCGATACCTTTGAATCACTCCGGCAGAAAAAGAAAGCGGGACGCGATTCTGTGATCTGTAAGCGGGCCTGTCTTAGGAGAGATACGCTGGCGAGAATGAAAGCCGAAGCTATTACCGTACAGCGGGATTATCTCTGGGCGCTGGCCTTCGGAATGCGTCTTACGCTGTCGGAAACCGAACTTCTGTTTGCCTCCTGTTCCCAGTATATATACGGCAGATATCGGATGAATGAGGCGGATTTCCGAAGAGACAGGGCTTTTGAGTACTTCATCCGAAACCGTTTTTACGATGTTGACCTCATTAATATCATCCTTTCGGATATCGGAATCGCTCCGATTGGGAATGAAATAAGTTCCTAAGAAAATATTAAGAGAAAAAGCGGCATTGTTGCCTGAGCTGCAACCAAATTCTGCTTTATTCTTTTATAATCCGGGCCGAGGAGGTGGAGATTATGAAAATAATCGACAAGGCGGCAACCTGCGAGGCAATCCGGAAAAAAATTCTGGCGAAAGGACTGACACCGTACGAAATCCGGACGGCACTGATGCTTGAAAGCGTACAGGCCGTCTATAAGTGGCTGAATCCGAAAAATAAAACAATTCCGTCGGTTGACAATCTGTTTCTTCTTGCCCAACTGCTGGGTTGTACGGTGGAAGAGCTTATCGTTACGATAGATGCGGAAACAGTTGATTAAAAGAACAGAAGAAGGTATAATGATTCGGTATAGGTTCATGCCGATGAAGATATTATGCAAAAATCAAGAATATATCAATGATCTTTCCGGGATCTCAGATACCCTTCTTCTGGAGCCCGTAAACAAAACAGAAGAGATCACGGAAGAAATTTACCTGTCTCTGGATGAAAGCGGACTTTCCCTGAGAAGCGGTTCCCTTTCCTACCGTGGGGATTTTTCGGAGATGGAACGGAGAGTCCGAAACGGACTCTTTCAGCATGAACTTCTCGTGAAAGCAGCAAAGCTGAAAGAAAAGGGAGCGCATCCTCTGGCTCTTGACCTTACGGCGGGAATGGGGAACGATTCCTTCCTTCTAGCGGCGGCGGGATTTCAGGTGATCATGATCGAGCATGATCCGGTGATTGCGGCGCTTCTACGGGACGCTCTCCGAAGAGGTATTGACGATGCTGCTGTTTCCGGGATTCTTTCACGGATGGCCCTTCGGGAAGGTGACAGCCTCCGTGAAATCACATGGCTGACAGAAACACCCGATATCATTTATCTGGATCCGATGTTTCCGGAGCGAAAAAAATCAGGGCTTGTCAAAAAGAAATTCCAGCTCCTGCATAAGCTGGAAAAGCCCTGTGAAAACGGAGAGGAGCTTCTTGAGGCGGCACTCCGTATGCGGCCGCAGCGTGTCATTATCAAAAGGCCCGCAAACGGACCGACTCTCGGCGGAATAAAACCGGACTGGTCACTCCAGGGAGGACAGATCCGGTATGATGTATTTGCACGAAAAGGTGAAACACATGGATGAATCAATTTTCAGAAAGAAAAGCATAGAAAGAATCCAGTCTCCGGACGATCTGACGCAGTATATCAAGGTGGCTGAACCGGGTGTCTGGCTCCTGATCATCGCCGTAGTATCCATTCTGATCGGATTTGTGGTCTGGGGAGTCCTCGGAACGGTGGAAACCAAAGTACACAGTTCCGCGGTGGTCACTGCCGGGCAGGCAAACTGTCAGACGGTAATGGACAGTGAAACGGATTATTATGTCGGGATGCCGGTTTATATTGCCGGAAAAGTGTATTATGCCAGTGAGATCATCCCCGATTATATGAATCAGAGAGTTACCATGCTTTTGAACACCGATCTCAAAAACGGTGTCTATCAGGCTGAAATTGTCACGGAGTCCCTGTCCCCGCTTTCTTTTATCCTGAACTAATCTATGGCTGAAACAATCAAACAACCGAAAACAAAAGGTGTCGCGAAAGTACCGGTAATCATGCAGCTCGAGGCTCTTGAATGCGGAGCCGCCTGCCTGACCATGATCCTGGCCTATTATCAGAAATGGGTGCCCCTTGAGCAGGTCAGAGCTGACTGCGGAGTATCCAGAGACGGATCCAATGCCAAAAATATCCTTTATGCGGCAAGATATTACGGTCTTGATGCCAAAGGATACCGTTTTGAGCCGGAAGCATTAAAAGAATCCGGTTCTTTTCCGTGCATTATTCACTGGGATTTCAACCACTTTGTGGTATTGTGCGGATTCCGCAATAATAAAGTATATCTGAACGATCCCGCCCGGGGAGAGATTACGGTCTCCATGGAGCAGTTTGATAAATCCTTTACCGGCATCTGTCTGATGTTCCGCCCTTCCGAACGGTTTACGCCGGGCGGAAAGCGGAAGAGCATGATGGGATTTATCAAAAAGAGCCTCAGGGGCACCCGCACCGCCGTGATTTTTACCCTGAGCACCGCGGTCATCGGAGAACTGACGGGACTCATCGCGCCCGGATTTCAGCGTGTGCTTGTGGATCGTCTGCTGACCGGAAAGAATCCGGAATGGCTGCATAACTTTCTTCTTCTGTTTGCGGTATTCTGTATCATTCAGATCATTATGAGCGCCGTACAGGCGGTATACAGTCTCCGGATCAACGGAAAAATGGCCGCTGTCGGCAATTCAACCTATATGTGGAAGATTCTGAATCTTCCCCTCGATTTCTTCTCCCAGCGGATGTCCGGCGATATAGAAGCGAGACAGGCCAGCAACGCAGGCGTTGCCAACTCCCTCATCAATACCTTTGCGCCGCTTTTGCTGCAGACGTTCATGATGATTTTTTATCTGGTCGTTATGATTCGCTACAGTATGGTGCTTACCTTTCTCGGGATTATCTCACTCCTTGTCAATGCCTGGATTTCGGATATCATCACCAAAAAGAGCATGAGTATCTCGAGAGTCGCCATGCGGGAGAGCGCAAAACTCTCTACAGCAACCGTAGCCGGCATTGATATGGTGGAAACCATCAAATCCAATGGTGCAGAAGATGCTTATTTTGAACGGTGGGCAGGATATCAGGCAGCTCTGAATTCGCTGAATGTGAAGAACAGCGTGGTCAGCAGAAAGCTTTCCGCAGTGGCCGCAATTTTCTCCGAACTCATTAACAACATGATCCTGTTCGGAGGGGTCTATCTCGTGATCAAAGGAAAGTTTACCGCCGGTATGGTGATGGCTTTCCAGGGATTCCTTTCCTCGTTTATGTCACCGGCACTTTCCCTTGTCAATACGGGAGAAACGATCCGTCAGATGCGGACCAGCATGGAGCGGATTGAGGACGTTATGGAGTATCCCGACGATAACGTATTTGCCGCACCGAAGGACGTACCGGAAGATGAGTATCAGAAGCTTTCCGGAATCATTTCCGTGAAAGATCTTACTTTCGGGTATTCACCGCTGGCAAAACCCGTCATAAAGAACTTTTCCATGGAATTAAAACCCGGAAAAACCGTAGCGGTTGTCGGGAGATCCGGCTGCGGAAAATCAACGGTGGCCAAACTGGTTTCCGGTCTTTACCGTCCCTGGTCCGGCGAGATTCTTTTTGACGGGGTTCCGCTCCACGAGATTGACAAAACCAGGTTCTGCTCATCCCTTGCGGTTGTCGATCAGGACGTGAACATTTTTGAAGATACGATTTCCAACAACATCAAAATGTGGGATCAGAGCATTGAGGATTTTGAAATGATCCTGGCCGCCAGGGATGCCCAGATCCATAACAAGATCGTTGAACGGCCCGGCGGCTATGAGTATCGTCTTGCCGAGCACGGAAAAGACATGTCCGGAGGAGAGCGCCAGCGACTTGAGATTGCAAGAGTTCTCGCGCAGGATCCGACGGTGATCATTCTGGATGAGGCCACCAGCGCGCTGGATGCCTCCACAGAATATGAAGTCATCCGGGCAATTGCCGCAAGAGGCATTGCCTGTATTGTCATCGCACACCGTCTTTCCACCATCCGAACCTGTGACGAGATCATCATCCTGGAGGATGGCGAGATCCAGGACAGAGGAACACACAGCGAGCTTTACAGAAGATGCCCGCTGTATAAAGACCTGGTTTCCAACGAATAAAGAGGAAGAGTATGGGCTGGTTCAGCGAACAGATTGAGCTGAGAAAAAAAAGTGATGACGATGCCTTCAATGATGCACTCGAGAGCATTGCGGAAGCAGTGACCGGCGACAAAACAGAGGCTTCGTTTGATAAAGAAAAATACGAACAGACGGCTATTAATGAAATCCTCCGGTACTATCATCTGCGGCCGCTGGCGGGGCCTTTACCCGGTTCCGTCACGACCTTTGACGCGGAGCTTTATTACCGTCTCCGACCGCACGGTGTGATCTCGAGGCATGTGACCCTCACAAAGGGATGGTACCGGGATGCCATCGGCCCCATGATCCTTACCTATAAGTCAGACGGCACCAGAGTAGCTCTGATCCCGGGACTTCTGAGCGGATACAGTTTTGCGGACCGGGCGAGCGGTAAGAAAGTAAAGATCCGTCCCGGTAACGAAAATGCCTTCGCGGAAGACGCACTTTGCTTCTATAAGCCGCTGCCGCAGAAACCGTTAACGATGAAAGATCTTGTACAGTATACCGTGAGTCAGCTCTCCATGTCGGACATCATTCTGTTCGTGGTACTTTCCCTCATCGCAACGGGCCTCGGTATGGTCATGCCGATCGTCAACCGGCTTTTATTCGGGGACATTATGGCAAACGGAAGCGTTCGGGTTCTTTTCGGCCTCTTCGGATTCATGATCTCCTATATCATCTGCCGGAGTCTGTTTGGCGTATTTAATTCTCTGGTTACCTCCCGGATGTTCTCCAAGCAGAATCTTTTTGTCGAGGCGGCCGTTATGAACCGGATCCTGAGCCTTCCGCCGACCTTTTTCCGGGAGTATTCCTCCGGAGAACTGACCAAGAGGGCAGGGTACGTGCGTTCCCTGTGTTCTCTGCTCACAAACTCTGTCGGTACCGTCGGATTCGCCTCGCTGTTTTCCCTGATTTATTTCGGTCAGGTGTTAGCCTATGCACCTTCCTTAGTGATTCCGTCTCTTGCAATCACGCTGGCGCAGACAGTTCTGACGCTTCTCATGACCAAAGTTCAGGCCGACGTCTCGGAAAGATCCATGGCACTTTCCTCGAAAACAAGCGGAATGACCTATGCGATCATCACCGGAATCCAGAAAATCAAACTGGCCGGCGCGGAGAAACGGTTCTTCTCCAGATGGGCCAAGGCCTACCGGGAAGAGGCGTCGATTGAGTATAATCCGCCTTTCCTCGTCAAGATGGGATCGACACTGTCCCTCGCAATTTCCTCGCTCGGGACAATGATCCTTTATTACGAGGCCGTCATTCATAATGTCAGTGTTTCGGATTATTATGCGTTCAACTCTGCCTATGGCATGATTGCCGGTGCTTTCTCCGCCCTTACGGGAGTAGCCATGATCATTTCGGAGATCAGACCGACGCTCAATATGGCACGTCCGATTCTGGAGGCAAGCCCGGAGGTGGCCGTGGGCAAAGAGATCGTAACGGAACTGAAAGGTGCGATTTCCGTACAGAATGTGTCCTTCCGGTATTCTGATGACGGACCTTATATTTTCGATAACCTGTCCCTTCAGATCAATCAGGGCGAGTATGTTGCCATCGTCGGAAAGACCGGCTGCGGCAAGTCAACTCTGTTACGGATTCTTCTCGGATTCGAGGTGCCGGAAAAGGGATCGGTCTATTATGACCGCAAAAACATCCGGAACCTTGATCTGAAATCTCTGCGGCGGAAGATCGGTGTGGTGATGCAGGACGGGAAACTCATGATGGCGGATATCTTTACGAATATTGCCATTTCAGCGCCCGATATCACCCTTGACGAGGCCTGGGAGGCGGCTGAGGCGGCACAGATCGCCGAGGATATCCGGAAGATGCCTATGGGAATGAATACCATGATCTCGGAAGGACAGGGAGGCATCTCCGGCGGTCAGAAACAGCGTCTGATGATTGCCAGAGCCGTCGCCTCGAAGCCTTCGGTGCTGTTCTTTGATGAAGCGACATCGGCTCTTGATAATGTCACGCAGAAGAAAGTATCAGAGGCAATCGATGCCATGAAGTGTACGAGAATTGCCATTGCACACCGTCTTTCCACAATCCGTCACTGTACGAGAATCATTGTACTGGATGGCGGTAAGATTGTGGAAAACGGAACCTATGAGGAACTGATTCAGGCGAACGGTCTTTTTGCCGAACTTGTGAAAAGACAGAGGCTCGATATTGAGGAGGAAATCGGATGACGGATGCCGATAAAAAGGAAATCTATCTGAATTATAAGAAAAAAGTGCTCGGATATATCTACAACAAGGTGCTTGACAATGATCTTGCGGAGGATCTGTGTTCCGATGTTTTTCTGAAGATTTATGAAAAACTGGATACTTTCGATGAAACGAAAGCGTCCCTTTCGACATGGATCTTCACCATCATGAAGAACACGCTTTTCGATTACTACCGGAGCCGGAAGGTTATGGAGGAGATTCCCGAAGATCTTTCGGACGGTTCCGATGTCGAGGAAGAGGCCTGTACCAATGATAATCTCCAGAGGCTTACGGAAGCTCTTGCCACGCTTGATGACCGTTCCCGGGATATCATTATTTTACGGTATTATCACCGGATGAAGCTTACGGATGTTGCCGATAAGATCGGGATTTCCTATCCCTACGTAAAGCTTCTGCACCGGCAGGCGCTCGCCAAAATGAAGGAAATCCTCGGAGACCTTGACATCTGAGAGAGTATTCGGCATAATGAACCCGTGATAAATCTTTATGATAGGAGAGAAAATATGGCTAACGAAGCAAACTTAAAACAGTATGCGCAGCAGGTACTTGACCTTGTCAATCAGCACAGAAGAGCAAGCGGTCTCGGGGATCTTTCCTGGAGAGATGATCTTTACGAAGTAGCGAAGATCCGGGCGGATGAGATCGCAACAAGATCTTTCTCCCACACAAGACCGGACGGCACCGACTGCGGTCAGCTCCTGGATTCCAGAGGACTTAGGTGGTGCAGCTGGGGAGAGAACCTTGCTGACGGCCAGAGAAGCGCTCAGGAAGTGGTAAACAGCTGGATGTCTTCCGCGCAGCATAAGGCCAACATTCTGAACCCTGCCTTCAAGTCTCTTGGTGTTGCCGCGAAAGAAAAGGGCTCGGGATTTGACTGGGTACAGGTTTTTTACAGCTGATTTAACAAATATTCATTGACAAATTAGTGCAATAATGCTATATTCCCAATATCCGTTGAAGCTTTCGGAAGCGCTTTGCGTAACCGTTGGCGGATGGAACTCTGGAGAATCCCTTAAGTGGGTGCCGAAGGTGCAAGGACTTCGTCCGAATCTCTCAGGCAAAAGGACAGAGCAGGGTTTATTCTGCGCTATCGATTCTCCAGGACTCATGCATATGAGTCCTTTTAATTTATTTCAAAGGAGAAAAATCATGGATCAGGCTTTATTGAAAATTGCCGCAACAATTAACGCGTACCTGTCAGATTACATTCTGATCTTTCTGCTGATCGGGATCGGACTTTTCTATTCGATCAAAACAAAGTTCGTTCAGGTCAGATGCTTCGGTGAAGGACTCAGGAGGACCTTCGGCAACATTACACTGAACGGAGCGAAAGCCGAGCATAAGATGAGTTCCTTCCAGGCCCTGGCTACCGCCATTGCCGCTCAGGTTGGAACAGGAAACATCGTCGGTGCGTCCGGTGCCATTCTCACCGGTGGACCCGGTGCCATCTTCTGGATGTGGGTCATCGCCTTCTTCGGCATGGCAACCATCTACTGCGAGGCGGTACTGGCCATCAATACCCGTGAAGTTGATAAAAACGGCGACATCCACGGCGGACCTGTTTACTACATCCAGAAAGCCTACAGCGGAAAATTCGGAAAGTTCCTGGCAACCTTCTTTGCCGTAGCGGCAACTCTGGCCCTTGGTTTCATGGGTTCCATGGTACAGAGTAACTCCATCGGATCCACCATGCAGAGCGCGTTCGGAATTCCCTCTTGGGTATCCGGTCTGTTCCTGGTTCTCATCTGCGGAATCATTTTCCTGGGCGGTGTGAAGAAGCTGGCCTCGGCCACAGAGAAAGTAGTGCCTGTGATGGCCACCCTTTTCATTCTCGGAAGTCTTTTTGTACTGATTGCCCGGATCAAATACATTCCCGCAACCATCGGACTCATCTTCAAATATGCGTTTAATCCGAGAGCCATCATCGGCGGTTCCATCGGTTATGCCATCAAGACAGCTATCAGCCAGGGTGCCAAGAGAGGACTTTTCAGTAATGAAGCCGGTATGGGCTCCACACCGCACGCTCACGCCCTTGCTGACGTTAAGGATCCTCATGAGCAGGGTGTTGTGGCCATGATCGGTGTGTTCATTGATACTTTCGTCGTTCTAACTCTGAATGCCCTTGTTATCATCAACTGTCTGTATACAGAAGGCGGCATTCTTGCCGGCGGCGAGATCCCGGAGTATATCTCCAAAGCCAACCTGGCCCAGACCGCATTCGGTCTTGTGATGGGAGAGAGCTTCGGTGCCAAGTTTGTAGCCATCTGCCTGTTCTTCTTTGCCTTCTCCACCGTGCTCGGCTGGAACCTTTTCGGAAAGGTTAATGCCGTATATCTGTTCGGAAAGAAAGACGAGAAAAAGTGCGTGCTCATTTACAACATCATCGCACTCGTATTCGTATTCCTCGGGACCCTGGCCTCCAACGACCTTGTCTGGGAACTTACCGATATGTTCAATAACCTGATGGTTATCCCCAACGTGATCGCCCTCTTTGCCCTTTCGGGAATTGTTCTGAGCATAGTTCATAAAGACTAACTTACTTTTTCATAACATTCATTTCATATGACTTGAAATCACCATCATTTGGCATTATACTAAATGATGGTGGTTTTTATATTGGAAAGATAGAAAGAAGGATATTTTATGGCAACTTATTATCAGGAACCCTCAAGAACTTTCAGTGAATATCTTCTGATCCCGGGATACACGGATGAAAACTGTATTCCGGATAATGTATCGTTAAAAACGCCTCTGGTGAAATACAGAAAGGGAAAAGAGGAATGCCCGATATCTTTAAATATCCCGCTCACTTCCGCCATCATGCAGTCGGTATCCGATGATACGCTTGCCGTAGCGCTTGCCCGGGAAGGAGGACTCTCTTTTATTTTCGGCTCTCAATCCATCGAATCAGAAGCGGCTATGGTAGCCAAAGTAAAAGGGTATAAAGCGGGCTTTGTTGTGAGTGCATCCAACCTGACCCCCGAGAACACCCTTTCCGATGTGCTCGCATTAAAGGAAAAGAACGGGTTCTCTACCATTGCGATCACGGATGACGCCACTCCGAACGGAAAACTTCTCGGTGTTGTGACAAGCCGTGACTACCGGGTTTCGAGAATGAGTCCCGACCTTCCGGTGAAAGAGTTTAAAGTCGGAGGCCAAGCGGTCTTAGGAAGACAATACAGC
>JAZUHZ010000151.1:0-9386 GCA_045642005.1 Candidatus Avilachnospira sp.
ATGGAAGCTTGCGGGAATTCTCCTTCCGGAATCGCGTTGATATATACGCCGTTTTCCACCACACGGCTTGCCTTCATCCTAAAGATCGGGAAATCCGTTCCGTAGATGAAACGCTCCGGTCCGAACTCGGAAAGTACCTGGTACATCACATCCTCATTGGTATTGGCTGTGAAATCCCAGACGCATTTCTTTGTGCCCTTCATGAAGTTGATGCCTTCTCCGGCGTCCTCATTTGCATAGGCTCTGCCGAGATGCGCAATGATGAGCTGCAGGTTGGGGAAGTTATCCTCAATCTCCCGGAGCTGGATGTAGTTGACGGGATCGGCAAGTCTTCCGGGACGCGGAATGTGGATCTGTACCACCCAGCCCATTTCGTTGGCGAGCTTAAGCTGATCCTGAGTAATGAAGTCGTAGATACGGATCTCGTCGGCCGGAATATAGGAAGGAGCAAACTGAAGATAGATCTTCAGACCCTTGAAGCAGGGGTGCTTCGCGAATTTCTCTTTGATATGCTCACAGGATTCCGACGGATGGGAGATATAGAGGGCGGGGAAGCCGTTTTTCTCGGCTGCCTGCGCGGTGTACTCGTTGTTGGCTTCAAGGTCGATATTGACCATGGTCTGACCGTAAAGAACGGAGATGACCTTTTTTCCGGGATAGAGCTCGGCATTGGTCTCGTTCAGATCCTCAATGGGGTTGGAATCCGCAACCAGTCCGGGCCAGCTCTGTGAACGGTGTGCATGGTCCTCGCCGACGATATGCTCGGGGATCCAGATATGGGTATGACAGTCAATAAAGGTATCGGGGAGGAAGTTCTTTAATTTCTCCTCGTAGAACCAGGTGTCATAGGGTTTTACATCTAAAAGTGCCATAAAAGCCTCCTTGAAAAAAATATCCGCCAGTAGTATACACTATCTGACGGAAAATGTGTAGGAATAAACACGAAAAAACAATCACCGGAATTCCCGCTCGAGCGTACGGATCGACTCTTCAAAATCCTTTTCAAAGACACCGATGATGATGTTGATCTCGCCGGCACCGGAGTCGATCATACGGATGTTGATGCCTGCATCACCGAGGGAACGGAAGATCCTGGAGCAGTAGCCCGTGGCAAAACGCATGCCGTTGCCGACGACGGCAACCAATGCCATGTTTTCTTCAAAGTCGACGGTATCGGGGCGGAGTTCACTCCAGATTCTATGCTCCAGTTCCTCTTTGACCGGGATGAGCTCTTCTGTACTTACGATCACGGACATCATGTCGATACCGGTGGGGCAGTGCTCAAAGGAGATCCCGTACTCCGCGATCATGGAAAGAAGCCGCGCTCCGAAGCCGACCTCGGTGTTCATCTGGGATTTCTCCACACGGATACTGGTGAATCCCTTCTTTCCGGCGATGCCGGTGATCGTGCGGACAAAGATGCCTTCGGGAACGTCCTGTACGATCATGGTACCTTTATCCTGAGGACGGTTGGTGTTCCGGATATTGATCGGGATACCGGCTTTTCTGACCGGGAAGATGGCATCCTCATGCAGGACGGAAGCGCCCATATAGGAAAGCTCCCGGAGTTCGCGGTAGGTGACATATTCAATGGTCCGGGGGTTCTCCACGATCCGGGGATCCGTGAAGAGCATGCCGGAGACATCGGTCCAGTTTTCATAGACATCGGAGGAAGTGGCCCGGGCCACAAGGGATCCTGTGATGTCGGATCCGCCGCGGGAGAAAGTATGTACTTTTCCGCCGGCGGTCGCTCCGTAGAATCCGGGGATCACGGCATGATCATATTTCGAAAGAGCGGTCTCCAGGATGCTGTTGGTGAGCTCTGCCTCGAATTTTCCCTCTTCGGTGAAGCGGATGCCGCCGGCGGGATCGAAGAACGAAAATCCGAGGTAGGCGGCAAGGATTTTCGAGTTCAGGTATTCCCCGCGGCTTGCCATATAGTCCCGCGAAGGAGTGCCCTGTAAGTGTTTCTCGATCCCGGCAAAGTCTTCCGTCAGATCAAAGGTCATTCCGAGATCGCGGATGATCTCCGCAAATCTTTCCCGGATTGCCTCGAGGGTCTCATGGAAGTCCTCCCCCGCGGCTGCAAGGTCATGGCACCGGTAGAGGAGATCGGTGACTTTGATATCTTCCTTAAAGCGTTTTCCGGGGGCGCTTGCCACCACGTAGCGGCGGTCGGGATCGGACTTGATGATGCCGGCGACCTTTTCAAACTGAGAGGCATCGGCAAGGCTGGTCCCGCCGAATTTGACTGTAATTACTTTCATACAACTGATGGTTTCCTTATAATAAGTGGCTTCTGATTTCTTCTTTGGAAAGCGGGGAGAGGTCGGCGGGAGCTACGTCAAAGACGGTGATGCAGCCCGTTTCCCCGCGGGCGTGTTTCCTGGCTACGGCTCTTGCAAAGGCCGCGATCACACTCGAGGTGAACTCCGGATTGGAGTCCAGCGCCAGGGAGTATTCGATCGTATGGCTGTGCTCTTTGGAAAGTCCTGTTTTTCCGGTGCGGATGACTTTTCCGCCGTGCGGCAGCTCCGCGTGATCCCGCTTCATTTCCTCCATGGTGATGAAGGTTACGGAGGTGTCGTAGTCCACGAAATAGTTAGGCATTTCTTTGATCGTCTTTTCAATGAGAGCCTTGTCGGCACCCGGTGCAGCGACGACGTAGCACTCGCGGAAGGGCTTTTCTCGGGTGGTAAGGGCCGGACAGGTGCCGCTCTTTGCCGCCTCGACAGCGGCTTCCTTAGGAACTGTATACTGTCTTGCGTCGAGGACTCCTTCGATATGACGGATGGCATCGGAATGTCCCTGGCTTACGCCGCGTCCCCAGAAAGTGTAGTCCGCGCCTTCCGGAAGGATCGCGGATCCGTAGAGCCTGAGGAGGGAGAACATGCCGGGATCCCAGCCGCAGGAGATGAGCGCGAGCTTCCCGCCTTCTTTTGCCGCCCGGTTCACGGCTTCAAAGTGTTCCGGAATGCGCGCGTGGGTATCGAAGCTGTCGATCACGTTGAAGTCGCGGGCCAATGCCGGAGTGATCACCGGAAGGTCCGTGGCGCTGCCGGCACAGACCACCAGCACATCAATGGCGTCTTTATGGGAAGAAAGGTCGGACACGGGATATACCGGGGCTCCTGTCAGAGTGTGCACGGTTTCCGGGTCTCTTCTTGTGAATACGCCGAAGAGTTCCATATCCGGGTTCTGCCGGATGGCGAGTTCCGTCCCTTTTCCGATATTTCCGTATCCGTAGATTGCAACTTTCATTTGACGTTCCTTTCTGTAAATTACACCAGGTCTTTCATGCCGTAGAGGCCTGCGGGCTTTCCGATAAGGAATGCTGCGGCGGCCAGGGCTCCTTCGGCGAACAGTGCCCGGGAGTGGGCTTCATGTTTTAAGGTGATGGTCTGATTCGGCGTGCCGATCATGACTTCGTGTTCTCCGACGATGTTTCCCATCCGGATGGAGCTGATTCCGATCTCGGTTTGGGTGCGCTTTGCCTGTCCGCTCCGGCCGATGTTCAGTTCTGCCTCCGGGCGTACTTCCTGGATGCCTTTTGCAATGGCAAGGGCGGTGCCGCTCGGCGCATCGAGTTTCCGGTCATGATGTTTCTCGATGATCTCGATCTCGGCTTCCGGCATTGCTATCGCGCATTTTTTTGCCAGTTCGATCAGAAGAGCGATGCCGAAGGACATGTTGGCACTGTAGAAAACAGGGATCACCTCCGAGGCCTTCCTGAGGGCCGCAAGCTCCTCCTCTGTCTGTCCCGTGGTGGCGATCACGCAGGGAATGCCGTTTTCCGCGGCAAATGCTGTGAGTTCGTCGGTCAGGGAGTGGTGTGAGAAGTCTATGATGCAGTCGATCTCCTTTGTCGCAAGGTCAAAGGACGGTACGCAGAAGGTTCCGTCTTTTTCTGCGGTGATGTCCACGCCGCCGGAAAGGACGGCTCCGCGGACGCCTGCTTCACAGAGTTTTGCCACTTCTTTTCCCATGTGGCCGTTCAGGCCGCTGACTAAAATTTTCATAGGATTCCTTTCAGATCAGACCGTGTTTTGTCATGAGCGCGAAAAGCTTATCCGCATGTGCCGGTTCCATCTTCGTGAGCGGGAGTCTCAGATAGTTCTCGCAGAATCCCATAGCGGACATGGCGGCTTTGACGGGGATGGGGTTGACTTCCGAGAAGAGCGCGGAGATGAGGGCCGTATACCGGCACTGGAGAGCGGCCGCTTCTTTGATGTCTCCCTCGAACCATTTATTGCACATTTCCACGGTCTCTGCCGGCATGACATTGGAGAGAACGGAGATGACGCCGGTGCCGCCCATGGATAGGATCGGGATGACCTGGTCATCGTTTCCGGAGTAGATATCCAGCCGGTCGCCGACGAGGGAGGCTGTCTCGACAATCTTGGAGATATTGCCGTTAGCTTCCTTGATGGCTTTGATGTTGGGATGTTCCGCAAGCTTCACGTAGGTAGAGGGCTCAATGGCGACTCCGGTCCGGGAAGGAACGTTGTAAAGGATGAGGGGCTTGTCCACCGCATCCGCCACGGCGTTGTAGTAGGCAAGGAGACCGCCCTGGGTCGCCTTGTTGTAATAGGGGGTCACCACAAGAAGCGCATCGCAGCCTGCCTCGCAGGCAAACTTCGAGAGGTCAACGGCATAAGCCGTATCGTTGGATCCGGTTCCGGCAATGCAGGGAACGCGGCCTGCGATCCGCTCTACCGCATAGCGGAGAACTTCACGGTGCTCCTCATCGGAAAGGGTGGAACCCTCTCCGGTGGTTCCGGCGATCACGAGAGCGTTGATGCCCTTTTCAATCTGCCAGTCAATCAGTTTTCCGAATGCCTCATAATCCACGCCTTCTGCGGTAAGAGGAGTGATGAGGGCGGTTGCGACGCCTTTGAAAATCGGGTTCTGTGTCATAACATTTTCTCCTTTTTCTGCATGATTTACTGAATGCTGCAACCCGGGAAATAAAACAGCCAGTACTTTTCTTCGCACTGGCTGGTAGAATCCATGATCATTGACCGCTCATAAAACCGCGGCCGGCAATCAATACATAGCTCTCCACATCAGCCTAAGATGCGACAGTCCTTCGGATCTTCTCCACAAAGGACCAGACGGAAGCCTGCTTTTCCATCTTCGGCAGCAGTCCCTTTCATAAGGGCAACGGTTTGCGAGACCTCTGACACCCTGACTACTTATGACAGCCGCACCTCTATCCTTTCATTGCAATATTCAATTAGGGAAATTATAAACCGATTCCTCCGGAATGTAAATACGCTTTCTTAGAAAAATCGACGAAAAAGCGGTTTAACGCGTCAAAGCGTCATAGTGAATTTCCACAAAAATCCCCGGTTGAATTTGTGTACCCTGTCAATGGACGAAGGGACGGGAAAGTGCTATCATAAAGGCAGCTCAAGAAGGAAGCTCACAGAACCTTAAAGAGTATCGACAGTGTAAAGAAACGGATCAAAAAAGGAGTGTAGAAGAGATAAGGGGTACGGTGAGCAGAAGAGATTACAACAGAATAGAAATTCCATGAAAGGAGGAAAAGACCCATGGCACACGGTCTTTGAGGCTGCTGAGGATAGGAAAGGATATCACAGCAGCCTCAATTTTTTGTGTGTTCTCTTCACCGTGGTTTATGCCCGGGACGGATCTGCAGGAAAAACAAATTGAACGCAAAAAAAATGCGGAAAATTCGGCGCAATCTGTCTCTGAAACAAATATATGTGTATTCTCTGTTGATTCTGCAGACAAAATGTGATAAGCTTCGGGTATGGCCCTGAGGCTATTTTTTACGGTAAGGAGTAAAACATGGAAACCAGAAATGTTGTAATTGTAGACGGTGTCCGTACCGGTTTCGGAAAACTGGGCGGAACCCTCAGAAAATATCCGATGACAGATCTTGCTGCCATCGCTGTTGACGGCCTTTTAAAGAAAACCGGTATCCTTAGTAAGGGCGGCCACGTGGACGGCCTGTATATGGGTTCGGCGTTTACGGACTGTCAGTCCTCGAGCCCGGCACGGTATGTTGCCTTAAAGTCTAAGCTCGGCTACGATGTCTGGACTTCCTATGTGGAGCGCCAGTGCGGTTCCGCCATTGATGCCATCAACCATGCCGCGGCCTCGATCATGGTCGGAAATGCCGATGTCATGATCGCCGGCGGCGGAGATTCCTATTCCAATATGGTTGCCAAGTTTGCGATGAACGTGGAACCCTATAAGCTGATCCCGCCTACTCCCCTTCGGTCAAAGCTCGCACCGAAGGACGAGGACTGCGTGGACATGATCACGATCTCCGACACCATTGCGAAAATGTATGGGATCACCAGGGAGGAATGTGATGAATTTGCCTGCCGTTCCCAGCGTCTTGCGGCAGCGGCAACAGAAAAGGGGTATTTTAAGGACGAGATTGTCCCGGTGGTGATCCCGGCTACCCGGAAGACTCCGGAAGTAGTATTTGATTATGATGAATTCCTCCGTCCTTCCACTACCATCGAGGGTCTTTCGGCGCTTCGGAGCGTCTATCCCGACGGCGTCACCACCGCCGGCAACTCTTCCGGCAGAAATGACGGTGCCGCCATGGTGCTTCTGATGACCGAGGAGAAGGCAGCCGAGCTCGGCTACACCCCCTATGCACGGTTTGTTGCGGCAGGAAACTCCGCGCTTGACCCGAAGCTGATGGGACTCGGCCCCGTGAAGGCAAGCCTTGACGCGTTACGGAAAGCAGGACTTACCTTAGAGGATATTGATGTCTGGGAGTGCAATGAAGCCTTTGCCGCCCAGAACCTCGGCGTGATCCGCGGGCTGGAGAAAGAGACCGGCATGAAGATCGACATGGACAAATGGAATCCGAACGGCGGAGCCATTTCCTTCGGCCATCCGAACGGAGCGAGCGGAGCCAGAGTCTGCATCTTCACCATGAAGGAACTGGAAAGAAGAAAGGCACGCTACGGTCTCTTTACCTCCTGCTGCGGAGGCGGACAGGGCGTTACCACGATCGTAGAAAATCTCAGAAGATAAGAGGATTTGCATCATGTATGATTTCAGTGAAAAAATTGCTGTTGTGACCGGTGCCGGGAAAGGAATCGGAAAGAGCATCGCCGAAAGATTTATGAAGGAAGGCGTGAAAGGACTCGCCCTCCTGGATTTTGATTTTGAAAGAGTGACCCGGACGGCACAGGAACTTGACCCGGAGGGAAATATCGCGGTTCCTTTTCGGTGCAATGTTGCGGACCTTGAGAGCGTCAGAGAGGCTTTTAAGGCCGTAGAGGAACGGTTTGGCAGAGTGGATATTCTGATCAATAATGCCGGCATCACCCGGGACGGGATGTTCCACAAGATGACCCCCGAGCAGATGCATGCCGTGATCGATGTCAATTTCTTTGGTGTTTATAACTGCTGCAGTGCCGTGATCGGCGGCATGAGAGAACGTGCCTACGGCAAGATCGTCAACATGTCCTCCACCTCCTCCTACGGAAATGTGGGACAGGCCAACTATTCGGCCTCCAAGGGAGCCATTGAGGGATTTACGAGAACGCTTGCCAAGGAGAGCGGAAGAAAGAATATCACCGTGAATGCGGTGCTTCCCGGCGTGATTGACACCGAAATGATGCGTGCCATCCCCGAAGAAAAACTCAAAGGAATTATCGCTTCCCATCCCATGCAGAGAATGGGAACCCCGGAGGAAGTGGCAGCGCTTGTCATGTTCCTTTCCAGTGATGAGTCCTCTTATGTTTCAGGAGAATGCATCATCACGAGCGGTTCCTACATCATTCATTGAGGAATCATCAGTAGTTCCGTCCCGCAAGGATGCTTCTCATGAAGCGTCCGGGACGGTCTGTGAAGGTCTCTTTGGCATCCCCGGAGGAGAACATGATATCGGCGGGGTAGGCCCGGCGGCACTGCCCGGGGGTGATCCCCACGTATTTCCGGAATACGCGGTTGAAATGATTGACCGATGAAAAACCGCAGGCGCCGGCCACATGGGCGAGGCTCTGATCACTGTAGGTGAGCATTTCGGCGGCACACCGGATCCGGATCATATTGAGACAGTCCACGATCGTCTTTCCGGTATCGTCGTGGAATGCCTTGCAGAGATAGGTTTTATTGTAGCAGAGCTCTTCCGAAAGGCTGTCAAGGGATACGTTTTCGGAGAAATGTTCCTCAAGGTATCCGATGATGCGACGGGAGAGTTCCGAATATCCGGAGGTGTCAATATGCCGGGAACTTTTTGAGACCGGTCTCCGGAATTTTTCGGTAATGATGCATAAAAGCGCATTGAGGTAGGCCCGGGTGGCAGATTCGGAGGCATCGCCTTTGCTGTCATATTCGCTCGTGATCCTCTTCATGAGTTCACCGGCCAGCGGGTCCTCCGACCAGATGACACCGGAAGCATGCAGGAGTTCCTCCGTGGCATGATCCGGAACAAATTTAATTTCCAGATACTGGCAGATGTCCGTCCGGGCATTACTGTAGGAGTGGCACACGCCTTTCGGGACAAGAACGAGCTGTCCCCGGGAAAGCTCCCGCTTTTCATTTTCAGCCGAAAAAGCCACACCTCCCTCCGAGACATACAGAATGTGGCAGAAGGGATGGCTGTGGGACTTGATCCCGGCATCCGGAAGTGTATAGGATTTTGCAACCCAGAGTATCTGTAAATTATCCATAAGTTTAGTATAGCACAGGAGAAGAAGAATGGAAATCAAAAAAGTAGCCGTGATCGGCGCAGGCGCCATGGGAAGACAGATCGGTCTTCAGACAGCAATCTATCCGTTTGAGGTATATGTATTTGATAAAAAACCGGAAGCGCTCGATTCCGTAAGGGCCTGGGAGGACACCTACCTTGCCGGACGGATCGCCAAGGACAGAATGACCGAGGAGCAGGTGGCAGGCATCCGGGAGCGTTTCCACGTGGTCGAAGACATGGAGGAAGCCTGCAAAGACGCTGACCTTGTGATCGAGGCCGTTGTGGAGCAGGAGGCCGTGAAGCACGCGGTATTCAAGGAAGTGAACGCGCTCGTCAGAAAGGATTGTGTGATCGCCACCAATTCCAGCCGGATGGTTTCCTCCCGGTTTATCTGTGACATTGACTGCCCGGAGCGGCTCTGCAATCTGCCTTATTTCAATCCCGCCCTTGTCATGAAGCTGGTGGAGATCGTTCGGAATGATCAGACCTCCGATGAAGTGGTGGTGGCGATGAAGGCCTTCTGCCTTGCCACCGGAAAGAAACCGGTCGAAGTGAAAAAGGAAATCGACGGGTTCATCGTGAACCGTATTCTCGGAGCCATCTACCAGGAGGCCCGGTGGCTGGTGGACGAAGGCTACTGCACCTATGAGGATCTGGACACCGCCTGTGAGAACGGGCTCAACCACCCGATGGGACC
>JAZUHZ010000152.1:0-12299 GCA_045642005.1 Candidatus Avilachnospira sp.
GATTTCCGTGGTGACAACCGGAAGAAATGCGCTGACATATTCATAGTATTTGAGCGGCGAGCACGGCTTCGTGATGTCATTGGAAATAAAGGGAATAATCGCGACATTCGCGCTTTTGAAATATTCCGGAAGCCGGTCATGCCGGAGCGCTCCCGTAAACTGCGCATTCGGAAGATTATGGCAGCGCAGGATGATCTCCCCGCTCTCATACTTTACCAGTTCCTCCGGTGCCGCGATTTCTCCCCCGATGATGATAAAATCATAGTCCGGACAGCTTTTTATGACATATTCAAGCAGTTCCCAGTCAAACCAGGCCGGCCACAGGGCGCCGGCATAGAGGATCTTTTTCCGTGAGGCGGCGTTTCTTTCCTGCACCTCACAGAAGGGCAGCCCGGTCTTTTCAGCAAAATCTTCCGAAACCGCGTTCGGAAAATATAGAAAATGCTTCCCGTACCGAAGAAGATCTTCCTTCGCCAGAAGTTCTGTAATCGTCGTATGAATATCCGCCGTTTTCACATAATCCGCTTCCGCGTCTCCGAAAGCCGTGCCTGAAAAAGCGGCCCATTGGTCCATCTGATCATAGACCGTCAGGATGCCGGCCTCATGGCTCTTGCGGAAGAGATCAAAGAGTTCGGGAACCGGCACAAAGCTAAGCACTGCATCCGGCTTCCAACCCGTAAGAAGGGCCTGTTCCGTGACCATGTCTTCTGCCTGCTCATTGACCGGTAAAAACTTCCCGGCTGCCGCATCGTGCCGGAGAAGCCTGAGAGACGGATGAAAAAAGAGCGGAAAATCACGCATGTTTTCCATATCCGAAGCGGACTCGAAGACAACGGTGACCTCGCTCCCGTAACGGATTCCTTCCCGGATCAGCTGAAGCGGCCTCTGTCCGCCGCAGCTGTTGAACGGATTATAATAGTTGATCACAAGAATTTTCCCGGGATCATCCACGGCATATTTTATATATTTCTGATTTTCTCCGCTCCAGTTTTTCCTGAATACTCCCCTTTTTTCCAACATCAGCTCCCGGGCATTCATCTGCCCCGTCGTCTGATGCGGGGTATGATGAAGTCCGATTCCCGGGCATAAGGCCAGTTCATATCCGGCTCTGCGCAGCCTGAGAGAAAAATCCGTGTCCTCAAAAAAAGCCGGGTCATAGGCCTCATCAAAACCTCCTGCGGCAAGGACCGCTTCCTTTTTTACCAGCATACCGCCGGTACCCAGATAAGTGACGGAGGAAGAAAAAGGAACGGTCCCATCATCATACAGTTCCGCGATATCATCATAGATCGGCCCCTCTGTTCCGTTTTTTTTCAGCCAGCCGCCGGCCCAGCCCACCGCACCGATTTCCGGATGACTTCCGAGGATCCCGATGGCCTTTGCGAGCCAGTTCTCCCTTACCGCTTCCTGATCGCTGTCCAGAAAACAAATCAGTTCCCCCAAAGCGTGCCGGATTCCGAGGTTTCTGCCGGAAGAGCAGCCGTTGACCGGATTCTCCAGAAGCCGGATCCTGTTCCCGTAAACAGAACAAAGCATTTCACGGGAACCGTCTGTACTCCGGTTATCTACCACAATGATCTCGTATTCCGGTTCCTTCGTGTATTTCATCACGGAATCAATGCAGTTTCCGATACATGCCATATTATTATGATTTAATATTACAAAACTGATCATCACAGTTCCCTTTCACTCACAACGTTCAGAATCCTGATCCGTGATTCAGCCAATCAACAAAATCAAAGAATTCCTCAAAATACATTTTATAGCTTCCCGGGATAAAATCCATAGGGTTCGGATGCAAAAGGCCCTCTGCATCCCTTTTCCAGAACCCGCCCGGAAGATGGAAGCACCCCGGAAAAGAATATTCCTTATCAGAGAAAACAATGGTTTTGTAATCGGACGCACGAACCAGTTTTTCCATCAGTGCCGGGTCGTCGTTCATGTCCCAGGCATTGGCAATCACAAAAACATTGTTCAGGTTGACCCTCTCCCGGCGCCGGTTCCACGCCTCACAGGCTTCCGCGCAGGTTGGATAATGGAAACCGCAGATCTCTACATCCGAAGCCCGGATCGTCGGATACGGATTCTCACCCGGGATCCGTTCCCGGCCGGGCACCGCCGGTACCGAAAGAACCTCCTGCAGATTTTCGACCAGACGGATAAAATTTTCACCCCGGATCACCATATTTATTGTAGGGGTTTTGAATGGAAGACCCAGGTCATGATAAATCAATCCTCCCATGCAATTCTGGGAAATGATGGTAAAATCCCGATTCCGGTTTCTCTCACGCAGAGAAGCTTCCCAACGGCTTCTCGGTTCTTCGTCTCTACTGCTCACTGTTCCATTCCTCTGTCAGTTTGATTTCATCCTCTGTCGCGGATTCATACCAGGAAATACAATCTCCCAGCTCTTTTGCCGTAAGTCCTCTGTACATGAAAAGCCGTTTGATTTCATAGGGATTCCGTCCCGTTACAAAGCAGGTCCCCTCCCCCGCGATTCCATAGGAATAATACTTTTTAGCGCACAAAATGACAGATTCCGAACATCTGCCCATCGGATAACAGATCGCGGCAGGCTCTTTGCCTGTGATCCATCCGATCCGGCGCCTGGATTCCCAAAGTTCATATTCCAGCTGTGCTTCACTCATGGTGTCCAGCGCCTGATGCGACATGGTATGACTCTGAAAGGAAACCAACCCGGTATCCGACATTTCCCGGATCTGCCGCTCTGTCAGTCTTCCTTTCGTTCCGATCTCACCGCAGATGACGGAGACAACGGCTTTGGCCCCCTGTTTTTTCAGAAGCGGAAAAAGGTTAAAATAGTTATCGGCATATCCGTCATCAAAGGTCATGATCACCGGCTTTTTTATCTGTGCGATCTCCGGGAGATCATCCAATGTAATATATGTATATCCGAGGCTTTTGAGATGAACGATATGCTCCTCCAGATCTGCCGGATGCATGGAATATACGGGATCGCTATAAAAAACATCTCCCACACTGTGATAGACAAGAACCGGTACCCGGTACCCCCGTGGAACCGGCCGATCCTTCATTCCTGTATTCATTTCATTTTTCTCCGTTCTCGTTACTTTCAGACGCATACAGATTCCGGTATTCCTCATTCCGGCTCATCAGCTCTTCATGTGTCCCGCTGTCCCGGACGGTATGATCGGCAATCATAAAGATTTTATCCGCATTTTTGATGGTGGACAGCCGGTGCGCGACAATAATTACCGTATGCTCGCCTTCCAGATTTGAAATCGTATCCATGATACAGTTCTGTGTAATATTGTCCAGCGCAGAAGTTGCCTCATCCAGAACGATCAGCGGTGTATTCCTGAGGACCGCTCTGGCGAGAGCAAGCCGTTGGCACTGTCCGCCCGAAAACCTCACGCCGTTTTCTCCAAGCTTCGTATCAAAGCCGTCCTCCGTTGCCAGAATATCCTCCAGGATCCGTGTCTTTCGGCAGGCATCCTCCACTTCCTCCATAGTCGCATCCGGCCTGGCACATAAGAGATTCTCCAGAATCGAAAGATTAAAGATATACGGAGACTGGCTGATCACCGAAATCTGATCGTATAAAGAGGCTCTGTCAAGCTTCCCGTAATCCATTCCATCCAGCGTCATGTTTCCGGAGCTTGGTTTTCTCTGCCCGGTAAGCATCCTGAGAAGCGTCGTCTTCCCGCAGCCGCTTTTTCCGATAAAGGCCACGGTACTTCCCGCATCAATTTTCAGGCTGATATCCCTGAGAACGACCGCATCCTTTTCAATCGGGTCATCATGATTATAGGCAAAGGAGACATGGTTCAGACAGATCTCACCTTTTACCTTTTCCAGGCGTTCAGTGCCGTTCTCTTCTTTCGGGAACTCATGTCCTTCGATCACGCTCCGGATCCGTTCGCAGCAAAGGCAGAAATCTTTTCTGAAGTCAATAAAACCCTGAATCAGTTCCGCAAGGCCGGTTCCCATCATCGTGTAATAGTTGAAAAGTATCAGGGCATTCGGTATGGTCATTTTGTGAAGAGAGATCGAACGGCCTATGAAAATAAGCACCGCCGCATACCCGGCCGCGGCGATGATATCGTGAACAATGACCTGTTTTACGGAACGGGTATACGCTTTTTCCGACAGATCCCGGTATTCTTCCTCCGCCCGTCTCAGTTTTTCCGTAAGACTCTGTTTCGTATTCAGAAGCCTTACTTCCTCTATCCCGCTGAGAAGATCCGCCGTGATCCCGACCATTTTGTCACCTGACAAAGAAGCTTTCCGCTGATCCACCTCTTCCCGAAGTCCCCGTCTGCGCTCCAGCGGATATAACACTGCCATAATTGCCACTTCGGCAAAAAACACCGCAGGACTGATGGAAAAGGTGGCGATCAGAATGCCTGCATAATAAAGAAAATCCGAACTCATGGAGGCAATCGCGGAAAGTCCCTCAGGGATTTGCTGGGCATCTTCGGTTACTCTGTGAAGGAACGGGCCGGAACCGGTTGCTTCGGTAACCTCCGGCCTGATCCGGAAAACTTCATCGATGATCCGGACCACAAGCCTTTTCTCCAGTCCGTAATCCGCTCTGGTATAGAAGATAGATGCATAATAAAAAGTATACGCATAGAGGAAACGGCAGAGCATAAGAACGAGCGCCGTGATCACCAGCTGACTCAGAACATTTTCTGTATAGGATACGATAATTCTTCCGGTCAGATACGGAATCAGCAGATTGATGAGAATGCTTACTACCTGAAACAGGACTGCTTTATAATATTTCTTTCTGTCTTTTCCGAGAAACCCCAGACAAAAAGCAATATTGCTTAGGAGTGCATGATATCTTTCCAGCAGGAGATGCGTCCGGATCAGGTCGCCTTCTCTTTCAACCGTGAACTTATACCCGCGGTTTTTACAGATCCGGTTCAGGATAAACAGCTCTTCCGGATCCTTAAGCCGATCAACCAGTGTTTCCGGGCCGGTACAAACCGTCTCCAACGCAAATTCGGTCGTGTTCCGGATCACTTTGCAGCTCTTTACCCGGCAGTCCGGATCAGAAAAAAGAACCAGCAGCAGATCCTCCGCCGCAAGCAGCGCCGCTTTTACGGTTTTGGCATCGGCTCCGTTTCGTTGCAGCTGGTCACGGACGCTTTCCAGGATTGATTCTATTTTCTCTGCGGTTTCTTCCCTCATTTTCGTGACTCCCCCGGATTCGTTATTCTTATACGCTCAGCAACCGATTCCCGTCAGAATTATACCACAAGGAATGTTGCTTATCATCATGATTTTCTGCATAAACAACACTCCTCTAATTTCGATTCTATTACTGGATACGCAGCAATGCGGTAATGTTACAGCTTTGGCATTAACTTCCTGTACCGCTTTTCCATGCCTCTTCCAACAATTTCAATCAGCCCGTTTTCGTTCATCTGCCGGGCAATCAGGTAAGCTCTTGTCTTTTTTACACCCAAAAGCTCCATCAGATCATCGTCGGTCATTTCACCATACTCGTTCAGATAGTCGATTACGGTTTTCATCTGCGGAGTGATCGTCACAGGTGATTTTTTAATATCTGATGGACCGGATTTCTCCGCCGCACCGCCTGCATTCATATTTGGCAGTACGATCCTGAACGCATTGGCGGTCACTTCAATATCAGGCTGAAACTGGCAGCCTTCATAGAGTTTATAAATCCTACGGATACCGGTGCCGTAGCATTCAATAAGACGCAGACGATGGAAGACTTCTGCCATCTTTTTGTTTCTCGGCTGGGAAACGCCGATCCGGATATGTAACTCTATACCATTATAGAGATTATCACGCCGTTTGCTTCGGAATGGGTACGCCGTTATCTCGAAATGATTACGCCGCCGATTTCGGAATGGCTACGCCGTTTGGCCGGAATTTGCACATAAAGGAAGGTACAAGAAGGAAAAGGACAGGAAAAAGAAAGCAAAGAAGCCTCAGAAAAAAGTGAAACAGCAAAGACCAAAGCAGAAAAAGTTGAGAATCCAGTAGGATGAACATCTGAAATCAGGCAGCACCAGTCCGACAGCTTAAAATGCGGTCGACACCGGTGCTGCTTTTATTGATGAGACTACTGGTTAGGGTGTGACGTGTAACGTCACATCACCTTTCCCGGCGGACAATTCACTCCCGGTTTCCGAACAGAACCCGAATCCGGTTCTCTCCGTCTTCGAAACCGAAAGTGCTATCAGAACAGTGATGCTCCATGATTTTCTGCGAAAGAGGTTCCATGGTTTCAAGAAGGTTCTGTTTTTCGCCGCCGTAGGAAATATTCATGCCGGCCTCTTCTTTCTGTTCGGAAACCTCGAGCACAAAGCGGAACCCGGGGACCCTTGGCAAAATAGTGGCCACACACAGTTCTTCAAAAACAGATTCGATAGCGGCAATGCTCTTCTGACTCATGTAATTTCTGCGCCCGAAAGCTTCGATTTCCGAATTGAATCCAAGGAAATCGAACCCGTTTCCATCCACTTCTTTTTCCAGCACCTTTAACCGCTTGACAAAGCGCCTCGTGCGTTCCTTCTTCGGATGCTCAAAGATTTCTTCCGGGGTGCCCTCTTCATAGATCACGCCCTGATCCATATAGAAAATGCGCGTGGATACGTCACGGGCGAACTTCATCTCATGGGTCACGATCATCATGGTCATCCCCTTCTGGGCGAGCATGCGGATCACCGCGAGCACCTCCCCCACCATGGTGGGATCAAGAGCCGAGGTCGGCTCGTCAAAAAGAATGATCTCCGGCTCCATCGCAAGAGCACGGGCAATCGCGATCCGCTGCTTTTGACCGCCGGACAGTTCATCCGGATACGCCGCGGCCTTTTCCGTCAGGCTGACGGTTTTCAGAAGATCCATTGCCCGCTTTTCGGCCTCTTCCTTCGAAAGGCCAAGGAGCCGGACCGGCCCGTAGGTGATGTTTTCCATCACATTCATATGCTGAAAGATGTTAAAGGACTGGAAAACCATACCCATTTTCCGGCGTACCGTTTCCAGCCGGCATCCCTTTGCGGTAATATCCTCACCGTCGATGAGAATCTGTCCGGAGGTTGGCGGATCGAGCATATTGAGCGCCCGCAGGAACGTGGATTTTCCGGTTCCCGACGGTCCGATAATGGAAATCACTTCGCCTTTTTGGATCTCGGCATTCACATCGGTGAGCGGCGTCACATTGCCGTATTCTTTTCTCAGATGAGAGACTGTGATCATTTTTCTGCCTCCTTCCGGTCAGAGACCCGTTTCGGCGCCAGTTTTTTCTGAATCCGTTTCAGAAGACTCAGAAGGCCGAATGAAATCAGGAAATAAATGAGAGCTACCGAAAGCAGCGGGAAGAACGCGTCATAGGTGCTGCTCCGGATCAGGTCTCCGGCCTTCGTCAGATCGATCACAGAGATGTAGCCGACGATGGAAGTCCCTTTCATCAGACTGATCAGCTGGCTGAAATATCCGGGCAGCGCCGATCTTGCCGCCTGCGGGAATACGATCCCCGTAAACGCCTGAAGCTTTGTAAATCCGATGGCCAGTGCGGCCTCTGTCTGTCCTTTGTCCACGCCGGTCACCGCGCCGTAAAACTGCTGGGCAAGCGATGCGCCGGTATTCAGGCCGAAGGCGAGAATGGAGACCCATACCCCGGAAATGCTGGATTTCCCGAAGATAACATAGTAAAGGATCATCAGAACCACCACGATCGGTGTTCCCTGCATGATCCGGTCAAAGATATCCGCAAAAACCCGGAGGCTCTTTCGCCCGGACAGCATGCAGGAACAGAACAGGCCACCGACCAGATTGGCCAGCAGGAAACCGCCGAGGGTGATCAGGATGGCTGTCAGTAATCCCGAAACGATCAGCTGCCACCGGTCTTCCCGGAGAAAGGTCTTCTCAAACCCGTCCCGGAAGTCTTCAATCAGAGAATCGTCTTCTTCATTTTCCGCTGCCCGAACAAGGACCCCGATTCCGCTTTCCACCACCGGATCGGTATAAAGGACACTCTGGGCTCTTTCTTCGGTATAGGAAACGAAATAGACCGCCATGTCCTCTTTCCCGGCTGTAAGAGCCATCACCGCGTCTTTTACAATCGAGATTTCTCCCCGGTAACCCCGGTCACGGCAGAACTGATAAATGAGTTCCGTCGGGAAACCCAAAAGGGAACTGCCGGCATAATAGACATCCGGACGGCTGGCGGCATCTGTACCGATCCGGATCACGCCGTTCGTATCCGGAAGACTTTCAAAATCAAAGACCGTCTCCGGCTCTGCATCACTGCACCAGTAATCGTACATCCGCGCGACTTCACCGCTCTCTTTCTTTTCTGAGAGCCATTCATTGAATTCCTTCCGAAGCATTTCTCCCCGGTCTGTTTTCGGAAGGATAAAATGATAATTATCCTTTACAAGATATTCCGGGATCAGTCCCACGCCGTCGGTACACGCCGCAATATATTTTAATACCGGCGCATCAAAAATCACGGCATCCGCTTTTCCGCTGGCAACGGCCAGCGTACAGTCCACCGGGCTGGGATAATAGCTGATCTCTGCGCCGGGATAATACTCTTGCGCTACCGAATCAAAAATCGTTCCGCTGCAGATGGCGAAACTTTTTGCCTCCGAAAGATCCGCAATGGAAGAATATTCCAGCTGCCCCTGTCCCGCCTCCTCCTTTCCGCGGACTGCGATACAGATTTCCTCACTTAAGAACGGAATGGAATACCGTATGTTTTCTGCCCTGGCTTCCGTAATATAGAGATTTGCGGAAATCATGTCATATTTTCCGGTGGAGAGGCCTAAGAGCATACTGCTGTACTGCGCGCTCGTCAGGTTTACGCCCCAGTGATTCCGCTCGCAGACGCGGTATAAAAGTTCCACATCAAAACCGGTAAGGCTGCCGTCCTTAAAGAAGGAAAACGGCCTGCTCTCCCCGAAGGTAACCGCGTTTACCGTATAGACCGGATCCTCGTCCAGCTGAATCAGCGGCATCTGCTCGTTCTTCTGATCAAACCACCGGTCATGCATTTCCTTTATGGTACCTTCCCGGATCATCTCTTCGAGTGTATCATTCACGGTATCCTCAAATCCGGGGATGTCGCACAGCTCAGACAGTCCCAGACCGCACTGAAAAGACGTGATCGTTTCCTCGAGGATTTTCACGTTCCCTACAGCGGAATCGCTGATTACCTTAGAAAGTTCTGCACGGTTGGCAATATAGGCATCCAGTTTGCCTTCCGACACGGAAGTCACACCCAGCGTAATATTATTCTGTGGAAGGATCTTTGCATTCGGACAGATTTCGTAAACTTTTTCCTTCAGATCCAAATCCTCTGACAGCCCGATGCTGAGCGTCATATTCTGCAGTTCGTCAAAGTTTCTGATCTCTTCCTGATTTCGTTCGCAGCCGCCAAGACAAAGCAGCATAAGCAGTATCACAGGGTAAAAACGTCGTTTCAAGATTTTCCTCCGGTTTCTGTTGATTTTCGGAATGTAACCTGTCCGGATCCGGTCCGCCGATCCGCTCAATGGACCGGTACCGGAGTCCTCACCTTCCGGCAAACGCTGCGGATTCTTTCGTCTCTTCCGGAGCAGCCGTTGTCTCTGCCGGGACGGCCTGCAGCTCTTCCGGAACGGTCGTTATCTCTTCCCGGGCAGTTGTCAGTGCAGCTTCCGTCTGCGTGGTTTCCGTTTCCGGAACTTCGGGCTTTTCTTTCCCGCATGCGGCCAGAAGCACTGCGGAAAGGATCCGATAAAGCAGAATTCTTTTCATGGATATTACCCCCTTTTTTGTTACCGGTCGTTTGTCGCATCTCCGTTTCCCGAAATCGGGATAATATCTCCCAGGTACTTTGGCTTCGGCTTTACAATACAGTACAGAAGGTCCTTGTTCCTTGCAGCGATCTCGCGCAGCTCGCGGCAGGTTTGCTTCAGGGTATGATTCTGCTCTGCACACACGCCGGCAGCTTCGATTCCCATCCTTTCCGCATCGTACACCGCCCGGTATAGATGATATTCCTGGGTCACGATACAGGCTGAGTGCACCTCGAAAACCGCTTTGGCGCGGTACATGGTCTCATAGGTAGAAAAGCCGGCATGATCCATAAAGATGTCTTTGGAAGGGACTCCTTCCCTGATTGCATAATCCTTCATGGCGTTGACCTCGTCATAGGTAACCCTTCCATGGTCGCCGCTCATGAGAAGCTTTTCGCTGACGCCTTCTTTGTAAAGACCGATCGCACAGTCAAGGCGGGCTCGCAGCATTTGTTTCGGTTCTCCGTCATCCGTAAGCCCGCATCCAAGGACAAGAATGCAGTCGAACTGCCCTTCCGGCACGCTGTCCCGGCATATTTTCCTCCCGGATGATGCTTTCACGGCTGCATTACCGAAAAATGCAAGAATCAGGAGGAAAAGGAGGCAGCAGGCTGCCGCTTTTATGATTCGGGATGCTTTCTTTTTCCCTGTCATTTGGAAAGAACTTCCTTCAGCAGTTCGAAAAGTGCCGCGGCTTCCTCTTTTGTAAGGGTGACACCCTTTCCCACCTTTTCATGCTCTGGAGCCCAGTCCCGGATATCGTATTTCGGAGCGCCATCGTTCCAGCTGATCAGATTCAGCTCATTGAATCATTCATGATACCTGCTTTCTATTGCCCCGTAAAATCGGGGCTTTTTTATTATAATCAAAAAAGGCGGCCAGCGCAATGCCAACCGCCCTCCGGGGAAATATTATGAAAAAGCTTTTCAGCTGTTCCACCTTATGAAATTATAGATCCGTCAGATCTGATCTGATCGCTTCCGATCATCCATCCTTCTTTATCAAAGGCATAGTCTGCTCCTTCTATTTCTTTCAGGCAGTATTCCGGCCATGTGTATAAGTTTTCAAGATACCACCACCTGCCGTTTGCTTCCTGTATCCATCCACGGAGATATCTTCCGGAGATCCATCCAACAGTAACGCGGAACCATGCCACTCCATCATAAAACGCTTTCTGCGTTGCCTGGATATGCATTCCTTTTGTCAGTGTTCCTATAATCTCATACTGCTTTCCAGGGCCTGTCCGAATGGCCAGCGTATCCAAAGCTTCGAGCCCAATCTTTCCAGTCTTGATGTCTGACGGATACCATGTGTCCGGCTTTACCTTTTCGCCGTATGTCAGATTTATAGCTGTATGGTGGCCTTCATAGAGGAGCACGTCCCCGGGTTTCAACCATACATCTGAGCTGAGATAGTTCGGATCTGTTATCGCCTTGAATCCTGCTGCCGTTAATACCTGTTTGAGATTTCCCGTGTAAGCATATATAGATATTGCCTGCAGTTTTTTGTCATCTTTCAGGAATCCTGCTGCCTTACATATTGCGGCCACTCCGGCCGAGCAGTCAGCCTCGCAGGCTGATGTTATATTTTTCGGATGATAGCCGGCACCCTCGAGCTGCTTCCAGAATGTGTACCGGTCTCCCTGATCATATCCGTTCATATCATTTTCCGCGGCCTCTATGGCAAGATCTGCGATCAGCTTTCCTATGCTCTCATCCGTGTGTCTGAGGATAACTGTCCACGGCCGGTTGTACCATGGCTGCACCGTCCACTCTCCGCCGGTCTGGTCCCCGGCACGGCCGCCGATATATTTCCCATTTTCATCATGGCCGGAATTACTGATCATCTACATCACCCTTTCCGTAATACCCGTTTGAACTGATCTTAAGGCATGTCCCGAGGAATGCGTCCACTGCAGATATCGTTCCGACGATTTCTGTTCCATACGGGAGGCCCCATATCTTCGCCAGTGCAAAATACAGTGTTCCGATAGCCGGCAGGACAATCTGTGCTGTATACTTTAGAATATCGTATGTTTTGTTACTCATAGTTCACCTCACTTGGACTTGATATATTCGATGTCTTTTGAGATGCATCGAATATCCGCAGTTATGTCAGCAAATTTCTCGGCATATCCATTGTGCGTGTCCAATTTCTGATCCACCCTGGAAAACCGCTGCTCAATCTGCTTAAAGCGTTCCTCTGTCAGAGCCTGTTTAATCTCAAGCTCTTTTGTGATTTTTGTCTGCGTTGCCTTTGCACTGATAAATGCTCCGGCTAATGACACTGCTCCTGCTATGAGAGCAACAATTACTGCAGAATCCATAGTTTCGTACCTCCTTAAAAATCTGCAATCGAGTAGGGGGAATTCACTTCCCCCTCTCACACCACCGTACGTGCCGTTCGGCATACGGCGGTTCAACATAACTTCAAAGCATGACGCTCCTGATAGTAATCAAGACAGCTAATCAGCCCAGCTCTCGCAAAGAGTTG
>JAZUHZ010000153.1:0-9257 GCA_045642005.1 Candidatus Avilachnospira sp.
TCCTCAAGCCGTCTTGCTTCCTGAAGCTCCTCTTTGAGCATGGACCGCATCTCTTCGTCGTTTTCATGTTCCAGGAGAGAAAGTGCGTCCTTCTCATCCGAACAGGCATTTTTATATTCCTTATAAGCCTCCACGATTGGCGTAAGATTTGCCTGTTCCTTCATGAGCGTACGGAAACGCACCGGGTCGTCTGTCACGCCCGGGGAACCCAGTTCACCCATGATCTCTTCAAAGTGGGCTAAAATGTCGTCCAGTCTGTTGATCGTCTGCATTGAATCCTTGTGGCCGCTGAGATATCTCTTACTCCTCGCTGTGCTCCCGTGCATGGAATTTATATGATTTTGCGCGCCCTCCGTAAGCAGCCGCGGGGCCCCATCCCGCGGCTACTGCGGGCTTCAAAACCATTAAATTCTCATGCACTCCCGCAATGCTCGTCGCAAGAGATATCTCAGCTGATTTCTGTTTTTATGAGACACCGCGAGAAGAAAGAGACTTTCCCTCGAAGGCCCCGTAAATGTTTTAATGATAGACAGCGCTTACCACGCGGTCATGCCCGCCGAGATCCTTCCGGACACGGATCTTTTTCCAACCGGCCTCCTTAAGAAGCGCCGTGACATCCTCCGCCTGATCATAACCGATCTCAAAATAGAGGGCATCGGTATAGCGGAAAGCTTCCGCGATGATCCTCCGGTAGAAGGAAAGGCCGTCTTCTCCGCCGGAAAGCGCGATCCTCGGCTCATGATCCCTCACTTCCGGTTCCAGTGTCCCGATGACATCATCCCGGATATAGGGCGGATTTGCCGTGACAAGATCAAAATGCTCCCCGGTAAACGCCTCAAACAGGTTGCTTTTTACCACCCGGACATTTCCGTCCGCGGCAAGTCTCGCGGCATTCTCCCGGGCAACCAAAAGCGCCTCTTCGGAAATATCCGACAGGGTCACATCCCGGTAATCCCCGCACACATGGAGAGAGATGCCCACACATCCTGTCCCGGTACAGAGATCAAGGATCCTTACGTTTTCGCCGCGGTGGTCGAGAAGCACCGCTTCCACCAGTGTCTCGGTATCCGGCCTCGGCGCGAGCGTGTGTTCATTGACCGTAAAGCCGAGTCCCATGAAGGTCGTTTCTCCGGTAATCTGCTGCAGCGGGATCCTTGCGGCTCTTTTTGCGATATTCTCCCGGTAGCGATCCACCGGAATACTTAAGCTGAACCGAAGATCCGGAAACGCCTCCTTAAGATCCGATTCCGAAAAAAAGATATACTGATTGATCGTAATGCCGAAGGCATCCAGAAGAAGCGTACGCGCGTCCAGCTTGGCGTCGGATACGCCAGCCTCCGAAAGCGCCGTTCTTCCTTCCTCACATAGTTCCCTGAGTGTCATATGTCCCGCTTTCCGGAAAGTTCTCCCGGAGATAGGCTTTCCAGTCAAATACCTCTTCCACTGCTTTAATTGCCACTTCCACCATATCCGGGGTGGGCTCTTTCGTCGTAAGGCCCTGCATAAGAAGTCCGGGCTTTGCGATCAGGTCCACAAACTTCGAATCGTGCGTGCCGGCAAACCGGAGTACCTCATAGCTCACACCGGCGATCACGGGGATCAGAAGAAGCCGGAGACAGAACTTTAAGAGCACATTGTCGACCCGGATGATCACAAAGAAGAGGATCGTGATCACCATGACAATGAAAATAAAACTCGTGCCGCACCGTTTATGCTCTTTGGAGGATTTCATCACATTGTCCACCGTAAGCGGCAGGCCGTGTTCCACACAGTTGATGCATTTATGTTCCGCGCCGTGGTACATAAAGGTCCGGCGGATATCCTCCATCCGGGAGATCAGCTTCACATAGCCGATAAAAAGGCAGACCCTGAGGACTCCCTCGATCACGGCCATGAGCGTTTCGTTTTTCAGAAAACCGGAAAGGAACGTGGTCACGAGAAGCGGCAGCCACATAAAGATCACCACCGCGAGAACCATGGACAGGGCCGTCGTCACCGTGATAATGACCTTGTCCGCCTTATCGCCGAATTTCTTTTCCAGCCATTTTTCAAATTTTGAAGGTTCTTCTTCCTCTTCGTCCTCAAAAAAGGAAGCGGAAAACATCAGTGTCCGGATTCCGACTACCATCGAATCCACAAAGTTCACCGCTCCGCGGATGATGGGAAGCTTTGCCCACGGGTGGCGGGAAGAAAAACTCTCGTACGTTTTTTTATCCACGGCAATCTCTCCGTCCTGCTTTCGGACGGCAACTGCGTATTCATCGCCGTTTTTCATCATAATGCCTTCGATTACGGCCTGACCGCCGATACCTGAATATTTCAAATGAAGTCCCCCGTAAAAAATAACGGACCGGGCATTGGCCCGGTCCCCTTATCAGTTTAGTTACATCACTTTGCGAAATTTGCGTATTTCTTGTTGAATGCCTCAACACGTCCGCGGGCTGTGGAAACCTTTTCCTTACCTGTATAGAAGGTGTGGCACTTGGAGCATACTTCGACGGTGATTGACGGTTTTGTGGAACCGGTTACAAATGTGTTGCCGCAATGGCAGGTAACTGTTGCCTGATAGTACTTGGGCTGAATTGCTTCTTTCATCTCTTTCTCCTCTCATCTTTGGCGATTTCCGACCGCCATGAACCATAAGACTATATCATATTCCCCCTGGGATTGCAAGTCATTTTCAGAAGTATTTTATCTTTTCCGCCATGACGATGAATTCCTGGTTGTTCTTCGTCCTGGAGAACAGGTCCAGTACCGCCGAAGCGCTGTCTTCCGGTTTCAGGGAACCGAAGCTCTGGCGTACCGTATTCACCGCGTGAAGCTCCTCTTTCGTAAGGAGAAGATCATCGCGCCGGGTCCCTGATTTCAGGATATCGATGGCCGGGAAGATCCGCTTCTCGGAAAGCTTCCGGTCAAGCACCAGCTCCATATTGCCGGTCCCTTTGAATTCCTCATAGATCACGTCATCCATCCGGCTGCCGGTATCAATGAGAGCCGTAGCCAGGATCGTCAGGGATCCGCCCTCACGCATATTCCTTGCCGCACCGAAGAAGCGTTTCGGCATATGGAGCGCTGCCGGATCCAGACCGCCGGACAGCGTACGCCCGGACGGCGGAACCACAAGGTTATAGGCTCGAGCAAGCCTTGTGATGGAATCCAGAAGAATGGTCACGTCTTTTCCGTACTCCACCAGGCGTTTCGCCCGCTCAATAACCATTTCCGAGACTCTCTTATGACGTTCCGGAAGTTCATCGAAGGTGGAGTAGATCACCTCCACGTTCTCTCCCTCCACTTCCTCCTTCATATCGGTGACCTCTTCAGGCCTTTCATCAATCAGGAGGATGATGAGGTGCATCTTCTTGTCCCTCTTCACGGCTTTTGCGATCTGCTTTAACAGCGTGGTCTTTCCGGCCTTGGGAGGGGACACGATCATACCGCGCTGTCCCTTACCGATGGGAGCCAGAAGATCCGTTACCCGTAAAGGAAGCGGTGTTCCGTCGCCTTCCGAAAGGACGATGCGCTCATTCGGGAAGATGGGCGTAAGATTTTCAAACTGCGGTCTTCTCTCCGACTCAATGATCGGATATCCATTGATCCCGGTGATATAAAGGAGCGCGGCAAACCGCTCGGAGGAAGTCTTCACCCGGCGGTGTCCGCGAATAATATCCCCTGTTTTCAGGTTGAATCGCCGGATCTGGGAAGACGCCACATAGACATCATTTTCTCCGGGAAGGAAGTTTTCGCAGCGGATGAATCCATAGCCTTCCGGCAGCACTTCGAGGATACCATTGGCCTCGAGGCCTGAATCAATGGCCAGGATCTCCGGCTTCTGCTGCCCCACTTCCAGAGAGAACATCGGGCGGCCGGTCCGGATATCTGTCGGGATCTCATCCCGGGCGATGGCATTCAGCGCTGCCTTTACCTGCGGAGACTGCTCCGGAGCCTTTCCCTCTTCTCCGGATTTTGACTCCGCCGATGCCTGCTGTTCGTGCTGCGGCTGCGGCTTATTCTCCGGCTGTTTTTCTCTGCGCTCTCCGGACTTTCTTTGTTTTCCGTTTCCGGGCGCATTTTTCTGTGTGTTCTGCGCCGGATTCTTCGACTGGGGTCTGCGCGGATTTTCCATGGCGCGGGCGCGGGAAGCCTCTGCCTCCTCCCGGGATACTGCCGCCTGGGAATGGATCTCCTGGGGCTTGTTCTCCGGTTTCTTTTCGGCAGCCTCCACTAAAAGATCGATCAGTTCGTTCTTTCGGATGCCTGATGCTTTGATGCCTTCGGCTTTCGCAAATTCGCGAAGCTGCACCATCGACAGTGTTTCAAGTTTTTCTCTCATTTTTTCTCCGGTTTTGTTTTTTGGCGATCTTTCGCGAGCTGCGAAAAGGGGTTTCAGATCATTGACGAAAATATTATAACCCGGGGAAGGCATCCCGTCAATAAAAGTCTTGATATAAATCCGGATTTCTGATATTATCCAAAGGTTAGGAGGTGCTTATGACCGTTCACGACAATGAGATCCGCCGATTTGAGGCATCACCGCGCGTACAGGGCCCGTCTTCCGGAAAACGGCAGGCCGTGCACACCGTGAAAGTCTCCCGGGACACCGAAAAAGGTCCCAGCATCCTGTATGATGCCCGCGGCGTCAGAGTAAAAAAATCAAAGTTTTCCAGTGAATTCGTACGGACGCTTCTCTTCTTTGTCCTTCCGTACCTGATCATAAACGGGATCATCTTCATTCTGGTGACTGCCACCCCGAAGATCGAAGTCAATGTGGGAAATACCGGTGACTACCGGTCGGCCGTGGCAAAATTTACGGTAAGCTGCCTGCTTCCGCTCCGGGAAGTCAGTGTGACGATTGATTCCGAGCCGCTCGAATTTGAGAAATCCGGAAGCAGCTACACCGCGGAAGTCACCAAAAACGGTACCTTCTATGTGGAGGCCGAAGCAATAAACGGCATGCGGTCCGTCGGGTACACCGATGTCAGTGTTCTCGACGATATGCCGCCCGCGGTGGACGAAACCAGCTGCCATATCGAAAACGGCGTGCTGACCTTTAAGATTGCCGATACCCTTTCCGGGGTCGACTGGGCTTCTCTCTGCGCCACAACGGAAAGCGGTGAGAAAGTCCTCCCGACTTCCATCGATAAGGAAAACGGCATCGTTGCCTTCGAAATGGCGGATGACCACATGGAAATCCACTTCACGGATCTTGTGGGAAATGCCCGGTCCGCTTCCATTACCGCTACCACAGAACAGCTCACGCAGCTGTAATAAATAAAAGGATGATCCGCCGGGAAGCGGATCATCCTTTTTTTGCCTTCCGGATCACTGCTCTCCGATGCAGTGAAGACCGATGATAATACGTTTCGGATTGTTCCTGTCGACGGTGTACCGGGTCTGATAATCGATCAGTTTTCCGTATTTGTAGGCCCGGTAATTTACATTGTAGACACCGTTCTTCATAAGTCCCTTCATCACATTCTCATGCAGGGAGCCTTCCTTAAATGCCTCAAAATCCTCCGGATGAATAATGCCCTTTAAGGCCGCATCCCGGACTTCGGGAAGCTTGACGATATCCTCAAGATTCTTGAACATATCACGCACCCAGTCGGCGGCGCGGTAGACGACCACATCAAAGGTGTCGATATTCAGCGTGCAGACATAATCGTAATTGGAACTCAGGCACTCGATCACCGCCAGACGGTTTTCCAGCATCTCCCGGTTTTCCTTCTCCCGGCGGGCGTTTTCCACCTCTGTCTTCAGGCGCAGATATTTCTCCTCGAGCACATGCTCCTCATCTCTTCTCGAAATACCGATCACGACCGCGTCCGGATGATTCCGGTCCAGAGAAATCTTCATTCTGCAGTAATGGATGCCGTCATCCAGACGGATCCGGAAGTCCGTGGTCACATGGCCCTTCTCCATCAGCTCCGCCGTTGCCTTTTCCCGTTCCGTAGCGGCCCGGAAGGCATCATAGTCCTCTTTTACGATGATGGAATTCAGAAGAAGGTCAAATTTCTCATAGGATCTGAGGCCGTCACCGTAGCTCTCTATGATCTTTGAAAACTGTTCATCTGCCTTGAAGCGCTTCACCTCATTGGTACGCATATTGACATAGCAGATATAGCATACCGTCTCCGAGAGCTTTTCCATGACGGACAGTTCCTCGTCGAGCCTGAGCTTTTCCCGGAGGTTCCGGTCACTGTCATGAAGACCGATCACAAAGCTCTCATCGGGATTGGATTTGGAGATCAGTTCAAAGTCATGATCCGGAGCGGCGGGAACGGACTGTCTGCGGACACACTCCATAAACTCATCTCTGCATTTTTTCAGACAGGAGAGAAGTTTTTCAGAGAAGGCGCCGCACTCCCCGGCAAAGATCATGCGCATGGCTTCTTCCGGGCTGTAGGCATCCTTATAAACGCGCTTTGTGGTCAGAGCATCGTAGATATCCGCCACGGAAACGATCTGGGCGGCAATCGGGATCTCATCTCCCTTAAGTCCTCTCGGATAGCCGTTTCCATCCCACTTTTCGTGGTGATTCAGGCAGATGGCAAGGCTCATGTCCAGGTATTCATCACTCCACTGATTCTCCATCTTCCGAAGGATCCCGACACCTTTTTCGCAGTGCGTCTTCATGATCTCAAACTCTTCTTTTGTAAGCCTTCCGGGCTTGCAGAGGATCGCATCGGTAATGGCAATCTTTCCCACATCGTGAAGCGCCGAGGTAAAGGCGATCAGATCCACCGTATAAGGATCCAGATGATATTCCGGCAGGTCCTGCATCACCCGGTTGGCCAGGATATAGGTATATCCCTTCACGCGCCGGATATGCTCTCCGCTCTCCATGTTCCGCTCTTCCACCACGTCTCCGAGGAGTTCGAGCGTACTTTCGCTCATTTTCTTCAGAGCATTGTTGAGCTTAAGAGATACTTCTCCCGCCGTCTTTACCTCGTCGACACGTTCCCGGTCGCGTTTCTGCAGAAGAAGCTGCCGTATGTAGATCGAATTATAGAAGAAATTGATAAAGATCCCGAGGAAACAGTAGAAACATGTAAAGACCATATTGTGGCGGAATGCGATTTCCGGCTTTACAAGATGGGTCATGTGGAGATAAAACGCAGAAGCGCCCGAGAGAAGGATGATCATGAAATAGGGTTTATCCAGCATGAACATCGGAAGCGTGATCAGAAGAACGTAAAAGGCCACCGAATCGGCGGTCGGCTGGAAAACCTCGATAAAAGTGGATACCAGGAAAAGAACGACCATCGTGACATAGATCGTGTACTGAGCAGCGATGGCCTCTTTCCGGAAAACATAGGAAAAAAGAAAACAGACAACAGAAAGATACAGAGCGATGATGATCTCGGCCACCGTGGAAAAGGTGAACCCGTCCAGCATATTGAGCATAAAGGCCAGGAAGAGATAACCGGCAAGCAGAAACACGTTCAGATATTTCCACACTTCAAAGTTTCTCACATACACAGCCGGTTTGACGGAATCATACTCCTCTTTCGTCACGCCGCAATAGCATACCCAGTTCATAAGCTTCTGCCAGAGATTCATGGATCTTCCTGCCTTTCTGCTATTCAGACTTTGATCAGGTTCCGCCCCGACCTCATCTCCCAGAACTCGCTGAGTCTTGCCCGGATGGTTTTTAAATGAACTGCCGGAGGAGAGAACACGGTGCCGTCCTTGAAAATGATCTCATCTTTGGAGATGAAATCAATCTGATCCAGGTTCACCACCATGGTGCCGATCATGACAAAACCGTCCTCCTCGCAGACCCCTGCTACGGCATCCTGGAAAGAGGCCCGGAGTTTCAGCGTATTGTAAACGTTCCCGCCGGATACCGCATACTGCGCGGACCGGTCAAAACGGGAAATATAGAGAATATCGCAGATACGGAAACACCGTTCTCCGTCATCGGTCTTCAGAAGAATCGTCTTTTCGTTCTTTCTTTCGAGCTCCGCGATGGCGCTGTCCAGCACATGCTTCAGTTTTTCCGGATTCACCGGCTTCATCAGACAGTAGAAAGGCTTTACTTCAAAAGATTCCATGACATACTCATCTGTGGAACTTAAGAAAATAATAAACCCGTCAAATCCTTTTTCCCGAAGTGCTTCCGCGACTTCCACGCCCTTCATTTCGGGCATGACGTAGTCAAGGATGCAGAGACTGGCTGCTACCCCGCCATCGTAGGCGGACAGCAGTTCTGCTCCGGACAGATACTGGGTAATATTCAGTTCCTTCCCGCTTTCGGCAGCATAGTCAAGAAGCATTTCCCGAAGGATCTCCTGATCCAGTACGCTGTCGTCGCAATGCATGATTGAAACCATTTGTCTTATTCTGACCCGCTGCCTTCCGCCTCCGGGACTTCTTCCGAAGCGGCTGCAGGGATCTGATACTTCCTGAGATAGAAAAGGGATGCCACGAGGATGGCGGTTCCCAGGCCTGCTCCGAGAGCACTGAGCGCCACATGGAACGGAAGGGAAAACGCACTGAGACCTTCGGTCAGAGCATCCACCAGCATGATAAACGTAGACGAAGCCATATGCATCACCACAGGGATCCACACCTTTCCGGTTTTCTGGAACGCATACGCATACACAAGCCCCATGGCAAATCCGTAAATGCCCTGGGAAAGATCCCCAAAGGTAATCCCGTAGAACAGGGAGGAAATGAGTCCCGCCGGCCAGAATCCGTAGACCCGGCTGATCCGCCGGAAGAAAAGCCCGCGGAACAGAAGCTCATCACATAGGGGGGTCAGGATCAGGGTCACGACTGCCATGACAAGCGGCGCCGTATTGTCAAATATACTGGCGTACTCCTCAAATCCGATTTCCGGACGGAATACCCCGAGGAGCTTCATGAAAAGAGTGCCCGCCAGAGCGGTTCCGACGCTCGCCGCGATGCAGAAAAGCACTGTCAGCGGCTTTCTCGCGACGGGAATCTCCTCCTCCCCGTACTTTACCGCATCTTTTTTCACAAGAAGCATATAGACGGGGATGATAAAAAGGGAGACGATTCCCGTGAGAAAAAGCAGATTGGAATCCAGAAAACCCGCGGCGCCTGTTACTGCAAGGAGCCCTGTCTCCCGGTAATAAAGCCCTGCAAAGAACATCACGGCGGCAAAAGTGACAAGGAGATTCACCGCTGTCTCAATGAGGAGCGGATAAAAAGCCTGCCAGATTGTCGTGAATAATTTCTTCATGGGTACTTTCTTCCTCCGGGAACCGTTACATTCTCTCCGGTGCCGAGAA
>JAZUHZ010000154.1:0-29881 GCA_045642005.1 Candidatus Avilachnospira sp.
CCGGTGCACTCGCACCCGGAGCAATCATTTCGGCATCAAAGTCTTCCGGCATTTCCACGCCTGGATGCTTTCTTTCAAAAGCGAGCCGGAGGACCTGCGGGGACAGGACATGGAGCCCGGCGTTGACACGGTTCTCGTAAAATTCCGGACGCGCGTCTTCTTTTGTCAGCCACTTTTCCACGGCACCGTCTGCCCCAGTGATCACGAGTCCCGAATCATAGGGATGGGAGTTCGGATGGGTGAAAAGGGTGGCAAGGCCGCCCTTTTCCCGGTGATACCGGGTCAGGCGCTGAAAGTCGATATCGAAGATGGAATCGGCGTTCAGGAGGAGAAAATCTTCTGTAAGTTCCGATTGTAATCGAAATAATGCTCCCGCATTTCCTAAAGGTACGTTTTCTTCGAAATATTTGATGGATACTCCGAACCGGGAACCGTCGCCAAAGTAGTCGATGATCTGTTCCCGGAGGTGGCTTACGGTCATGATGATGTCCGTGAAGCCCTGGCTCCGGAGGCATTCCAGTTCCCGCTCGAGGACGGGTTTTCCTTCTATTTTGATCATTGGCTTCGGGATATCGGAGGCCACGCTCTGGATGCGGGTGCCTTTTCCGCCGGCCATTATTACTGTTTTCATAAAATTCCTTGGGGGGGCATGATCTGTGTGAAACAGCTGTGCGCATGATCTGTGTGAAACAACTGCGCTGTGAAACACGGCAAGCCGCGTTTCACGTGCTCGTCGTTTCACACAGATCATGTTGAGATAGCGTTTCACGTGCTCGTCGTTTCACGCAGATCATGTGGAATAATGCTGCACTTGCTGCATATGGGTTGACGTTTCACATCGCAGCCGTTTCACGCAGATCATGTGGGGTAGTGATCATGTGGGTGGTTAAGCTTTCTCGTATAGTATCTGGGTGCCGTTTTCTTCGAAGGAAAACGGGATGTACATCAGGTCTTGCATGGCGGCGCGGATGCGGTCATGGGCTTCCGGTTCCGCATAGAACACCATGAATCCTCCGCCGCCGGCACCGAGAAGCTTTCCGCCGAGCGCGCCGGCATTCTGCCCCGCCTCATAGATCGCGTCGATGCCTTCCGTGGTCACGCTCTTTCCCGTGCCCCGCTTCAGCCGCCACGTCTCGTCGAGGAGACGCCCGAAATCCGAAAGGTCCCGCCGATCATCCACCAGCACTCTCTCCGCTTCATCCACGAGGGAAAGCATGGTCAGGAGACGCTTTTCTTTTTCTTCTCCGCCGCCGGCATTGGCCTTCTGGATATCCGAGCTGAGCCTTGTAAATCCGGTAAAGAACATGAGAAGGTTCCGGTTCAGCCTTTTCTTTCGCTCCTCGCTCATCAGAAGCGGGGAAACCTGATAGCTGTACCCCTTTTCGCTGCCGCCGGCACGGGGCCCGAAGGTGATCTTATTGAATCCGCCGAAGGAAGCCGCGATCTGGTCCTGCCAGCCGCCCGCCTCCCGGCAAAGCTCCCGCTCGAGGCAGATGGCATCATCGGCCAGTTCTTTTTTGGAAAGGTGTTCTCCCTTAAGCGCATGGAAGGCATTCAGCATGCCCACGGCGAAGGAAGAGGAGGTTCCGAGACCCGAACGCGCCGGAAGATCCGCTTCATAGGTGATGCGGAGGTCGCGCACCCCCGTCATCAGCATGGCGTTTCGTACCGCCGGATGCTCCAGCTCCGAAGGGTCCGACACCCGCTCGATCCTTGCGTAGGAAAGCTCCGTTTTATAGTCGAAAAACGGCGGCAGGGAGCGCACGGTCACATAGCAGTATTTATCAAACGTCGTGGAAAGCACGGCCCCGCCGTGTTCCGCGAAAAATTCAGGCATATCGGTCCCGCCGCCGAAAAACGACATGCGGAACGGTGTCTTGGTAATGATCATCCGATGGACTTCCTCCTGATCTCCTCCCGTTCCCGACAGATCTCCACCCAGTCGGGGGCTGCCTTTAAGCGCGCGGTCAGGTCGGAAAGGACCTCCGGAATGTCAATTCCCTGCGGGCAGTTCACCGCGCAGGCACCGCACTGAAGGCAGTCCCACGGTTTCTGTCCGTCCGCAAGTCCCGCAACGATCATGCCGGGCTGGAAGGTGGCCTGGAACCGGATCTCGTTTTCAAGGCGCATCATCAGCGGAATGTTGATTCCCTGCGGGCAGGCCTTCACGCAGTAGCGGCAGCCGGTGCAGGGGATGTCATCCTTCATGCCTTCGGCAATGGAAAACAGTGCCTCTTCCTCTTCCCCGGAAAGCGGAGACAGGGAGGAAAATGTCGCGAGATTGTCCTGTACCTGTGCCATATTGCTCATGCCGGACAGCGTCACCACGACGCCCGGTACCCCGGCAGCCCACCGAAGGGCCCACGAAGCCGCACTCTTTCCCGTTTCAAATGCCTCCATGACAGCGGCATCTTTTTCGGAGAAGGAGGCGAGTTTTCCGCCCCGCACCGGCTCCATCACCCAGATGGGAATGTTCTTTTCGTTGAGGACTTTCACTTTGGCCGCGGCATCCTGCAGCGTCCAGTCCAGGTAGTTGAGCTCGATCTGGCAGAATTCCATCTCATATCCCCTGTCCTCACACCAGGAAAGGAAGCGCTCGAAACACCCCTCAGAAGCATGGCTCGAGAACCCGAGATGACGGATGCGTCCTTTCTTTCTCTGTTCATCGAAATACCGGACGATTCCGTATTCCTCGTCGGGATAGTGGTAATAACAGGAGTCATTGTCATTATGAAGGAGATAGAAATCAAAATAGTCGGTCCCCACCTTCTTTAACTGCTCTTCGAATACCTCTTCCGGAGTAAGCGGCATGAAATGCTGATGCCCAGGATACTTGTCCGCAAGATAAAAGGTGCTTCTGTCTTTTCCTCTTAAGCACTCTCCGATCACGGTCTCGCTCTTTCCGTCCATGTAGGGATACGCGAGATCCAGATAGTTGCAGCCGCCCAGAAGGAGTGCGTCCACCATTTCCTGCGTCAGTGCTTTATCGATTGCTCCGTCTGCAGTCACCGGGAGCCGCATGGTCCCGAAACCGAGAGCTGAAAGCTGTAATCCTTTGAAATTATTGTAGTTCATATGTCATTCCTCCTGACATTCTCATCCAATTTGGCATTATAACACAGTCCCGGCAGTTTTTACATATAATAATAAATAAAAGTTCCCTTCCTTTTTGGAAGGGAACTTCGCTGTCAATTGTTTCAGATATGGCATTCCGAAAAAATCAGTCGTGCCATCCGTGCCCCGGATCAGAGGTATGAACGTATTTTCTGGTCTCAAGATACTCATTCTGCATAAAGTCGTATCCGACCGGCTGCACTAAATAGCGCCAGCCCTCTCCCGGTACATAAAACTCAGGATTCACCACCTCAATTTCCAGATAGTTCTGCGTGGTAAAATATCCGAGCCATAAATGCGTTCCGTTCTTGTACTTCGGGTCAGGATCCTTCCTGCTTTTTCCGCCGGCCACGATGTCGAGTTCCTCATCGGTAAGCTCTCCGTCCTGCGCGAAGACAAAACACTTCTCTGCTTCCTCATCGGAAAGCGTGATCCCGTATTCCTCTGCAATCTTCTTAAGTTCCTCGGCGGAAGAAGCTTTCATAGCTCTTTCTTTCATTTCATTCGTAATCTGCATTTTTTATCTCCCTCTGTTTTCTTATCAGATTAAAGCTTTCGTTTGTATCGTAACATGAAACCTGTTACATGTATATATACGTTTTATGAAAAAAAAGGATAAAAACTTTTTAGTTTCCCCGGGTGATGTAATAGTCGGCGGCGCCGTTCACGACTTTCAGGGTGATTGTGACGTCTCCGATCCGGATGGGGGTGTCCATGGCAATGCCGTAGGCATTGGTACCCTGCCAGCTCTGATAAACAGCATCCGCTGCATAGGCAGGGACATGGCTCACCCGGGAGAGAAGATACCGGAACACGGTATCGTCGTAGGTGGACATCAGAGAGGTATTGCCGGAACGGTCACCGAGATACGTCGCAACACGAAGTCTCCAGCTGTTCGTCCGTTCCTCCCGGTACAGTCCCAGAAGGACTTTGCCCTGATTATTCTGGTTGCGGCTCATATAGGTGATGGCGTCCGGGCTTACTTTCAGAAGGCGGGACGTCCCGACACTTCTCTGGAGGGAATTCCAGAGGCGTTCCGTATCCCCGCGGAAGGCTTTGGAAAAATCCCCGTAATCCGAGGGCGCCGCATAGCGGTCCGGCGTCTTATACTGCTGACCGAGGAGCTCGATGACCTCGTATCTCCACCGCCCGTCCCAATCAAGATAATACCCGTCCGGAGAAAAACCGTCCACGATCTGCTGCCCGTTCTCATCATAATACCAGTAATATCCGCCGTTCTGCAGCCATCCGTGGAGGCCGCCCTCCGGGACTGCCCCGGGATACGGTACCTGAGCCATTGCTGCCCGGGCGCCGAGCACGATGAAAAGAAGCGCTGCCAAAAGTCTCCTGTATGGCTGTTGATGACCTTTCTTCATGGAATCCGTACCTCCTTTGCTGTCAGTCTTTTTTATCATTCGTTTCCTTTCCCATGTCTCTGAGGATCGTTTTCAGTTCTTCTTCCCAGGCGGTTTCCACAAGCGGCGGATATTTCGATTCCCGGAGTTTTCTGATCTTTGCGAGGCGGATCCGGGTACGCCACTGTTCCAGTGCCACGCTGCGGCTCCGCTCTATATCTTCCGGTTTCTCCCCTTTGCCCTTCGGCTCCGGTTCATCCTCCTCCGGAACGTGGATCTTTGTATACTTTACAAAGATCGACTCCAGCTCTGTGACGGAATTCGCGGCAAGGGTCTCCCCGACGATTGCCATCCGGTTTTCCGATCCCTGAAGGTCACACAGAGTCAGGAACTTCATGGCTCCCGACCATTTCCTGAGAATCTTTGTCTGAATCTCCGAAAGCGTTCTCCAGGAAGCCGGACTTTCCTTTCCCAGTCCGAGGCACTGACAGAAGCTCTCCCATGCCGCATCAGATTCCGGGGTATTGAACGGAGTGTTCAGAAGATCCCACCGGTACGTTTCGTTTTCGGGATTCTCCAGAGCGGAAAGGATGATGTTTTCACAGCTTTCCTCATCAAAAAGATTCACCTGATAGACTCTGGCAAAAGGAAGATCCGACGCCTCAAACGTAGTCTCCTGACTCCGGAACCCGAAGACAAAAAGCGACTCTCCGTCCTTTGCGCCATAGATCCGAAGGCACGGATACGGCCAGATCCGTACAGGCCCCCTGACCTTTCCCATCTCCTCTTTTGTTCCGGCGTAGCATTTCGTCAGCCCTTCGGCAAGACTTGCCGCATAGACCCAGGGACTCCCGCTTTCTTTCCGGAGCCGCAGGGATCCTTCCGTTAAATTAAGGACGATTTCCCGCATGTCATTGGTCTGCTTTTTATAGCTGAGATCCCGTTTGGTTACGGTGAAAGGTTCCGGCCATTTCCGGTCCCCGGCGCCCTGATTCTTTTCAAAATTATAAAAGATGTTAATGACGATCGGATCCTCCGTATAGAGAACCGGGATCTTCTCCGAAAGACCGTCAAAGGATTCCTCTTCGAGGTATACAAAACCCGTCTGATACGGGATCGTGAGGCCGTGGGTTCCGTCCTCCGGAAGCGGCACCTTAAAGCACGAGGCACTATAGGCATCCCAGCGGAGCCGGGTATTTCCCTGATTGCCCGGAAGGAACGGATCAGGATCTGTCGCATTCCACTGCACGATCCCCTGATACGGGGCCGCAGAAAGAGCGCCCTCATACGGCACATTCCAGTACCAGGAAAGTTTCTCCACAGGGAGCTGACAGTACTTTGCGAAGGTGAACTTCATGGAATCCGTATATTCCATGCTCTGCGGCTTCCAGACCTTTCTGATCTCTTTCGTACCGTCCGGATTGGTGATCTCCTCTTCCACTTCGATCTCCCAGGTCACCCGCACATGGCGCTCATATTCCTCTTCATGGATAAAATTGAGGAAGGGATCCTTCATCGGACCGAGATACGCATCGGAATACGCGGTTTCCGTTCCGACTTTCTCCTCCACGGCCACATGCCAGTCCCACCCGGGATCGAGAGTCGTTTCCCCTCCCGGAAGGAACCGGTGACCCCCGGCATCCGGAACCGAGAGCCGGAAGATCCGGTCGGGATTCTCCCGCTCCATGGTATAGGGATCATACTGATCCGGAAACTTGCTGCGGATGGAATCCACGGAGCCGATCGCCTCAAGAATTTCCTTTTCGGAGGGTGTTCCCTGACACTGTCCAAAATCTACCGTGGTCCAGTCGGACTGGAGGAAGGCATCCATCTGCCGATTCACCGCAAGATTTTCACTGGTAAAAAACGGAGTCCCCTTTTCCTCATCGGATGTCAGAAGGAACTGCCGGACGGAAGAGACTGTTGTTTCGGATTCCTCCTTCGCCATTTCCTCCTCATTGACACACTGGAAAAGGAGCCATTCCGTTCCGTCTGCATCTGTGAGAAATTCCTCCACATGCCACAGCTCATTTTCCTTTTGCTCCGGCGCTTCCCCGTAGGAACCGGCCGTCATCGCATAGGCAAGGTCTTTGGAAACGGATCTCTCCTCTTTCACCGTTCCGGAAAGATCAATCCGGTAAATATGTTCTTTATAGTAAAGCGCATATTCCCCGGAGGAAATCCGCACGGCCTTCATCTGAGACAGATCGAGTCTTCCCTCATTAAAAGACGCGATCTCATTATCAAGACGGAGGGAAACATTCTCGGACCCGGACACCGGCTTTCCGTTCTCGTCTCTGTCGACATCCAGGATGTAATGCGGCTCCACTTTTTCCACATCGTGGAAAAGCACCTGATACTCTTCCGTCCGAAAATTATAGGTCATGAGGATCGTCACGAGACGGTCTGCGATCCACCCGACCAGCGGATTCACGGGGCCATAGACCTCCCGCGGGAACGGGCCGGTATTCCGCATTTCCTCCGTGACATAAGGGAGGATATTGGCCCCGATTGGATCATCCTGTCCCTTTTTCCCGGACGGGCCCATGCCGCCAAGGCCCGTTTCATCCCCGAGAGCATACAGGATCTGATAGGCATAGACCGTCGTATCTTCCGAAAGAAAATCCAGAAAGGTAAACGAACAGACTCCTCCCGGCAGGGGAACCCCCGCCGGGAGAAGGTAAAACGCTCTGCTGCCCGCTAACTCCTCATACTTCAGGATCTCGCTTTTTTCCGCCTCTTCATGACGCTCAAGCACGATCTCTTCAACGCTCCTGGTTTCCGCTTCGGGCACCGGCTCTGCCGTAAAGAGCTCCGCTGTCTTCTGGATCGGGGAACACCCGGAAAGCATGAAAAGGATCAGAAGGACCGGAAGGCAGAAAAGAACTCTCCGTTTTTTTTCTGCATTCATCCTGTCAGATCAATAATTATGTCCGTACATCCAGTTGGACATTACCCGCATGCCGATCTTCAGGGCAACGAGAAGAACAAAGATGAGCACAAAACCGATGAGGGCGTTCTTCAGGGCCTGTTTGGCTTTCATCTGGTCCTGAGGCTCTTCGGCCTTGGCAATCTTCACGCCGAGAAGGATGCAGTAGATGGCGCCGATGGCGCCGACGATCCCGAGGGCCGGTCCTACCAGCTGGTTGATCAGATCGATCACCGGATTGGCCATCTCCTGGAACGGGTTTTCATTGACCACTAATAAAAATCTGTTAAACATTTTTCTTTCCTCTCTTTCTGTAAAAGTCTAACGAATGGATCTGTGTTTTCTTAAATATATAATCTGCAGCACTGCGACAAGCAGGATCACGAATGCTGTAAATATCCATAGGGTTCCGGAAGTTTTTCTGCCCGGCCGGACGTCAAGGTCATACTCCGTCCGGTTTCCTGCCGGGTCCTCCGCCTGCACAATGTAGAAGCCCGCCGAGGTGATCCCCCGGTCCGTAAGCGGCATCTCAACACCGTCCCGGATGACGGTAACAATTGTGTCCTCTTCCGCCGGATGAAGGATCACCGGAGCCCGGACACTGCCGGAGGAAACATCCTCCGAAAAGCCAAGTACCGGCGGGACCGTATCCCGAATGAGCTCTTCCCGGTAGGTAAGGGAAGGATCGTCCTCTTTCTCATAGACCACCGTGTACTGCCCGTCCTCCGTAAGAGGCACAGAACGGAGATTTTTCTCAAGGGCCACCGGAAACGAATCTTTCCGGAGGCTTTTGATCACCATCCCTTCGGGAGCGGTGAATCCGCCCTCCCCGGTGAGATATCCGGACCCGATGGTAAAGGTAAGTTCCGCTTCGTAATCCGTAAAGACCTTCCTCGCCGCGTCTTCGGAAACGGACTCCAGAAGGAGGGTGTACTCTCCGGGTTCCGTAAACTCTCCGGACCCGTCGTAGAAAATTTCCTCTCCGTTCATTGATACGCTGAGAAGAACATAATCGGATAATTCAGTGATCTCCACAGCGTCCTTTGTCCGTCCGCCGTCCGGCACCGAAAGCGTTATGCGGTTTCCGTCCGGAAACCGGTAGCGATACCCTGCCTCCGGGAGATAGGAGACCGGGAGCTTTCCAAGAGACTGATGAACGGTCTCGTAGAACCCTTCTGCAAAATCATCCACCGCCTCTTCTTCCCCGCCGGGATCCCCGGAAAGAAACTCTTCCAGCTCCTTAAGTTCCGCATCGGTCAGACTGTCCGTCAGGGAACTCATAGGCTCTTCCTTCGCCTCTCAGACGGAACGGATGCGGCAAGACGCCCCGGATCTTTCCGGAAAGCACCGGTTCTTTTTGCTTTTTCCTTTCCGAGGGCCCGTTCCTCTTCCCGGAGAAGCTCCGCGAACGTGATCCGCTGCACCAAAGGATTGCCCGCCGTTTTGGAGACCTTTCCCCGAAGGCCGGGCACCTCGCCCCGCTCTCTTTTCTCCCGTTCCCGGGTGAGGCGGGAAAGTTCCTCCTGCCACAGGGCCCTGTTTTTTGCACTGTCAAAATATGCCATGTTCCGTTACCTCTTCTTACTGAAAGACCGCCTCGATTTCTTTTCCGGCCACGATATCCACACTGAACCGTTCGGTCGGCGATGCAATCATGAAGGCACGTCCGCGGCCGTTTGAGATGATCTCCTCCTGCTCGCTCTCGTTGATGGCCCCGGCTTTTTCATACAGTGTCACCAGGTCATTCATATCGTTCGGGGCCAGCGGGAAGATCATGGAATACTGACTCGCGTTAATAATGGCCGTCGATTTTCTCGCCAGTTCCTCGGTGCCGACAAAGTCCCGGACGTTCTGGGTGATGACGATCTGCATACCGTTATATTTCCGGATCCGCTTTGCCAGCTGGAACATGAAGTCAAGCGCGATCGGGAACTTCTGATCGATGAACACGTGTGCTTCATCGATCACGATGATGATCTTCCGGTCCGCATGGAACTTTTCGTTGTATTCCCGGTTCTTGATGATCTCGTTGTCAAGCCACTTCAAGACGAGAAGCATCTGGGCATTGGCCACGGTATTGTTCTTGTTGGCTAAAAGCGACTGGAAGTTGAACACGATGAAGTTTTCACTGGTCGCAAGCGACGTCTCCCCGTTCCAAAGCGAAGAATTCCGGCCGCCCTCCGCGAACTTGGAGATATAGTTGGTCAGGACACGGATGTTCTTTTTCGCATACTCGCCGGTGGTCATCTGGAATTCGTCCACGAGCTTGTCATACAGATCATCAAAGGTCGGATAGTCCGGGGCCGTAAGCTTCGAAAGATCCGTGAACTGATCGATCCCCCGGTCCTCATAGACCCGGACCAGAAGGTTATTTAAGAATTCCAGCGCATCGGGATCGATCCCGGGAAGGATCTGCCGGAAGAACTCCTCCAGAAACTGCAGGTGCACGTTCAGGCTGTTCTGCGCGCCGGCGGTATCCGCCTCGTCATCGGAAAGCGTTGTAATGACATGGAAGGGGTTTAACCGTCCCTGTGTTGCGTTTCCCACATCAATGGTCTTTCCGTGGAGATTCTGCGCCATCCTGCTGTACTCGTTCTCCGGATCGAGAACAAAGACCTTGGCATCCTCCGCCGCAAGATTTGCAAGGATTGACTTGGTCGCATAGGATTTTCCGGAACCGGAACGTCCGATCACCACCATGTTGCTGTTGACACGGTCTTTGTTTCTCGTAAAGAAATTGACAAAGGCCGGCACGCCGCCGGAATTTCCGAGATAAACGCCCCCGTCATCCATCATGTGCTTATAGACAAACGGGAAGGCCGCCGCCACGGAAGACGAATGGATCGCATAGGAATTCTTTTCAAACACATCGAGTGCTGAAGGGAAGGCCGATACATAGGTCTCAAACTGCTGCATGAACATGTCGTTACAGCGGAATCCGTCCTGGGCGCACTCGGACCGGATGGCCTTTTTGATCCGGCTTATGGGCTTTTTCAGTCCCTTTTCCTTTTCCGAAAGTTTCCTCCGGTACTCGTACAGTTCCTCTGAATACTCATAGTCGTACGCAGTCAGGAAGATATCCGTGGAGAAAAGGGATTCATTGTCGCCCTGCAGAAGACGGAGCACCTCTCCGAGGGTCTGCAGATGGGTCTCCACCTCCATCTTCTTGCTGACCCGGTCGGTCTGGTATCCCTGCTCCCCGAGCTCTTCGATGGCGCGGTCGATCTGCCGGATGCTCTTTACTTTATCAAGCGGCTTCAGCATCATGACCGCCCGGGTGCCCGCGCGGTTAAAAAGCTCACTGGCCCAGGCATTCCCCACCTGCACCGGATATTTCGTAATGCGCAGGTTGTGGGTCACGAGGCCGTCATACTCCACCGTTCTTGCGGTCATCCGGATCGACTTCGGAAGGATCCAGTCCATATATTCGGACGGGCTTAAGCGGTAGGCCTCATGCTCGTCAAACTGATGGGTGTAGTTATATTTCAGGAAAATGGCCAGTTCCGCTCCTTCGAGGATATGACACTTCATATCCGCTCCGGAAAGGATCTGAGCGGCGCTCTTTGCGTGCGAAAGGATGAGCTCCTTATCTTTATGGAAAAACACCAGATAGTGGAACGGCACGAAGATCTGCTCCCGGTCGTTCATCTTCCGGATCATGGAGATCCGGTCCTCCAGGATCCCGACACGGTCCGTGAGTTCGGAAGCGGTAAAGAGCCCGTTCATATAGGACTCCTTCACATTGTCTTCCTTCTGCTGCTCGCTCCCGATATAGGAATCGTAAATGAGGGGACGGTCGAGCTTCACAAGGGCAATCGTTTCGTCCTGCGCCGTATCCCGAAGGATCCTCGTCATGTAATTGTCGATGGTCTGGTCCTGCCGGGCCCCGTTAAAGAGACGGAACTCCACGGACGGCACCTGAAGGACCACCGCACTGTAGCTTTTCCCGTACTCGATATACTTTCCGCTGATCCCGGAAAACGGGGTGACGGACTTCACGGAAGGCGCTTTTCCCCCGCCGCCGAACTGATGCTGATTGGCGAGATACCGGAGTCCGTAGTAGATGAACATGTATCCCTTGTCATCGTCGAGCGGCACCACAAGGCCGACGGAAAGCACCAGCACCACCGTGAAAAAGATGAACCGGAACGGAAGATCCGAAAGCAGAATGGCAAAGGCCAGGGAGAGACCCACACCGAGCACGATCACGTCGACAACGCCGATTCCCTTAAAAAACTCCATCTCTACTCTGGTTTTTTTCGGTATGATTCTCATTTGCCCTCCTTTCTGAAATAATCCCGTCTGTCTTCCTCAAGTTTCTTATTTCTGTAGGTCTCCACGCCGAACACGCTGGTGTTCAGGGTATGCAGCTGCCCGTCTGCGGGATCCTGCGCATACTGTTTTTTCACGAGTCCTCCGAGAACCGAAGTCGATGTCTGGTATGCTTTCTGTGTGCCGGCATCGTATTCAAATCTCTGGTCCTTCCACAGGCCGAAAAGCGTCGTATTCCGCGTCTGGTAACTCTTATGGCTTTCGGAATCGTACGCAAACTTCTCGCTCTTCCAGAGTCCCATCAGACTGGAAGAGGACTGCAGATACCGGTCTCCGGTCTTTTCGTCCACCGCGAATTTATTCTGGAACAGGATGCTGCCGCCTGTCCAGGAATAGTTGCCGTCCTGATCGGCCTCACGCTTAAGACCCAGGATCCCGAGTTTCTTAAACTGGAAGTCTCCGGTCTTATGATCCCTGGAGACATCGAGCCCGAGCGGGGCAATCCGGACGCCTTCGAACTTCATATTGCCTTCCGCGTTCCGCTTCCAGTTGGCACCGAGGATCTTTACGCTGCCGGTCTTTCCGTTCGCCCGCTTATAACCGCAGCCGAGAAGTTCGAACCCGACGCCATCCTTCGAATGGCCGATCGACCCGAGCGCGCCAAGGCTTACACCCCATCCGGTTTTCTTTTTCCCGTTTTTATCCAGCTCATCGTACTCAAATTTCTTAAAGAGTCCGCCGAGTGACTTCCCTATGACTTTTCCTTCGCTGAATGCCTTCGGTTTTCCGTCCTTTTTGAACAGGCTGTCGTTCTCTTTCTCTTTATCCTTTTCGTCTTTCGGCTTGACGAACTGATGGGGGCCTTCGTCTTCTTTCTTCTTAAAGAGCTTGCCTGCAAGAAGGCCGCCGCCCGCTTTCACGGCGCTCACTGCGGTGCCGCCCGTCAGCATGGCGAGTGCCGTTCCGGTCATGGCATCCTGGGCCTCCTGCCCTCCGGCCGCCTCACTCAGGAGGGACGTGATCATCGGACCGGACTTTAAAATTGCCCAGGCGCCGCCGATCAGGAAAACGGTTTTTACCACGTAGTCAAACTCGGGGCTTACATTATCCCCGGGGCGCAGTTCCCCCTGAAAGGAGATACTTCCCGTCATGATAACGGGAACCATCATCAGATACAGCCGCATGGCCACCACCATCCCGAACCCGGAAAATGCCTTTCCCAGGAAAAGATCGCGCCATTTCTGGAAGCGTTTGCCGTCATCTAAGGGATAGGTCGATACAAAGTACGGGGACATGACATACAGGATCACGAGGTCGAAAAGTCTCCGCACAAAGATCACGAGACAGGCCGTAATGATGACGATCATAAAGAGCGCCACAATAAAACCTGCCGTGTAGTCAAACTTGCTGTATTCAAAGTATTTTTCAACTGCCTTATAATCCTTCGGGGAAACGCGTCCCTCGTAAAAGGGAGCTCTGATGGCATCGTTCAGAGACGCGTTCGGCAGATTGAAACTTTTATGAGCCTCATTTGCCGCATTCAGCGACGAAATGGCAAAAATAATCCCTCCGAGCGTCGGCGGTTTTTTACCCGCCGGAAGAGAATTCCGAAGTGCCCGGTTGATTGCTAAAAGGACCGCGCCGGAAAGCCGGACCACCGCATAGACAAAAAACTGCATGGCAAACATGGTAAACATGGCCCGGAATGTCAGGGACAGCACGCGGCTTACGGGCTTTTTCGCCTCAAACTCCAGATCAAAGGCCGATCTTGCCACACTGACCGTGGAAAAAAGCAGACAGAGCGCAAACGCAATAAACGTGGTATACCAGAACAGCTTGGACAGAGAGGTATCCCGGAAAAAAAGATCCAGAAGCGTCATATACTCTCTCGTTCCTTCCGGTTTCACGACCTCCACCTCGGTGATCCCGATGATCACGTCAAATACGGCATTCATGTTGTTGAGGAGTTCAAGGAGCGAGGCGAATACCGTATAGATGACACCCGATACCGCTTTGAAGATCATACCTCCTGCTTCTTTCAGAATCGGGAGAAGGATATGCTCGATTGCCGGCAGGATAATGTTCTGCACCAGGAAGGTAAACACCTTATTCAGAAGATCCCCGAGCCAGTCCACGATCGGCTTCAGGATCTTATTCAGCACATAGTTTGCGCATCTTTGAAACAGCCCAAGATATACAAAAGACATACGTTACCTGCCTCCCTTTTCCCCGGCCGGAGAAGAAAATGCTTTTCCGATCCCGCGTCCGAGACCTCTCCCGAGCTTTTTTCCGAGACCGAAGGAAAGAGCTGCGGCAAGACCCATGCTCTCCCCGGTGCCCTGCGCCGCTTCCGGACTGATCAGTCCGGTGATCATGCCATGGCTCTTATAAATTGCCCAGGCGCTTCCGATAATAAAGAAAATTCTGGCAATATAATTCACGTCCGGATTGGACGAAAAGGAAATACGGCCGGATGTCACCATCGGAATGAGGATCAGATACAGCCGCATGGCAAAAACAGAGCCGAAGCAGCCGAAAAAGGCGCCGATAAACTGATTGCGCCAGCCGGCAAACTTTTTGCCCCCGTCGAGGGCAATGGTTGCCGAAAAAAACGGCGAGACGACATAGAGAAGAAGGACCTCCATGAGCCGCCGGACAAAAGACAGACAGGCTCCGAGGAGGATCACCGCGATCACCAGGGAGGAAAGAATCCCGATAAAATAATCGATCTCATTGAGCTTATAGACCTCCTGCTTCTTCAGCAGGTCATTATTGAAATACGGTTCCGGCTCTTCCCAGAACTCCCGGTATTTTTCCGAAGATTTCTCCACCAGCCGTCCGCTTTCCGCCGCCATCTCAAAAAGCGAATCGCTGAACGCCGCATGCGCCTCCCGTTCCTCCATGACCGCGTCAAAGGAGATCTTCACCTCTTTAAGAAGTACCGAAGAGAGCCCGAGACAGCTGACACATAAAAAGGGCACCAGCGCAAAGGTGATCATGGAACGCAATCCATCGGAAAGAACCCGGCTTATGGGCCTGGCCTCCGGTAAGAGCGCAGTGTCCTGAATGCTCTTTGCCGTCTCATAAATTGCAAAGAGAAACGCAAGAACCATGGCCACGGCTGTCATCCCGAGCAGAAGGCGGCTCACGGAACTCTGCCGGAGCACATACTGCAGAAAATCCACGGTCTGTTCCTGCCCTGGATCCGACACATGGATATTCGAAAGGCCGCTCATGACATCAAACACGCGGACAAGGAAGGAAATGATCTTCAGCAGCCCCTGAAAGAGATTGAGCCACAGCGTATACAGAATCTCGGTCAGAATGGTTTTCAGGGCACCAAGAATAATGCCCATAAGCTTTTCGAGAACAAATGCGAGAAGCTTACCGACCGTATTCTCAAGCGCTTTTACAAGCGTTTCCAGAAAACCGAGAATTACTACTGCTGCCATGGCCATTTCCGTTACTTAATAACTGCTTTATTCCGGACCTTCCAGAAGAAGACCACACCGGCCGAAAGGATGCCGATGATCAGAAGGACCGCGATCACCGAAGCGATATTCACGGATTTCCGGACAGTGACGTCCATCCTCGTCTCATTTCCCGCTTCGTCATAGAAGGAAAGGGTATAGGATCCGGGTTCCCGGAGCTCATAGAGGACAGACTCCTCGTACTCCCCGCCGTCCGTTCCGACGACGACCCGCGCGATGTCCGACGGATCCTCATAACTTAAGGTAACCGCTTTTCCGGTATGCGAAGCTTTGACGACAGGGGGCGTATTGTCGATCACCACCACAGTCTCATAACGCTGCCGGCATGCATCCGTAAAGATAAGCTCATAGGTTCCCTCGAGGGAAAGCTCCGCATGGATCCTTCCGTCCGAATCGGTAAGATACCCGGTCTCCTCGCCCGAAAGGGTAATGGAGTCCATGAGGGTCCCTTCCGGGAAATGAAGGGAGACGGGGCCCTGCACCGGATGGGTAAAGATCAGGAAGCGGTAATGATACGCTCCGTTTTCCGTCGGGATCCGGAGCTCATATTCCCCGGGCTCCGTGAAAACACCGTCTTCCGGCATCTCCATCTCCTCATCGTCCCGGTACACCTTCACCCGGTCCGCGCCGCCCTTTACCCCGTCGGCATCTACGGTTACGGCGCTGTTTACCGGCATGCCGGAAGCGACACTGGCGCGGAACCGGGAACCGTCCTCAAATTCTTTCGTGTACTGCCCTGTCAGGGGATCAAAAGAAAGCTCGGGAGCAGTCTCTTCGATCACAACCTCCTGTTCCGAAGGGGCAGGTTCCGTCTCCTCTTCAAAGGTCAGCACGGACATCTCTGTTTCCGGGACCGTCTCCGGAGGAATTTCCGCGGTCTCCGGTTCCGGGGCCGCGGCCGCAGTCTCCGGCAGCCTGTTTTCCCCGAAAATCTCAGAGGGGAAGGTATAATAGGAGGTAATGCCTCCCGTACCGGCAGCGGTCTGCTCCTTTGCGGGTTTGGTTCGTTCCGCGATGCGGAAATTAAATACCGCTTTATAAAGCGTCTGCTCGGAAACCGGCAGGTCCGGATCCCTGACCGCGGTCAGCTGGAACCGGTAGCTCCCGCGCTCTGTCAGAAACGCTTTCGGGGCATACGGCATCTCCACGCCGTCTTTTTCAAACCGGAAGCTCACATTGGCCGGAATGTCCACGTAGACACTCTTGTCCGTGATACTGTTGTTGCCGGTATTGGAATAGATGACCGCCGCTCCCCCGAGGCTCTCGGAATAGCATTCAAATTCATCATAATAAGCTTCGCTTAATGAAACCGTCTCCACAGTCGGGCCGCTCCCGGCTCCCTGGCTGTCATCAATGATCCCCGAAACGCTGCTTCCCGGCCCGGCCGATCTCTGATACGGGATGCTGCCGTCCGCGGCCCCGTAAAGGATCTCCTCCGCCGACGCGGCAAAGGAAAGACTCATACCAAGCACCGAAAAAAGCAGGACGCCCGCAAGACATCGTTTTCCCTTATGATTCATAAATACCACTCCTCCCTTGAAAGAAGTTTTCGTCGGATTAACATGACGGAACAGATCCCGATCAGGCCGTAGCAGGCGACCAGGAACCGGTTGGCAAAAAAGGCGCTCCCCGAAAGGACCAGCGTGACAACGGAAAACAGATTGAACCCGCCGTGCAGCACGATCCCGTACAGGATATTGTCTTTGCGGATCGCGGTCCGACAGAGGAGGACTCCCATGAAAAAGGCATAGACCATCCACAGAAGCTCCACATGACAGAGCGCAAATACGGCAGAACAGAGGATCACCGCCTCCTTCTCCCCGAAAAAGGAGAGAAGCCCGGAAAGCATGTAGCCCCGGAAGATGATCTCCTCCACAAGCGGTGCGAGAAACAGGAGGTTCACCGCCGCAAGGAAAAGATCCGTTCTCTGAAAAATGACGCCGGAGGCCTCCTCGTAGCTCTCCCGAAGGACCCCCGGAAGCGGCAGAAGCGTCAGCAGGGCGGAAACCGAAAGGGCGGAGAAAAAACCGAGCCCCAGGTACAAAAGCGCCAGGTTCCGGTCAAACCCGTCCGTCACGATCGTTGTCTCCGCTTCAATCGTTGTCCCCCTCTTTCTGGCCCGTTTCCGGAAGATCCCGAAAAGGACCGCAGTTCCGAGGATCTGATAGAAATTGCCGCTTTCCAGAAGGAAAGCCTCGGTCGATCCCTCAAAACCCCGAAGACCTTTCCCGAGAAGCGACAGAGCCCCCGGGATCACAAGATAAAGGCAAAGCGGGAAAAGAGACCGAAAAAAAACACCGGTTCCCTTCCAGATCTTCTGCTGGGTATTCATTGCCTGTCCTCAAAACACAGAAGCCCGGTAAAACCGACCAGGTCAAAGACTTCCATGACACTCTCCGAAACATTCCGGAGAAGAAGCCGCCCGCCCTCCTGGGAAAGCGTCTTCTGCATTTTTAAGATGAGCCGGAGAGACACGGAACTCAAATGAATGGTGTCCCCCATATCGAGAATGATCTCCCGGGCACCCGAAGCGATCATTCCCTCCAGGGCGTTCCGGAACTCGTCAATATGGGCGCCGTCCTGCCGCCTTGCCGTCCGGTAGATATATTCCTCATTCATTGTCTGATTCCTCCCGGTCACCAGAATATTTGATCACCGTAAGGATGTTCTTTCCGTCCTCATACCGGTAGGAAAGATCATCCGCAAAATTCTTCACCATATAGATCCCGAGGCCTCCGATCTTCCGGTCCGCGGCCCCGGAGGCCGTATCCGGATCCGGCCTTGTAAGCGGGTTGAACGGGATCCCGTAATCCGTAAACGTAAGCTGCACGGCGCCTTCGCTCTCCGCGCGGACCGAAAGGCCGAGGATCCCCCCGGCACCGCCGTAGGCATAGTGAGCGACATTCAGAAAGATCTCTTCCGCCGCGCCGAGAAAGCCGGCCAGTTCCGTCTCCGAAAGAGCGGTTTCGGAAAGCCTTTCCTCGAGAAAGGAAAGGAATTCCGGCAGATTTTCCGTAAGGGCAGCAAATTCCTTTTCACCCTGACCGGACCTGTGCTCCATATTCTTCCGATAGTGAAGGCAGAGCATCGTAACATCGTCATTCTGCTCCGACTCCCCGAGGAACGCCTGAAGGTCCTCTTCGAGAGCACGGAGGATCTCTCCGGAGGTGCATCCCGCATGACGCGAAAGGCTTTCGGAAAGCCCTTCCATACCGAAAAACTCCTCGTCTTTATTAAGCGCTTCCGTGACACCGTCCGTATACAGAAGGATCCGGTCCCCGGGCGCCATCCTCCGGTGCTCTTCCTTAAAGATCACCCGTTCAAACCCTGCCAGCACAAAATTCGCGCCGGACGAAAGCGGGCAGAAGGGGACGCCCCCGGTCCCGAGCATCGGTGTATTATGTCCCGCATTCACATAGGTGAGTTCCCCGGTCACCAGGTCGAGCATGCCAAGCCAGCCCGTTACGAAAAATTCCTCGTCATTTCCCTCGCAGAGAGCACGGTTGGTACGTTCCATGATCTCCGCCGGGGAAAGGAGCATCTGTGCATAGCTTTTCACTAAGGTCTTCGCCCGTACCATAAAGAGGGCTGCCGGAAGACCTTTTCCCGAGACATCCGCCACGATAAAGAAAAGATTCCGGTCTCCGACCATGAAATAATCATAAAAATCTCCGGCGATCTCCCGGGCCGGCCGCATCCCGGCGGCGATATCCACGACATCCTCCGGGAGGTAACTGTCCTCTTCCCGGGGCAGGAGCTTCGCCTGGATGTCAGCGGCTACGAGAAGCTCCGCTCCCATCCGCTTTTTCTCCCGCAGGGAGGCCGTCATCTCGTTCACGGTCTCCGCCACATCGCTTAATTCGTCGTCACCCCGTAAGATCAGCTTTTCTTCCGGGAAATCCCCGTGCCCGATCCGGTCAAGATGCGCCTTCATGGCCGAAAGCTTCCGGTACAGCACCCGGAGAAAAATTCCGAGCAGGGCAAAAACCGCAAGCATCACCGCGATGATCAGGAAAACGGCGGTCCGTTCCTGCTGCCGGATATACTGGTGCAGCTCCTCTTCGCTTCTTCCGGCGGCCAGCACCCCGGCAATCTCCCCGTCCCGGTCCCGTACCAGCCGGTAAAGTGTCCGGATCCTTCGCCCGGCCACATCCGCCACGATAAAGCACTCGCCATCCTTTGCGGCCTCCAGCCGGTCCGCCACGGTTTTCTCAATATAGGTTCCCTCGATGCGCTCGCCGAGACGCCCTTTCGTGGAGCCGGCCACCCGAAGGTAGTGCCCCTTTCCGGGCGGAAGATCCGCATCGTTTTCCGTCCTGACAAAGGAATAATAATAGGATCCCGTCATCCTCTCACAATGGGAAAAAAGAACGGTATCCGCGTTTTCCCGGCTTCCGTCCCCCACCAGAAGATCTCCGATATAGAGCGCCCCGTCCCGGCGGTTCCAGTCCGCCGTCTGCTCCGTATGATCCTCAAACTCATCCATCAGAAAATTGAGGTCCACCGTGAGCTGCCGGTGCATCAGATTCGAGACCACGTAATTCATGGAATCCCGAAGAAGGAAAAGCGGAAACACCAGAAGAACTACCGCTGCGATCACAGCGATAGCATAAAACTTAAAAGTCAGTCTTTTATAAAACGGTCTTCTGCTTTCGGACTTCGGTTCCTTCTGCATAATTATTCTTTTTAGTATATCATTCCCGCTTTATCAAAGCAAGGACAATTCCATTCTCCGGACCCCGGCTTCCTCATTCCTCCGTCTGGCTTTCCTCTCCAAGGACGCTTCTCTCTATATTCCGGAACCAATCGCTGTCACCTCCGGACATGTCCCCGGCCTCCTCTCCGGAAGACTCCTCCGGAAGATCAGGCTCCTCCGGTTCCGTTTCCGGTTCTTCCTCCTGCGCTTTCAGTTCCTCCACGCGGTAATTGCGCTCTTCCAGGTCATAGTAGACCTCCTCTCCGAAGAAGGCGTGGGACTTCACCTCCGTAAGATCCATGGCGCCCGTCTGATAGAGCGGGCACTTGTAGCTCGGCGTGAACCGGGTCTTTAACGGGTAGTTGCCGAAGGTCACGATGATGGCATTTCCGGTGCTGTTCTTATTGTTCAGACGCTGCAGTTCGGACGGATAGATGAGAGGCCGCTGCTGCACGGAATTCGAGACATTGATATCCCCGGCCTTTAAGCTTCCTATACTGGAAGAGGTGGAGGACACCGACACCGAGTAGTTGCCGCAGAGCTTCGAGAATTCCTCGCAGGTCTCGATATCATTCGATCCGATAAACATCTTCATGCCGCAGTTGGATTTGATGATCTCCGCGACATTCTTGCCGTAGACATTCTCCAGCTGGGCAAACGACTGCACCACCATCTCGAACCAGATCTTCCGGCTCCGGCCGACGGTGATCATCTTCTCGAATTTCTCGATCCTCGGCATGTTGCCGAATTCATCCATCAGGTAGTACACATTTCTCGGAAGAGAAAGGTCCTCCCGGGAGCTGGCCAGCTTGATGAGCGCCTTATAGATACTCAGGATAAAGAGGGCTGCGAGGGAATATCTCGTATCCTTTTCATCCGGGATCTTTAAGAAGAGGGCGGTCGGTTCCGCCGCAATCGCCTTCGGATCGATATCGGTCGCGCTCGTCAGTGCACAGATGCCCTCATCATTAAAGAGAGACATCTTGTCGAGGGCAATGGACATATAGGAATTCATGGTATCGTCCGGTGCGGACATGACCTGCCGGGAAAGCGTCCAGGCTTTGGAAAGCTTCGGCCTGCCGGCGAAGAATTTTTTCAGTTCGGCATATCCGTCCTCGGAATTGCCGATGGCCTTGCTCAGGTTAAAGAAGTTGTACTTCTCACGGGTCATCTCGAGAGCCGGCTCTTCACTGTCTTCAAGCATTCCGATAGCCACCGCCAGGATAATGCTCTTTGCGCCCTTTTCCCAGACGGGGTCATCTTTCGATTCAATCGGGCACAGTACACTGATGAGGTCGTTTAAGTCCTCGTAGAGATCGTCATAAATCTTCTGCCGCCTGGTCTTTATGAGGGCGATCAGTTCCTTCCGGTCGGCGTACGCCGCACCCTCGAATTCATACCATACCTCCGCCTCTTCATAGGCCTCTTCCGGCTCATGGAGGGTGAGCTCATAGTCGCTCACACGGTCCGTATGGCGGTAGATCTCATCCCCTGTATGGAGATACTCCTGATACCGGTCATAGATATCCTCGAGCGGATTCCACCGGAACGAACTGTAGGGGTCCCTTAAGTCGAGCACCATGGTCTTATATCCGTGCTCCGAAAGCATCCGGGAATGGAGCTGGAAAAGTTCTCCCTTCGGGTCCGTCATGATCATGGAGGACTTTGCCGAAGTATTCGCCAGGATCTGGATTGTGGGGTTAATGAACGTGGTCGTCTTGCCGGAACCGGTGGAACCGATGATGATTCCGTGAGCCGGGCTCATCAGATTCACGTCCAGTTCATGCTTTTTCGTGTTATAAACGGCGTAGACGGGGACACCGTCCTTTTTTTCCGCCTCGAGTTTTGTAAACTGTTTGGCGGGGAACAGGTCATCCCGTTCTTTTTCCGAAAGGAAATGGGAGTTTTCCAGCGCGGAATCCACCGCGTCTTTGGAATTGCCCTTCAAAAACTTCCGGTTTTTCCCGAAGCTGCCCGGATGCAGCAGGATGTGCAGCAAAACGATCACGGCCACGGCCGCGATCCCCATGATCCAGGTGACGGGATCCAGTAACTGCATGGGGTCAAAGAGCGCCCCCCAGTCATCTGTCTCCGCCGCGATCGGCGCGAGCACGGTAAGCGCTTTGATCAGATACCCAGCCACGCCGCAGGCAGCAACCAGCCCTGCGATGATCAATACAAGTCCTGCTTTCATAAAAACTCCTCTCCCGGGCAGACCCTTTCCTTCGCCCCCATCAAAGACCGGCGATTCACCTCTTTGAACAATTCATCAGCTATGCCGTACATGCTGCTCTTCTTTTTTCATGTCCCCGATCTCTTCTCTCTTCTTTCGGAATTCCGCTGCCTTTTTCTCTCCGCCTACAAGGTTCCGGAAGTTCACCTTTTCAACAGATTCCTTCGATGAATTCTGCCTGTTATGAGACGCCTCTTTTTCATCCTCTGCGGATTTCCCGGAACCTTCTTCTTTCAGCAGATACGTATAATACATTTCTTTCCTGTCCGAGAAAATTCCGATCCCCGGTTTCCCGAGTCCGCACCCGGAAGCGGTTCTGCCTTTTGCCTCAAAGGTGATCATATACTCCTGGCCCTGATAGCTGACCGTTCCTGCGTGAGCTAAGTATATCTCCTTCTGATCGGATTCTGCCTTCCGATCATTGCTTCCTCTCAACTGGATCTCATTACTCAGTTTCGCAGATAAGCACCATCTGTTCCCTGCCAGATAGATTTTCTGGCTCCTCATTGCCTCCTGGAACGCGGACCGCAAGTCATTTTCATTCTTTTTCTGACCGGGGTCATTTTCCACGCCGGCAATTTTCTCTTCCAGTATTCTTTTCCATTCCGTGTTATGTTCAATAAACGGGGACTCTCTCACATACCTCTTAATCCCTTCCAGATTAAAGTTTTCCTCACTGTCACAGATCCATCTATAGTCATTGTCCGTCAGCTGATTCACTGTCATAACAATTTCTGCACCGGTCAACTGGTAGGGATCATCTCCGGTAAGTTCAACAACTCCATTTCCCTGTTTCTTATCAAACTGAGTAATATTCAATTCTTTGCTGATATTTTCCAGCTTTTCCTCCGCCTCCAAAAGCTGCCGGTCAAAATCTCCTGAAAGACTGATTCTGTTCTTTCCGTTAAACCCTTCATTTTTTTCCATCCGGTTCAGGTTATTGATCAGATTCACGCCGGTCTCGTTTTCATCCGGCAGATAGACTGTCTTTTCCGCAGCAGGATCCATCGAAGCCAGTTCTGCCAGGCCCGAAACCAGTCCCCTGTATTCATCGGAATCCTTCCTGACGGAATCAGCTTTTTCCGCCTTACGGAAAATCCCGGTCAGAACCGCTCCCATGGAGATATACTTATTATCAATTGCGTCATCCATAAAACGAAGAAAATCATCCCTGTCCTCTTCGGGAATATGCAGTACCGCAGGAATTTCTTCTCTGTTTTTATGGTATTCTCCCAGTTTTATATGGATTTCATCCAGTCTCTGTAATCCTTCCTTCAGATTGATTTCACCGGCTTTTGGATTCTCCGGGTTTTCAAAACATTCCCGGGCGATTCCTTTTATCAGATAATTATAATTTTTTCTGACAGAGAAACTTTCATTGCGATCGTTCAGTCCCTGTTCCGGAAGCTTTGGAGCCATCCGGTACTGATTATCACCCATCGGTTCAAAACTTACACGGTCCTTCAGGTTGGATTTCAAAACAGCCTCTGCAAAGTCTTTTGATACCGTAAAACTGTCATAGGTTCCTTTTCTCCCTTCGGCCTCCCGAATCACAGGAACTCCATTTCCCGAAATTCCTTTCGGAAGGCGGCCGATCAGCTTTTCGATTTCCTTTTTCCTGTCATCTTCCAGTTTCTCTGTTTTGGCTTTCAGATGCTCCCGGTGTTCTTCTTCGATCTGAGCATCTAATTCCTCAAATTCTTTTTTGAACTTTTTATCGCTTTCCCCGGTCACCTTCTTTTCATTTTCGAGTTTATAAAACCGCCGGTCATCCAGCTTTTGAAAAGCATCAGTCAGCTTTTCCGCCTCTTCCGCAGCTTTTTCCGCATACCTGATCCGGGCAAGCGTCACTTTTGAAAAGTCCTTATCTTCACGGGTTTTTGTGACGGTGCTGTTTCCTTTCGTAACCGTATATTCCCGCTTTGCTTTCACGTATTTTTCTGATTGTCTGGAGATATCATCACACAGATTGCTGATATTCCCCCTATCCTCATTCGTTAAGAATCCCTTCTTTTTTATGTCATCAAGAGCCTTTTTTAATTTTTCAACGCTGGTATCCAGATCCTGAAACTCCCGGGACCCTTTTCTGCCAAAGGAAAGACGGGATTTTTTCTGATCATCTTTTACTTCTGACATAAAATATCCGGAAGCATAGTCTGTACTGATATAATCTGAATAAAGCGTATTTTTGTCTTCTTCGGTCAGTCTGGACCGGATTTCCGAATCCGCTTTCATCCAGCTCCAGGAATTTTCCCGGGCTTCCTGCAGCATTTGAACTTCGATTTTTTTCAGTTCTTCGTTAAGTTCCGGGTGATCTTTTCTGAATCCTGCACTGCCCGGATTATTTTCCCATCCCTGGTAGATTATTTCATTGCCATCCTTATCCATCTTATCCCAACTGGCATGGAAAAACGAATTGGTAACAATCGATACCAATATTTCAGGAGTCAGGTCCACCCCTGCCAAAGGAAATTTATAACTTTCTAATTGTACTCTGTCCCCTCCGTGGGCAACCCAGCTTGTTTCATCCGTCTCTGCTTCTTTTATATAGGCATTGATTTCAGAATACTTATCCAGCTCATAGCGCTCCACGGCCGGCAGGGTTCTGTAATCAGAGTTTTTGAGTGCTTTCCATTCTTTTGTCTCACTCTCCCGACCACCAAGTGCCTTACTGAGAGCACGATTCAGAGAATCCATCTTCAGATAATAGCCGGAACGTTCATTGTCCCTGATATTGTTTTCAATATTCTCCAGAAACAGGGGAAGGTTTCCATTAGCCGTATTTACCTGAACACCGATTCCTCCATAGACATTCTCTCTGAAACCGGCAATTCCTTTCATTCTTTGATCGCACAGGTCTTTATTTAAATTTCCTTTGCTGTCCAAAGGCACATAGTATTCCCTGAGGAATGTAAGAACCGTGTTTCTGTTTTTGGCACACAGTTCCCCTTTCTCCGCCAGATAGGCGAGATTTGACAAAAACATTGCCCTTCCCTGCTCTGTTTTATATTCTTTTTTTATTTCCTCACCAATACAGTTATATAATTCCTCATCAATTTCCGGCATATCAAATTCTCCCCTTCATTTTTTTACAATAAGATTTTGAAATCAGAATATCCCCGGCTTATTTTTCCTCAATACTCCCAAGAACTCTGTCATAATCATTATTGATCACAGCTACCACATCCACCAGACAGTTGTACAGTTCCTCAGCGGTCTGCTCCTCACTGCTTTCTTCCGTACGGAGTACATATTTATGAACCACTGTTCCTGCCTCAGAAATCACCTGATAACTTCCGATCAGCGTCTCCGCGTTGATCTCGTTCAGACTGACAAGGGTGGACGGAATCTGTGACGCCTCCAGCTTGCTGGCAAGAACTGTCATGAAATGATAATAACCGGTACTGCCGTTTTCCTCCATGGGGATCAGGCTCAGTTCCAGTACAACGAGCCCCCCCTCTTCTTCTCCTATTCCATCCAGTACCATGCGTAATGTCGGGATTTCTTCGATCCTGTCATAAGACAGTTCCATAGAATCCTGCATCAGTCTGTCACGTAAAATCTCCATTGCTTTTTCCATATGCTTTTTCCTCCGGATTTAATGTTTTTGCATTTTGGGTTCTGCTTTGTGCTCCCCGGCTTCCTTTTCCTTTTTCTTTTTCAGTTCCGTTTCCTGTGCCTTCAGGTCGTCAAACTGTTTCTCCTGCATCTTCTTTTCCTGCAGGGCATCCTCTTTCTTCTGTTCCTCCAGTTTTTTCGTATAGGCGTTCATTTTGGATGAACCTGTCAGATTATCGTAGTTCAGCGTGCCTCCGATTTCCTTATAGATTTCCTTTACCGTCTTTCCCGTGATTTCGGCTGCCCCCATGATATTGGTTGCTGCGTTGCTGATTCCGAATCTCTGCGCCTGCTGTGCACGGGAGTACAGATGCAGCGCCATTTCCACACGCACACGGCTTGCATATTCCGCAACGGAGGACATGTCGGACATTTTCAGGATTTCGTCCTCTACCTGGGAAGAATCCAGATGATGACGGTCCCTGTATTCCCTGTATTTTTCCATGGAACCGAAGACATCCTTCATCATCAGCTCATGATCCGTTTGTGCCGCCAGATGGCTCATCAGAAGCTTGGCCGGAGAAACGTACTCAAATGCATTTTCTGCCGCAGCGGCAATCCCTGCAGCGCCGGGAATCAGGCTGATTCCGGTAATGGCAGCGCCTTCAATTGCGCCGGCCACTTTCCCTGTCTTCTGATTCTCAATCCCCGACTCTATTGTGCCAACCAGGTCTTTCATTTCCCGCAATACCTGAGGATCCACAATATTCTCGGAGATCTCTTCCGGAGCCAGTGCGGCAACTTTGGCCCTCTTTTCTTCTAACTTATTATAATCCTTTACATTTTCATAGATTTTCACATACCGATCCAGTACCTTCCGGCCGCTTTCAAAGAGCGTTTTCATACCGGGCGTGTTCCTGCCGATTTCCGTGAATATTTTTTCCATGGCATACAATCCGGACTTTGTCGTTTTTGCATACTGGATTTTCCTGTCGATCGTGTCATTTCCTTTCAGCACCTTGCAGAGAGCCTCTGTGTTTCCGACCAGATTCACATCCTTATCGAGAAACAGCCCTGAAAGGTTGGTAAACGAATTTTTACCGGCCTCGTATTCCGCAAACTGGCCGGCTACTGCAAGCGCATTGGCAACAAAATCCGCAATGTATTTTTCCCGTTCTTTCTTCTCGGAAATATTCACGGCATCATGCAGACACTTTGAAAGGTTCGTAAGTGACAGGTTTTCGCCGGCATATTTTGCCACATCCTGCGCTATGATCAGATCATCTGCAACTGCCCTGGTGGTTTTTCCCACACCAAACTCGCCGGTAAATGCTTCCGCGGTTGTATGCAGTCCTTTCGCGGCATGTTCGGCTGTACTTACTGCACCATCGGCTTTCTGCTGGATTCCATCATGGAAAACGCCCGCATCGTCCTTATAACCGGTATATTCCCGCACCTTCTTTTGCAGTCCTTCCAGTCCGGGAGCGGCTTTTTTTCCGTATCCGAGGCCGGTCTCTGCCAGGCCGATCACCTTGTCGGCAGTTCCTTTAACATTTTTGACGGTACCGACCACTTCACCGCCCTTTTTCGCCACGTCACCGACCTTCTGAAACACCTGGTCTTTCATGCCGGTTTTCCGATTCGCAGCATTCTTTTCTTTCTGTTCTTTTTTCTCCTCCTGCATCAGTTCAGAAAGTCCCACTTCCTCAACTGCTTTTTTCTCTTCTTCGTTTTTTTTCTCTTCTACGGCTGCTTTTTCTTCTACCGGCGCGTCTGCGTTCTCAGCCTGCTGCTTTTTCCGGTATTCCGCCAGGGCCTCTTCTGTCAGAACGCCCGCAAGATCATAGTATCCGAGCTTGGAAAGCATCCCCAGAACGGCTTCGTCGTTCTTCTCTGTTCCGATGGGGGCCATTTCAATATCTCCGGTTCCGCCGTTTTCCATGCCTTCCACATTTCTGTTGACCCTCCACACATCTTTACGGAGCTGCAGATGTGCCTGCACCTCAGGATCATTTTCCATCTCCTCCTGAAATGCCGCCAGGTCCTTTGCTGCCTTCTCTGCCAGCACCTCTCCTCTGTTTTCTTTCTTCTTTTTGTCCTCCTGGATCAGGGATTCCAGGGCGCTTTCTCTGAGGGCCTCCCGGATCTCTCTGTCCTCCCGGCCTTGCTGAATCGTGGAGGCAAAATTATAGTCTGCCGCGCGGCTCATGACATAATCGTAGGTATTGGAAGCCTGTCGGGTCAGGTATTTTACGGTTTCGGCCGTTTTCCGGGCAGCGGACTTTCCTGCCTTCTTCAGCTTTTTGGCGGCCTCAAGCACACCGGTTTTCACTAAACCGGCCGCCTGGCTGTGAGCGATTGCTTTCGCGGAGGAAGTGACGGCACGGCCTCCGAACTTCATGCCGCTCCACAGGATTCCGGCAGCTTCCGCAATAAAAAGTTTCTTTTTCGGTTTTTCTTCTTTCGCGGTCTCTTTTCCGGATTCCTCTTCCGCCTTCCTGGCTTCTTCTTTCTCCCGGGCAAGTTCTTCCATGGTCTTGAGCTCAATGGGCTCATTTTCCTTTTTCACAGCATCTTTTCGGAAGACGGAAGCCAGTTTCAGGGCTTTATCCTTAATCCACGTTCCTCCTGCCTTAAAGAAGCCGGAAACTTTTCGGGCCGTTTTCACAACCGGTTGACTGGCTGCGGCATTCTTAACCGCATTTATGCTCTTCCTGCCCATTTCCAGCATAAAACTGCCGGCCGCTTTCACGCCGAAAACAGCGGCTTTCCCGACAATTTTCCCTCCGGCAGCCACACCGGTACCGGCCTTCTTCACAGCTTTTCCGAAGGAGGAATCCCAAACCCAGGTTGCGCCGTTCTTCAATGCGCTGCCAAGCGCGGCAAGATCATCTCCAAGTTCGATCTTTTTCAATCGATAGAACGTATTGGCGTTATAGAATCCCTTTACCAGAATATTGCTTTCTTCATAGGCATAGTCGTGATATAAAATTCTGCGCACTTTCTGAAATCTGGTCAGATTGCTGTCCACATTGTTATGAATCTGCGAAAGCCTCTGACTGACTCTTTCCTGAAACGTTTTCTTTCTCTGCGCCTCTTTCTGTTCCCCGGTTAACCCGTTCTCTTCTCCCATATTGTTCCTTTCCTGGCTTTTCACCGCAAAGCCTTATGTTATACAATATCCGTTTTGCAGAGTACCGTTATTCTACTCTATTTATACGGTTCAATCCTATAAAAAGCAATCGTTATTTTCAGATAACGGGCATTGGAGTCTGCGCCATATTTATGAAAAAGTAATCAGTCCCTGCTTCTCTGCCTCCAGCAGGCTGTCCTTCTGAAAAGCGAGATCCATTAAGAATTTCACCTTTTCTTCGGGAGAAGCAATCTCTTCCATCCGATCTTCGATTCCTTTATAAAATTCTTCCCTTGTATTCGGTATAAAGCACCTCTTTACCTATAAAAACACCCATGAGACCGGTTCCGATTCTGATGGTTTATCATAAATGTTATCATAGTTCACACATTTCGTTCCTTCGAAAAGCAAGTGTTATTAATTTAATTCTCCGGTGGCCTTTCCGCTGCCTCGAGCCGCAGTATGTGGATTCTCAAAAAATGCAAAAAAGGACATGAAGACAGCCATTCACGGCTGTTTTCACATCCTTCCAGGTTCGTACCCGCTTTTTTCGGGTGAAAGAAGATGATTCTCATAATCTCTTTTCTGGTAATCCAAGAAAAATCACACAAACTACCGATATAAGTATACCACACGAAAGTTCCTTGGGGTAGCTGCAAATCAATAAATTACCGTTCATAAATTCATAATTATTCATGGTCCTTTCCCGAATTTCTTCGATACAGGACGTTGAAAAGTTCGAGACCCCGGTGAAGTCACCAGGCCCCGGAGCGGCTTAGTGAGATTCATAGCCGGCAGCCGGCAATCAGGGAACCACCTGTGCCTGGCCGGCAGCACATGGCATAGTAAACAGCGGGGTCCGTGAAATTTCATTGTTTCACGGCCCTCGCCGTTTCATGCACACTATGCGGGGTAATGTTTCACAGAACCTGCCGAGAAAACCACCACTCGAAGTGATACCCCCGGCCGGGCGTTAAGCCGCGGAGCGGCTTGGAGAGATTCATAACCTCGCATCCGGCATAGCAGCCGAGTGACGAGAAACTGATTGCTGCCCTGACACATCTGAGGATGTGAAATCCTGCAAAATGGACAGATTCCCA
>JAZUHZ010000155.1:0-39470 GCA_045642005.1 Candidatus Avilachnospira sp.
CAGGATGCAGTTCGTCTGATGAAAGAACTCTATAACATTGATATGGAGGCTGAGGATCAGTACAGTAAGCTGATTGATGCAATTCCAGAGCCAGACATTGCAATCTCCATGGGATGCAACGTTGGATGCCCGTTTATCGGAAGGTCCTTTGATGATAACTGGGGGCTGGAGGATCCGACTGGGGGTACGGATGACGAGTTTAAGGCCGTGATAGAGCAGATTGAAAACTGCATTTATTCGCTAAGAAAAAAATATAGTAAATCCGTTCCCTGACGTGGCTTATCTGATATTGAGATTTCTCTCTTCGGATGCTATAATACACCCAAGCCAACTGATATTATCCGCAGGGTACAATCCCGTGTTATCACGGCTGATAACATTTTGATAACAATAGCTGTGATACTCAGGATAATATGGATACCACAAATAATCAGAAGAACAGGAATACATATCTTCTAAACAAAACTGTTTAAGAAATGGGCCCTGTTGTAGAGTTCGAATAAACACTACATCCCCGGAAAGCCTTATTTTAAGCCACTTTCCGGGGACTTTTTTATGGACTGCAACATTTTTCCGATTTGCCGACTACATCCCTCCATGACATTTTCGGTAAATGCCCGAACATTTTCTTTTCTCCATCGTTCTTCTGTGGTATGATGTCAAAGAGGTTTTATAATCGTTTCTTCCGAGGTGATCAGAAAATGGGTATTTACTTAAATCCGGGATGTGAGAATTTCATTACGAGTCTCCGGTCACAGATCTATGTAGACAAGAGCATGCTTATCTCCGTTGTCAACGGGAAGATCGGTACGCAGCAGAAATATATGTGCCTCAGTCGTCCGAGAAGATTCGGAAAGACGATGGGACTAGATATGCTGGTCGCCTATTATGTGTACGGTCAGGACAGTCACGCCCTTTTTGACGGACTCAGGATCAAAGAGGATTGTGAAAAACTGTGATTAGTGGACCAGGCTGTGATACTCACAGACAGCGATTTGGTTCAGCTTTTTTATGACAAAAGGAGTCCACTATGTTAAGAATTGAAGACTATGACTTTGAAAACAATTACCGTACGATTATCAATGACGATAACCTTTTTCATAAAGCACTCAGGGGTGTGATCAAGGGAGAGACAAGATTCCATGTCAAAAACAGCAGAACAGGGGAGAATTTTGACCTTCGCTATGTGGAAAACAGCTCGCTGATGCCCGATCTCGGTCTGAACAATAGAGGCGTTCCGATCCCGACTTTTCTGGAATATGATGAAAGACGCGATGAACTGATCTATCTGGACATTTTTAAGGGATTTGAGGAAATCTTTTTTGAGGAAGTGAATGAATACACGGTCGTACTTGCAAAACTGCTCTTACGAAAAACCGACATGCATGTACTATTTGCGGATGAAAGGATCGGCTGGTTCATAGATCCTCAGGAGAAACTGACGGTGGTTCCGGTTCTTCCTGAGATTGGAGACAAGGCGTATTTCTGCCCGGCCCATTTTTCTCTCGGGCCTATGACAGGGAAAAAGAATGAAAATAGTTCAGAGTTCCTGTTTACAAATGTATTTCTGATGCAGTCCCTGACAGATCTTTCGTTAAAGGATGTCAGGTATATTGAAGTTACGATTCCGAAATATATCGGGATCGGAGGTCTTCTTACCCATATCACAAAGCTCACCAATGCTTTCCGTTCTCTGGGGATAAAAACATATCTGAAGCCCGACAGTACAAAGTTCGGGGACGATATACTGAAGAAGTATTTTAAGATAGAAATGACTCCTGAAGACGCCGGTGACGAAAATACAATCTATGCCGTTGACATTAACGCGCTTCTTTTTTCGCATTTTCTGAACAGCTTTTCGGCGAATTATGATTACACCGTACTGAATCCGGCATTTATCGAAGAACTGAATGAATACAGAGATGCCGTCATCGGGAATAAACGTATGCTCGGCGTTCTGATCCGGGGGACAGACTATAAAACGCTGGGGTTTAAGGGAATAAGGCAGCAGGCTACCGTCGATGAAATGCTTCCGCTTATCCGGGAATGGATGGATAAGGATCAGTATGACGGGATCTTCCTTGCAACGGAAGACAGTAATGTTCTGAAACAGATGAGACAGGAGTTCCCCGGCAGGATTTTTGCAATCGCGCAGGAACGCTTTAAGGAGGAAGACCTTGGAAAAGGGCAGACCCTTGCCGATCTTGGCACGAAGGCGGGCTCTAAAGAGGATCAGACAGCCAAACTGGTGGATGTAACAATCAATTACTTCTATGCCCTGTATATGCTTTCCTACTGTGAAAGCTTTATGATATCCGGATACTGCAACGGGTGGGAAGTGGTAAGATCGTTCAATCATGATAAGTTCAGGAGATGTTATATTTTTCAGACAGGAACTGACGGTCATGGAAAATCCATTTAAAAGCCCTGATGACAAAGCATCTGACAGAGATCCGGGAAAATGTCCACAATCCCCGGAAAGTCAGATCCCAGACCGTTAATCCATTTGTCTTTTTGGTGTTGAAAAATACGCCGGATTGCGCCAAAATTGCCTTAGCTGCTGATTCTGCCCGGGGATTTCGTCTTCAAACACGTTTTTCCCTGGTACAAATCGGCTCTGATTTCAGCTTAACGGTATTGGAACCGTCCCTTTGACAATCGGGGTGAAAAAACTGTGAGGTGATTCGTATGAAAATTCTTGGAAATGCCGATACCATCCGGTATGTCGGATTCCGGAATCTCGAGGATACCGGGATCGTAAGCGCCGGATTTACAATAAAGGATGAAAGTTACTGGGCCTACCGCCTGATCGCAAAGGAAATCGGAACTTCGATCGAGAGGATGCTGCGTCCGAAAGAGGAACATACAGGTAATGTCCTGCGGGTTTCTTCGGCAGAGGGCGGGGAAGGAACCATGAGACCGTCCTCTCTCACCAATGCCGACGGCGCGGTAACAGATGAACGGGGGCTTGCCCTGTGTCTGATTGCATCGGACTGCGCGGCAGTTTATCTGGTCGATCCGGTCAGAAACTGTATCGGTCTCAGTCACAGCGGCCGGATGGGAACACAGTTTGATATCGCGGCGGCTACCGTGAAAATGATGACTGACTGCTTCGGTTCGGATCCCGCAGACATCGTGTCGGCGATTGGTCCCTGTATCTGTCAGTCCTGTTACGAGGTGGATGCGGTCACCGCACAGGAATTCTCCGGCTGTCTGAAAAAAGAGTGGGGAAGCGATCTGATCCGGGAGAAAAACGGCAGGTTTTATCTGGATATCGCGGGAACCATCCGCTGCCAGCTGAAGGAAGCCGGCGTGAACAGGATTCAGATGCCGGAATACTGCACCTGTCATGATGAACACTTTTATTCCTACCGGGGCGGTGACGGCCGGGAATCCAACGCCGCATGGCTGATGCTGACATAGAAGAAAGATCAGAGCTAAAATTCATGGAAGCGAATTATCGTATCTGGAGACAGCATGATGATGGAACAGAGAAGAAGCATGGCCGGAAGCGGAATTCCCGGATGCCGGCTCAAGATACCTGAGAAAATCGGGCTGTTTTATTACGTCCGTGGCGATCATGCTGCGCCGGTATTACATCGAGAAGGAAGAGAATCCGGAACTGTTCAACCCGTTAATCCTGTGCAAAAAGCTGAAAAAGTCCGGCAAGCCTTGGCCCGGGAGGGTGCATATCATATTCCATATAGCGGACGAACTGCGGCTATAATACATCCGGGGCTTCTCCCGGCCATGCATACATGACCGGATCTCGGGGACTCCACATCGCTGGTGTTGCCTTCGATGGTGAGAAAACTGCCGTCCTCCCGCCGGGAAATAGCGATGCCGATATGCTCCGGAGAGCCGTCACCGCTGAAATTATAGATCAGAAGATCGCCGCACCGGGCGTTTTCTGTTTCTACAAACAGGCCTTCCCGCTGCGCCCACTCAAAAACATCGGGGCAGTCCTGCGTTTTTCCGCCGTCATAAAAAGCCGAAGACAGTCCGCACATACGGAAAATGTCCCAGATAAATGCTACGCACCACGCATCCTCTCCCGTTGTTTTTTCTCTTCCGAGGTAGTGATCATTAAAAATCACCCGGCAGCTGGTGAGCGGTTCGTCCACGGTTCCGATATAGGAGAGCGCTTTCTGAACGACCCGGACCGCAGCCTCCGGTGCATCCGTACAGGGAGGCGTCAGAACCGCAAACCACAGGATCCGCGCGGGTTCCCCGTCAAGCTCCCTTAGATCCGCTTCTCTTCCGTCGCCGTCAGATACCGTAACCCTGTCCGGTTCGGAAAAGCCGAGGAAGGCGGTGGTATGCCGTTTGCCGTCGCTGCCGTCCAGACCGATCAGACAAAGCATTCCCCTGCGGGCGATGGCCCGCAGATATTCTGTCTGATAGGGCAGCTGCTTTAGAAAGCGGACGGGGACTGCCGCTTCCGTTTTTTTCAGATCAAGAATCGTATCGTCATCCAGCGCACCGGCACGGCAAAGCTCATGAAAAAGCACAGAAGGCGTCAGACGAAGCGGATCGTTTTTTCCAAGACCGGGATTCTTCCGCAGAAGAACAGAAAGGCAGGCGGAAATTTCCTGACTTTCCGAAATCGTTTTTTCCATATTTTTCATAGGCAGCCTCCACAGATACTTCTGTCCGCCGGCAGCGGTTGACAGAGATAAAAAACATAGTACAATGAAACGGAAGTATGATCTGATCGGAGAGCAGTCGATGTCAAACCTTTATTTCCGCGGTAAAGATGAAGCAAAAGCAGTTTCTGATATTGAAAGGGATCTGGATAAATATAATATTGTGAAAAACGATATTCTCTGCAGCCGGATCCTTTCGGAAGAAATCATTCTCGAATATACACAAAATCACGGCTGCGGATCGTTCCGATACAGCTGCCGGAAAAAAGCCGGCAGGATCTATCTGACTATGACATTTCCCGGCGAAAGTTTTGACATTTTTGCCAGGGGCAATGATTTCATTGTTTCCAATGTTCTGAAAAACTATCCCCTGCAATGTTCCTGGCAATATAAAACCGGTCAGAATCTTGTCCTTTTAGAGTTTGAAGGCATCCGGACACATCTCAACAACCTGATGTTCATTTTCCGGTTTCTCCGGCTGGAAAAGACCCGGTTTATTTTCGCAACCCTGCTGCAGATCATCAATATCCTGTTAAGCATTGCCGCTCCTGTCCTGACCGCACGGATCATCGAGGGCTTTTCCCTCGGCGTGCTGGATAAGATCCTGCTGACAGCCGGTGCGCTGCTTCTTCTCCGCGTCGTAACGGATTTTTTTGTTTATCTGATCAATATTCTCTTCAACAGAATTTACACGACGATTATGAATACCATCGAAGTGGAGATCGCCGGAGATGTCATGACCATGGAAACCGGGTGTATTGAAGAACATGGCAGCGGTATGATCATCCGGCGTATGATCTCTGATACGGATGTCATCGCGGACGGCCTTGACAGCCTTTCGCAGAACCTGTCGAAACTGGTCAAGTATATCGGTATCCTGGGCGCAATCTTATTTGTCAATCCGAAGATCTTTCTGATCAAACAGGCCGGTCTTTGCGTACTCGTCTATATCGAAATCAAACGCACGGACCGGTATAATTCCGACAAACGCGCCTATCTGAAACTGAATGACCGTTTTACCGGCATTGTCGGAGAAATGGTACGTGGCTGCAGAGACGTCAAATATCTGAGCTGCGAACAGGTTTTTCTCGACACTCTGTCCGACCGCGTGCAAAGCACCAATGCCTCCAGAAAGAAACTCCTCAATATTTCCCGGATCTTTACCGTATCCGGCGCCATGCTGCGCGATATTTTTGAGTTTGTTTTCTGCGGGATCCTTCTGCTCTTTTCAGGAAACGGTACAGTTTCCCCGGCCATGGCAATCGTTCTGCTCAATTACTCGGCGGAACTGCTGCCGGTTCCTGAGTTCTGCGGAGCATTCCTGGAAGTTACAAAAATCAGCGCTCTTTCCGGAGAAAGACTCTATCAGCTGTTAAACAGCCGGGAATTTCCCAGAGAAAAGTTCGGAACGACCCATCTGGAAAATGTCTGCGGAGATGTGGAATTCCGCGATGTTACCTTTTCCTATGACAAAACTTCTTTTTTTGGAAAAAAGAAACCGGTTCTCAACAAAATGAGCTTCTCGGTGAAGGCCGGAGAGACGGTCGCTTTTGTCGGAAAAAGCGGCTGCGGAAAATCCACGACCCTGAATCTGATCACCAAATTTCTGGATGCCGCCTCCGGAACGGTCCTGATCGACGGCGTCGATATCCGGAAGCTGGATAAAAGAACGATCCGGGAAAATATTACGGCCATCAGCCAGACCCCTTATATCTTCAACCGGTCGATCCGTGACAATCTGCGTCTGGTGAGACAGGATGTTTCGGATGAGGAAATCATCGATGTCTGTAAAAAAGCCTGCCTTCATGATGAGATCATGGCGATGGCCGACGGATATGACACCATCCTGGGAGAAGGCGGTCTCACGCTGTCCGGCGGTCAGCGTCAGCGGCTTGCCATTGCCAGAATTCTCTTAAAACCCAGCAGGATCGTCCTCTTAGATGAAGCCACCTCTGCTCTCGATAACACAATGCAGCGCAGGATTCAGGAGACCATCACAGGCCTTCACGCCACAAGGACCATTATCATCGTCGCACACCGGCTTTCCACCATCAGAAACTGCGACCGGATCTTCTTCATTTCCGACGGGCGGGTGCTCGCACAGGGAACGCATGAACAGCTCCTGGAAAGCTGTGAAGAGTACAGAATCCTGTATTCCGGAGAGGAACGGCACTGATCAGACCTCCCACATTGGCGGTACATATCCGTCACGGCACAGTTCGTTCCGGAGCTTCATCATCGCGTAGTATTCCGTGAGCAGAAAAATATCCTGCTGCTGTGCCTTGCAGTATTCCATCAGACCCGGCTGATCCATGGGAAAAGCCTCAAGTTCTTCCAGCAGATATTCCGCATCCGCCGCAGTTCCGATGACATACCGTTCTGAGAAAAGACTCTTTAGCTGCGCAAAATCCTCCTTCTTCATCCACGCAAGTTCACGTTCGTCATCGGTTGCCATGATCAAAGTCGTATGCGTGTGATCTCCCTTTAAGTACCCTGCCACGCCCTGATAGGAGGCCGGATTCTTTAACAGTTCCATGGTGATCCGGCTTTTTCCCACCGGGAAGCTTTCCATCCGTGCGAAAGGCATTTGTGTATGCGATAGGATCTCAGGATAATCCTCCCCGAAGAGCCCCAGCACCCTGGCCGCGGCACAGGCCGCCGCCGCATCAACCCGGTACTCCTGCCGCAGGTCCTCAAGCGGCAGCGCAAAAGACTCTGTCCCGAGGATCATCTGTCCGTCCCGGATACCGTATAAAAGCAGAGGGTTTCCGATTCTCCCGGCCAGAGCCATCAGATTTTCGTCATCCTGATTGATACAGACGACGGCCTCCGGGGCTTTGGCCAGTGCGCTGACGATCCGCTCCTTCACATCGGCGAAATGAAACCGGTAAAGCTGATCCTCCGATAAATTGGTGAGTACAAAACATTCCGGCCGCAGAATCCCTGCGACCTCCTCTGCGTACATCTCATCGCATTCGATCAGCGCATGATCCGTCATGAGCTTTCCGTTTTCGTCTGTCTTTTCAATAAATGCCGTCACGATCCCGTCTTTCATATTTGCGCCGGCACGATTTGCGACCGGATCGATCCCCCGCCGGGAAAAGAAGGCGGAGAGCATCCGGCAGGTGGTTGTTTTCCCGTTTGTTCCGCTTACGATGACAGACCGGACGCCGGCTGACAGTCGTTCCAATATATCCGGACAAAGCTCCATTGCTTTTCTTCCCGGCCCGGCGGTACCGCCGAATCCGTTTCTGCGGGCATTCATGATATCTTCTTTGCTGACCGTCACGGCATTGATCAGTTGCTTTTCTTTCATCCAGGCATCCTCCCATTGACAACTTTGACAATGTAAATCACGGTGCTCCGAGAGCCTGAGCAGCATCTTCGAGGTCTCTGGCTTCTCTAACGGTTATTTCTGCCGTTGTCACAAGGTTTTTCACAAGAAATTCACCGGATACCAATCTATAAACCCAGATATTCGGGCAATATTCAAAATCAAATAACACATCGCCCATCTCTACGCCTCCTGTCACCTGGTCCAGATCGTCATCGGAAAGCTCGATTACAGCCTGCTCATCAATGAATTTATCTTTATCGTTCTTCATTTCGGTTTGCCTCCGGATTTATCAGTTCATAAGTATTATACGCTCCGCCGGATGCTTTTTGTGAAAAATATTCGAAGCATATCGGTACAAAGTACGTTGTGCATACCCGGGATCTGAAAAAGGAGCAGGATATCCTCTGCCTGCCGGTATATATGACAGACGGTATCTGACAGCAGGATCGGGTACGGAATCGGTCAAAACAACAGCGCGGAAGCGATGCCGAAATACAGAAGCAGCGACACGGCATCTACAATGGTGGTAATGAAAGGACTGGACATGACTGCAGGGTCAAAGCCCAGTTTTTTTGCAATCATAGGGAGAATACAACCGATGATTTTTGCCAGAATGACAGTAAACAGCATGGAAAGACAGACCACCAGCGCTACCAGAAGAGTTACATCCGCATTGCCAAGAATCAGCCGGTCGATGAGCAAAAGCTTCCCAAAGCACGCTGCGGAAAGAGCGATGCCGCACAGAAAGGCGGTTTGTCCTTCCTTCCAGATAATGGCCGGAAGATCACTCCACTCTACTTCGCCGAGACTCAGGGCACGGATGACCGTTACCGAAGACTGGGAACCGGAGTTTCCTCCGGTATCCATCAGCATGGGAATGAAAGCAGTAAGCACCACCTGTACAGCCAGAGCATTCTCGAACCTGGTAATGATCAGACCTGTAAATGTGGCCGAGATCATGAGAAGCAGAAGCCACGGGATACGATGCGTGAAAAGCTCCATCGGTTTGGAACGGAGATATGTTTTATCGGAAGGCGTAATAGCTGCCATGATGTGCATATCTTCGGTGGTCTCGTCTTCCATGACGTCCATGACGTCATCGACGGTGATGATACCCACCATCCGGTTTTCGCTGTCAACAACCGGCATGGCCAGAAAGTTGTACTTTTTGAACATTTCCGCCACTTGCTCCTGGTCCAGATGGACATCCACACTGATTACGTTCTCATTCATGAGACTTCCGATCAGAATATCGTCATTGGGAGCAAGAATCATGTCTTTTACGGAAACGTGGCCGAGAAGCACGCCTTCCTGCGTCACGTAACTGGTGTAAATGGTCTCTTTATCCACACCGGTGCGGCGGATGATGTTTAAAGCGTCCCCTACCGTCAGTTCCGGCTTCAGCGCGACAAACTCCGTCGTCATGATGGAGCCGGCACTGTTTTCCGGATACTTCAGAATCTCATTGATTTCCTTTCGCATCTGTGGATCTGCCTGTGCAAGGATACGCTTCACCACCGAAGCGGGCATTTCCTCCACCATGTCAACGGCATCATCAACGAACAGATCATTCACGATCTCGTGAAGTTCCGTATCACTTAATCCCTTTATCAGCTGCTCCTGAGCTTCGGGCTCCATTTCCACGAAACAGTCTGCAGCAATATCTTTCGGGAGCACGCGGAAAAGAAGCGGGAGCATTGCTGGCTCCAGCTCATTAAATACAGCGGCAACATCCGCCCCGTTCATAGTGGTGAGGACATCTTTTAATGTCGAGTACTTTTTATCCGCCAGAAGCTTGGCGATCGTATCCTCGACTGTTACTACACGACCTGACATCGGTACCTCCTTTTGAAACTCATTTCTTTAGGAAGACCGGCGGCCGTATCGAAGAGATGTGAGATTGTCAGGAAACCTTCCCTACACGACGGAAGGTCATTCTACTTCGATACGATAACGCACCGGCACTACTTCCATCGTCCATGATGTTTCCTCCTTCAAAGATTTTTAGAATACGGGTATCATAGCACTCTGGCCAGATTGTTGCAACCATTTTCACGTGAAACCTGAAAGTGATATACTTTTATAACTTCTGAGAGAAACTCTGTACCTTATGTCACAATGGATTCCGCCACCGGCCGGATCAGCTGTCCGGAAGTTTGACACCCCAAAACGCCAAAAGCCTTACAGGGCTTTTGAAAAGGTTCCATACCGTCCGATATCAGAAGTCTATGATTTCATAGCTGAATAAAAAAAGAATAGACTTGTCCCGGCCAAAAATAATATGAAAAACTGTAGAATTCTACGGTTTTCCATATTTTCTTCTTGACTGACAAAAAAGAAAAGCTATAATTATAATCAGAAAAACTGTAGAATTCTACATAATAGGTGATTATATGATAGAAAGAAAAAAATACCTGGACCTTTTAATCAATAACAGAGAAAACGGAATCCCGAAGATAATCACGGGAATCAGGCGCTGCGGAAAATCGTATCTTCTGAAGGAAATCTTCAAAGGATATCTCACTGAAAACGGGGTTCCCGAGGAGAATATCCTGATTGTAGAGCTGGATGATGACAGGAATGCTGCTTACAGGGATCCAGTATATCTAGGAGAGCATGTACGCAGTTACTGCAAAGGTAAAAGCAAATACACGGTTATTATCGATGAGATTCAGATGGTATATCCGATTCTTAATCCTAATCTGACCGGAGGAAGACACATTCCTGCGAAAAAAGACGATACGGTTATCATTACCTTTGTCGATGTCATTCTCGGCCTGTCCAGGGAGAAAAACATAGATCTGTACGTAACAGGTTCAAACTCAAAGATGCTCTCTTCGGACATCGTGACACAATTCAGGGACAAGGCGGTTGAAATACATGTTTCTCCGCTTTCCTTCAGGGAATTTTTCGAGTACCGGGGAGGGTCGGAAACAGAGGCGCTGTATGAATATATGCAGTATGGCGGAATGCCGCTGGCGGTATTGAAAAATGATGAAGACCGAAAGGAATATCTAAAGGGACTGTTCGAGACAACCTATTTCAAGGATATAATAGAAAGGAACAAACTGCGCAAAAGCAGTTCCCTGGATGAGCTCTGCAATATCATAAGCACGTCGACAGGTGACCTTATGAATGTGGAAAAGATAGCAAATACCTACCGGAGCGTAAAGCACGAGAAGATGGATACGCTGACAATAGATAAGTATATCGGCTGTTTTATAGACGCGTTTATCATAAGAGAGGCTAGACGGTATGACCTTAAGGGCTGTTCGGAGATCGGAGCCCTGAGAAAATATTATTTTACCGATATAGGGTTAAGGAACGCACGGCTTAACTTTGCGTTTCCGGATGAGGGCCAGATACTGGAGAACGTGGTTTATAATGAGCTTGTATATCATAAATATTCAGTAAATGTGGGTTCGTTTGATTCCATAGAAAAAAACAAAGCCGGAACTTCAGTAAGGAAAACGAACGAGATTGATTTTTTTGCGAGAAAGGATATCAGGCAGTACTATATTCAGGTAGCTGCGGATATTTCAAATGCCGAGACCAAAGCAAGGGAATTAAGACCGTATTTAATGCTTAACGATCAGATTAAAAAAATCATAGTTGTCAACAGACCGGTCAAAGAATGTCTGGACGAAAATGGCTTCACTATAATAGGGGCAATAGATTTCCTTTTAAGATTTATATGACGGAAATATATAGACAGTTTCGTGCGGGAACAAACGAGGTCAACTACCCCGTCCTGTAGGAGGGTGGAGCTTATGAAAGATCATAAGCTCAGGTTCCCGTGCACTGGGATGCACTATGGAAGAATTGATGCAGATTGACAATGCCCGTTATGACAGGTCAACCGGACTGCCCAAGGATCAAAGCTATCTGGAGAAGGGCCTCCCGGTTTATCTTCAGAAATCTATAACAGCCATGCAGGCATCATGGTCGATCCTGGATGATGGCGGGAAAGACCTGCATTGGGATATCTGCTGGTGTGATTTGAAAGCTGATATCAACAGTGCGGAAACGGAGCAGAAGATTTCCAACGACCAGGCCTGGTATCTTCGCCGGAAATATCTGCGGATGGAAAAGGATGATATCACATGATTGATTTTACGACATTACCCCGTCGAAACAAGACATATGCCGGTGCAAACGGCAGTAAGATCGCGGTGATGTATGAGAACGAGTTGTATATGAAATTAAAGATTCTTCAAAGGAGAGTAACGATGTCATCAGCTCAGGGAAAGACAATAGAATATGATAAAAGCCATGATCTCCTGACCGCATTCCGCAGGAATGCAGAGAAACGTCCCGATAACATTGCGGTGGTTTTTCATGAGAGAACTTATACGTATGCAGAGCTGGACCGTCTGTCCGACCTTGCTGCGGCGGCTCTGCTCCGGGAAGGCGTAACCCCGGGAGAATTCGTATGCGTCATGATGGAAAGGGAAATTGATTATCCTACGGCGGTCCTTGGAATCATGAAAGCAGGGGCGGCGTATGTGCCGGTCGATCCGCTGTACCCGGAGGACCGACGGGACTATATGAGAAAAGACTGTCATGCGAAAGTGACCGTTACGAAGGACTTCCTCGAAAAAGCAAAGAAAGAGGAACCGGTGAGCACGGTTCCGTTCACGCCGGATCCGGAATCTCCGGCCTATATGATCTATACTTCAGGTTCGACCGGAAGACCGAAAGGTGTCATAATCCCTCACAGAGCCGTTACGGCCCTGGCAGCCTGGCTGATTCCGGAGCTTGGACTGGACGAAACCAAAAGGAATCTTTGTGTGCTGAGTTTTTCTTTTGATGCCTCGACACTGGATCTTCTGTATCCTCTGATGGCCGGCGGCCAGATCCACATTCTCGATGGCGAGGAGGCGAGGAATACAGGAGTCATCAGCGGATATATCAAGAGCCGACATATCACCGGGATGTCGATCAGCATGGCACTCGGGCTCAGTCTTCTCAACAACTGCGATGTTGATATGGAATACATGATGCTGGGAGGCGAGAAGCTTACCTCGTTCCGCAGGACTCCCACCAGAATCTATAACGGCTACGGTCCTACGGAATTTACGGTTACTTCTTCGTTTCATCTCGTGAATCAGGAGAAAGACCGTGATATCCCGATCGGACGGCCGGTTCCCAACACCTGGTCGTTCATCTGCGACGAGAACGGTTATCCGGTTCCGGACGGAGAGATCGGTGAAATCTGTCTGGTCGGCCCGCAGCTGGCGCTCGGATATTTCGGGCAGGAAGAAAAAACAAAAAAGGCATTTGTAAAAATTCCCTTCGCACACAGTTTCCCGTATGACCTGATGTATAAAACCGGAGATCTTGGGAAGTATAACGAAGACGGAGAGCTCGAATTCTGCGGCCGTATCGACCATCAGGTCAAACTCCGCGGTTTCAGGATCGAAATGGGGGAGATTGAAAGCATGGCTTCCCATGTACCGGGAGTCGGTCTAGTCGCCGCAGAGGTCAAAAACAATCGGCTGTGTCTTTATTATGTGGGCGAGCCGGATCTTGAACCACGGATCCGGGAAGAATGCAGGAAAAAACTCGCTTCCTATATGGTTCCCGATGCCATCATGAGACTGGACAGCTTCCCGATGACCCCCAACGGAAAGGTGGACAGAAAACTGCTTCCTGTTCCCGCGGTTTCGATATCGGCAGAAGATATTGTCGCACCGGTTGGTACACGTGAAAAAATCCTTCTTTCGATTGCCCGGGAAGTGCTCTCTTTTGACGGATTCGGCGTGACAGACAGCCTGTCACAGCTCGGTATGTCCTCTCTGCACGCGGTGGAGATTGCGGTCCGTGCCAGAAAACAGAATCTTCTGTTAAAGGTCGGGGATATTCTGAGCCGTGACAATATCCGGGATATTTCAAAAGGCCTGATGTCCGTAGTCTCGTGGTATGCGCCTTACGATGCCTCCAAAAAGAATATGGTTCTTAGCTCCGGCATTTTTGCAGAAAAATATAACCTTCCGAGAATGAAGATGTGGAGCGCCCGCTACAATATTCTCTTTATCGAGCCGGTTGATGAACACTATATCTATATCTTCCGGGACGCTGATTACAACGAGGTTGTGGAGTTCTATTATGCTCTCGTGAAGCACAAACTGGAGGAAGTATCCGATCTGTCAATTGATCTGGCGGGTGGTTTCTGTTTTGGCGGGCTTCTCGCCTACAGCCTTGCGGAAAGGTATTATGCGGATACAGGGAAAAAGCCCAGGGTCTTCTTAGGGGATACCGCCGTGTCCTACATCGAACGGGCAGCCGACGGAAAGAACTTTTCAGAGGAGACGGCCGATGCGGCGAAAGATCTCCGGCCGTCTCTTCTTTCGAAAAAAACGCCGGAGATGAGTGATGAAGATTTTGAGAAGCTTGTTGAGGATCATGCAGTTCTGATGGCGCAGAAGTTTATGATCGCAAAAAAAGTGTCCTCCGGCAGCGTTGCTCATAAAGGGCCTTTCGATGTCCTCCTTTATAACTGCACTGCGGATAAAGATAAGACTCTGTATCCCGGACAATGGAACGACGTAGCGGGAAGCCTGACCGTGATTAACATAGAGGACGATCATTTCTCTTTCTGTATGGACCCGGCGGGCAAATACCGGGAACTCCTGAGCGCTCTGTAATGTGGTTTATAAAACCGCGTATTCAAAAAGTGCTCCCTTAGAAATGCCTCGAGCACATGCTTCGGTCTGATATGACGACACCGGATATCGTTAAGACCGAACATGTCCCCGGAAAGCCTTATTTTAAGCCACTTTCCGGGGCTCTTTTTTTATCATTCAATATTTCTCCGATTTTCTGCTTAACGTTTCTCCGATTTCAAATCTGACATTTCTCCGATTTTCTGTTGAATAATTCTCCGATTTACTGTATAAAGTAGTTATTAAGGGAGGATTTTTTGATGGGCAGACAATATATCCCTCGATTATTCGATCAGATTCTTGAATTTTCTCTGAAAAGCAAAGGGGCTGTAGTGATTGCAGGACCGAAGTGGTGCGGTAAATCTACAACAGCCGGAAGATATGCCAATACGCTGATTGACCTTATGCCTCTTGAAAGCCGGCAGGATTATATCAATCTGGCAAAAATTTCACCGGGCAGTTTACTGAATTACGGCCCGAAACCTATACTGATTGATGAATGGCAGCATATTTCATTCATTTGGGATCAGGTAAAATATGAGGTGGATAAGACCGGAGATTTTGGACAGTATATCCTGACAGGAAGTGTTACGGATAAATGCCTCTCGGATTCAGGCGGTGAGAATAGCCGTCACACGGGCAACGGAAGAATCATACGGAAGATGATGAGAACACTATCCCTGTATGAAACCGGAGAAAGCAATGGATCGGTTTCCCTTATGGATTTGAAAAACAATAATTTCAGGCCGGCATTTTCAGACAAGACAATATATGATTATGCTTATTATGTTTGCCGCGGGGGATGGCCGCTGGCGATCAATCAGGACAGAGACGTTTCTCTGGCACAGGCAAAAGACTATTATGAGGTTGTTGTTACGGATGATATTTTTTCCCTGAAGGACATTCCTTTAAGGAGGGATGAGCAGAAAGCCAGAAAGCTCATGAGGTCGTATGCCCGAAATGTATCAATACCTGCTGCGGATGAGACTCTCAGGGATGACTGTGCGTCCGGGGATGAAACATTTGATAAAGATGTGTTCGCAAAATATCTGAATGCTTTAAGAAACCTTTATGTTATTGATGAACTGCCTGCGTGGAATCCGAATCTGAGAAGTAAAACTTCAATCAGGACAAAGGAGACAAGGCATTTCATAGATCCTTCCATAGGGGCAGCAGCGCTTGGCATAACTCCGGAAGGCATCTTCAGAGATATTACAACTTTCGGATTTTTGTTTGAGTCACTGGTGATTCATGATCTCAGAGTCTATGCAGACGTAATAGGTGCCCATCTGTATAAGTACCGCGATTCGAAGAGAAGGGAAGCAGATGCCGTGCTGCAGTTTGCTGACGGTTCCTGGGCACTTATTGAGGTAAAGCCTGGCAATGAAGAAGATATTATTGTGGCTGGCAAAAATCTGATCAGCATCGCAAATGATATTGATTGTGAAAAAACCGGAAGACCGGCATTCCTTATGGTGGTAACCAAAAACAGAGTTGCCTATAGAATGGATAACGGAGTGTATGTTGTGCCTCTTTGCTGTTTAAAAAATTAGACAAAAGCCTGCTGCATGTCAAAGAAAAGAACTGCCGGAGGGATCAATCGTATGAAGAAAACCGGGAAGAACTGACAGGAAGGAGTTTTTAGAAGATGTTGCTTTCGTATGCTGTATATCTGTTATGCATCCTGTTCCTGCTCTGGGGCGGGCGTTTTGCCGGCTTCGGAGACCGGTATCATGAGGATTTTCTGTCGAAAGACTCTACGAAGTCTCTCTGCGGAATTGCGGCCCTGTTCATCATCTTTCATCATATAGCGCAGGAATGGCCGTTTTACGGGATGACCCGGGAGCTCTATTTTTTCTACGATATCGGATATCTTCTGGTTTCCGTTTTTTTCTTTACTTCCGGTTACGGGCTGACACTGAATGCCGACCGTGACCCGGAATACATCAGAAACTTCGGCAGGCGTCGTCTTCCGGTCCTGCTGGTTCCTTTCTATGTGACCAATATTCTGTTTGCGCTGAATTATATCGCGGTGGGTAAGGCATCCGCGCCGAAGATCATTTTCGGCGTGCTGGGGCTTACGCAGCTGAATCCCAACGGATGGTTCCCGTATGTCCTGCTTCTGTTTTATCTGGTATTCTGGTTTTCCCGCGTTCACTTAAAAACAGTCAGAGCCCGGCTGCGGCTTTACGCGGGGACTACCGTTTTTGTCATCGCGGCCTTCAGTGTCATGGGGCATTTTGCCTGGTGGGCCGGAGAGCCGGGATGGTGGCTTGCTCCGGACGGATTTCAGAATGCCCGCTGGTGGATGCAGAAACGTACCTTATGGTTCAACTGGGAATGCTGGATGAATTCCTCTGCCGGATTTGTGCTTGGTGCGGCAACAGCTTCTTACAGGGACCGGATCGTTGCATGGCTGAAAAGGAAATACTGGCTGAAACTCGCAGCATTTACGGCGCTGTTTACAGTTTCCATGATCGCTTTTCATGCGGTGCGGAGACACCTTGGCTATTATACGGAAAATCTCGGCCCTCAACCGGGTATTCTTCAGAAATTTATCACCGGACTGTCTCAGCAGCCGGTAACAGTATTTTTCGATGCGGCGCTCTTTACGGGATTGATGAAATTTCGTACGGAAAACAGACTGTCCCGCTTCCTGGGAAAGTTTACCTATGAGACCTATCTTTTAGGACTTGTGGCACTGGAATCATTCCAGTTTCTGGAGTACACGGCTGATGGAAACGGCGGATGGGCTGCTATGGCCTGGCAGCCGTACAACTGGAATCTGATCCTGTATACGCTGGCTGTTGTACCGGTCACAATTCTGGTGGGCTATCTGGCGAACAAGCTGGATCAGATGCTGATCCGGCTGGTATCATAGGGGTTCCGCCCAGGCTTGCGAAACGAAAAGAAGGAAAGACAGGATGTATCTTGAACAACTAAAGCAGAAACTGTTCCTTGATTGAGTACAAATTAAGCACTGCCTCCCCGGAAAGCCCAAATCCTCAGGTCTATTGGTGCGTCCTCAAAAAAGACTCAAAGATGAAGGAAATGAAACCGTTACAAATTGTAACGCCTTAAAAATGAAAGCTGCAGACGGAAAACGACGCTCCACTGATGTTGCCAATACGGAACAGTTGTTGCGCATCATCCAGTCCATTCCTTCAAAGAAGGCAGAACCTTTTAAGCTTTGGCTGGCTCAGGTCGGACGTGAGCGAATCGATGAAATTCTTGATCCGGAGCTGATAGCTGAACGTCTTGTTTCCACATATGAACGCAAAGGCTATACGCAGGAATGAATCAATCAGAGGCTGCAGGCGATCAGTGCCAGAAAGGACCATGAACAGAGGTTAGGACGACCCGTTATCACAAGTCGAAATGCAATACAACCCAATCATGTAGTTACTCAAATGGTTGAAGCGAGCGCTGCAGCTGTGGATGATCAATCGAATCAAGACAGATCAGACGAATAATGATCAGCTGCCGCTCTTTGATGTCTTCAGCTCAAATATTGAATAAATGATAATGCCGACCCATATGAAAGAAAAACTCACGAGCTTTTCTCTGGTAAGAACCTCTCCCAGGATCAGACTGCACACGATTCCGAGGGTGGGTGACACATACTGCAGGATGCCGGTCAGCGACAGCGGAAGATAAGAAAGCACCCTGGCAAAAAACACCATGGGGACGGCAGTCACAAGGCCGCTTCCGATGAGAAAAAGCTGTCTGGAAAAAGTAAGCCCAGAAAGCCCGTCTGCGCCGGTACGGAAAAGAAGAATATAGAGCACGGCAAAGGGTGCCATAATGAGAGACTCTGTCGCGGTACTGACAAGCGGTTCCACATCGAGCCCCTTTTTGATCGCCGAGTACACGGAAAAGCAAAGCGCCAGGATCACGGTGAGATACGGAAAACCTCCGAAACCTTTCATGCTCAGCACGATGCCGATTACAATAAAACCAAGAGACAGAAGGTGCTGCCATCTGATCTTCTCCCGGAAGATCAGAACGCCGAACATGATCATGACAAGCGGCATAATGTAATACCCCATGGCACACTCCTGGACACGTCCCGTACGGATCCCGTACAGATACAGCGCCCAGTCGGCAAAGAGAAAAACCGCAGCCGGAAGTTCCCTTTTGAGGATTTTCCGGTCACGAAATACCGTAAGTACCTCTGCTGCCTTTCCTTCGATCATCAGGATAAGAAGACAGGAAACCGCTGCCCAGATAATCCGTGCGGCCAGCAGAAATGCGGTGTCAATCTGCGCATCCAGGGAGAAATAGAGAGGCTGAAATCCCCAGATGGTATAGACGACCGCCACGGCTGGAAATCCCTTTTTGTAATTGTACGTTCTGTTCATCAAATCCTCTGCCAAAATCACTTCTCTTTTCTGCATTATAACCTGTAAAGAGATTCCCCGCAATGAAAAAAACGGGTGCCGCAGTACCCGGGAAAGATTACTCCGGGAGGACACGCACGTAGATGTGCTTCACTTCCGGAATTTCTTTTTCTATGGCGGTATGGACTCGCTCAGAAACGACATTTCCTTCAGAGAGGGTCATGGACCCGTCGGCGGTAATGTCCAGATTGACATAGATCTTATTACCGAATTCCCGGGTCTGCAGGTTCTGTACTTTTTTTACGCCTTCTTCCCGGAGGGCGCAGTTCCGGAGTTTTTCCTGCAGCTCCTCGCTGCAGGACCGGTCGACCATTTTACTGATGGCGTTGCGGAAGATATCATAGGCGGCTTTGACAATGAATAAGCAGATCACAAGACTTGCCGCGGGGTCGAGCCAGGGTAGCCCCATTCTTGCCCCGTAGATACCGATCAGCGCGCCGATGGAGGAAAGGGCGTCGCTCCGGTGGTGCCAGGCTTCCGCGAGGAGGGCTGTCGAGTTGAATTTTACCGCATAGCCTTTCGTATACCGGTACATGGCTTCTTTGGTGACGATGGAAACGATGGCGGCAACAAGAGCCAGCACCCCGGGAACCAGAGTTTTCGCGGCGCCTTTCCCGGTCAGTTTTTCAATTGCCGTATGTCCGATGAAAAGACCGGTGACAAAAAGGATGATCGCCAGGACAATGGCCGCCACGCATTCGAAGCGTTCATGGCCGTAGGGATGCTCCCGGTCGGATTCTTTCTCGGCGGTTTTTACTCCGATGATGACAATGAAACTTGCCAGCACATCGGAAGCCGAATGCACGGCGTCGGAAACCATGGCGCCGGAATGGGCAAAAATTCCCGCAAAGAGCTTAAAAAGTGTAAGGGCAGTGTTCCCGACAATACTTACGTTCGATACCTTCAGCGCATTTTTCTCAAAATCAGCGGATTCCAAAGATGTTACCTCCTGAAAAGTTGATAACTCTTGTGGCACTATGTTCTGTTTTACGGCGGGGGATTTGAAAAAAGAAATAAAAAACCCACGGCCCGTAATGTAACTTACTGTCCCGTGGGATGTTCTCCACTGTTACAGGAAATCTCCTGTATCCCGGCTCCGGGTTTCTGTCCCGGCCTGATCAGATTGTACTGTAGTTGAAAGCAGTGCAAAGAGCGTGTAAAAGAATGATAACACAGCAGCCGCGCCAGGTCAAGAGAAACCGGGCGAAAGGCGGTCAAGGTGTTGCAATTATACACGAAAGGGTATAAAGTGTGCGTAGATCATCCGATTGCTAAGGATATCACTTCTTCCTTTGAGTTTCGTCCCGTACACGGGTGAAAGGAATTTTATGAAACAATATGACTTAAAACCGGTGAAGGATGCCACGAAGGACTTTGACCGGTGTTCTTATGACAATGTGTACTGCTGCTATGTGAACGGGAATAAGGAAATCCGTGCCATGTATTTTGATAAGCTTTCCGCCCTTCCCCGGCAGGATGCCTTAAAGTATTTTGAGATTCTGAAAGAGTCCGTGAAGGGAACGGTGAATAAAAACACGTTTGCCGCCGGATTTTCGAAGGATGCGGAAGGGGAAAACGGCACAAAAGAAGTGCTCCGGTTCATGGTACGGGAGGGAATCTCCCGGGACGTCTTTGCGGAGTTTGTCCGTCGCCTCATGGACAGCGTGGCCATGGAGAATGAGACGAACTATCTGATCACAGTGTTTGAAAACACTATCGACATCCGTCCCCGCGGAACAGACCGTCTGGCGATCGATGACGCCTCGGAGTTCAGTTTTCACTACCTGGTAGCTTCGGTCTGCCCGGCAAAACTTTCGGACCCGGGGCTTTCCTACGATGAGGAGGAGATGATCTTCCGCACCCGGATTACGGACTGGGTGGCCGGAAAACCGGTGGTGGCGTTACTGTACCCCACACCGGCGGGAGATTATGCGGACCTTGATCACGCGGTGGTATTCTCCAAAGCCAAAGAACCGGAGGAAACGGAGGACTTCATCCGGTTATTTACCGGGATCGAAGAGGTTCCCGTCGCCAGTAAAAAGGCGTTTGAGCAGCTCAAAGAAGTGATCAGCCAGACGGTGAACATTGAACAGCGCCCGGAAGTACTGGATATCTTAGACGAGCGCCTGGACATGTACCGGGAAAACCACGAGGATGACGAGGATGCTGTGATCACGAAGGAAAAGCTCCGCGGCATGGTGGAGGAGGCCGGCGTTCCCAAAGAGGAACTTGCGGGCTTTGACGAAACCTTTGAGAAAACCGTGGAGAATGCCGGAATCCCGGTATACGCCATTAAAGAACTGAAGCCGGAACTCAAAAAAACGAACGTGGTCATCAAGGCAAAAGATGCCTCGGTGATCCGCCGCAGAGAAATCGACGGCGAGGAATATCTGCTGGTACCGTTATCGGAAGGCGTGAAACTAAACAGCGAAGTGCTGTGAAAGCATTATGGAACTCAAGGGGGTTCCATAACGTTTCTAAAGAAAGACAGTTACGCATACTGCGGGGCTGCCTTTTTTTAATCTGTCACCGCAGGTCCTCTGAATCACACAGAGTTATTCCGCAGCCGCTGCAGAATAGCAGTGGCCTCAGATTCACGGCATAAAAAGGGGAAAGCGGATGGTAAGAAGGAAGGAAAGGTTCATAGAACTTCATGACGTACAATATTATTAAAGAAAAGAACGAAGTTACCATAAGTATACAGGAATCCACGGAAATATTGCAATCATTTTGTGTGAAAGTTGAGAACCGTTACCATGCGGCACATTCCGGATGAAAAATTCGATACAAAGGAAAAAGTACTTTTCAAGTCCGCAAAAATTGGGTACAATGACACCAGTGAATTCCCGGATATCACAGCAACTGAACTCAAATATCAATAGTTGCAAGGAGATTGTGTATGGTAAATTATGGAATCTATCTGCTGACAATCGTTGCGCTTGTTTTACTGGTAACTATTGTACGGCACAGCGCATACATGGAAAGAAGACGGAACATTCAGTATAATATTACTGCTTTATGTGTGGTTGTCGCCCTGGCTGCCGTCGTGGGAAGGGATTATGCAGGGAATCATCACCTGTACTGGCTGGCGGTTATTTCCTCCTTTCTGGTCGTTTTGGCTTCGGTTGTTTATTTCCTTTGCTTTATCGGCACGCTGCGTTCCTGGAAAAGTACAGTGATGGTCGTATTTGAGATCATCGGCGGAGTGATCACAATCATGGCGATTGTTTCTCCTGTAACAGGCTGGCTGTTTCAGGTATCTCCGGACGGCGTGTTTAATAAAGGCATTTATCAGCCAATTGCATCGCTTTATTTAATTGCAGGTTTTATGGCGCTCATCGTCATAAATTTCAAAAAATACAGAAATTGCGAAGCAGAAGATATCGGTCGGATGATTTTTCTGTTTTTCCTGGAAGCGCTTGCCATTCTGCTGCAGATTTTTGAAGCGGCAATGTTCCAGGACGGATTCATCGGATCTGCTCTTCTGATCATTCTTTACTACGATTTCGTCATCGAAATTGAGAGTAAATATGATCAGTTATCAGGAGTCGGCTCCACGACATATTTTACTTCCTATACAGACCGGATCAGCAAAAAGCGACCCTGCACGTTACTCATGTTTGACGTCAACGGATTAAAGCACACGAATGATACGATGGGCCATGAGGCCGGTGACAAATTGATCGGGGCTGTCGGACAGGGCATAAAAGAAGCGGTTTCTTCTGACGGAAAAGTGTTCCGAACCGGCGGCGATGAATTTATGGCGGTGCTGCCTGGCGGTGAGGAAGGACGCGGAAAAGAAATCCTTGAGAAAACCGAAGAAATCTTCCGGAGAAAAACAGAGGAGTTCGGAATGCCGGTTTCTGCTGCATCAGGGATGGCGATCTGGCAGGGAAATGAAGATATTCAGGATGCCAAAAAAAGGGTAGATGAAGCCATGTATGCCAGCAAGAAACAGTATTATCAGCAGCATGGAAATGACAGACGGGGGTCAGGAAGAACCCCGCAGCTGTAGATCACGAATATTTTTACAGTCCCCGGAAAGCCGTGTTTCGAACAGCTTTCCGGGGACTTTTTTTAATCCCGTACTCTCTCAAACAGAGCGCCTAAGCCAAGGAGTCCGGCATCCGCTCCCAGGGCGCCCATCATCTGAAGTCCCACCGGAAGGCCGTCGGCAAAACCGGCCGGTACGCTGAGAGCGGGACAGCCGATCACATTGGCAGTCCGGGTGTGCTTTACCAGAAGTTCCGAGCAGTTTTTCTCTTCTCCGAGGAAATCCATGGTGGTCTCAAAAAGCGGATAGGCTGTTACGGGTACCGTGGGCATCAGAACGGCATCCAGATCCGTCATGGCAAGCTGCCATTTTTCAATCGCCTCTTCCCGTTTTTCGAGTGCGGTAATGTACTGAAGGGCAGAGTAGTCAAAACCGGTCTCCAGTCTTTTCCGGATAAACGGCTGAAAACTGTCGGGCGCCTCTTTCAGGCGGTCGAGGTGTTTATAGGCCGCTTCCGGGAACGTGATGGAGGAGGAAAGTGCCGGAATCTCTGTAAGCCATGGGAATTCCGCTTCTCTGATCACGGCCCCCGCCTTTTCAAGCCGCGCGATACTCTCTTCAAAAACCGCTGCGACCCCCGGCTCCACCGCATCGCGGAAAAGATGATACGGTACTGCAAACTTTTTCCCGAAAAGGGAATCCGCTTCCAGGACTGCCTTCCGGTAGCCGCCGTGTGCCGGGTCCAGGGCATCCATCATGACGGCGGCATCTTCCGAACCGGCGGCAATCGGCCCCTCCACCGCAAGGTGGCTTGCGAACCGGATCTTCCGGTCCCCGCTCTGTTTTAAAAGACCAAATGTCGTTTTTAATCCTGCCACGGAGCAGAGCGCTGCGGGGATGCGGATGGAACCGCCGGCATCTGAACCGAGGGCCATCGGCACCATGCCCGCGGCAACTGCCGCACAGGAACCGCTACTGGATCCTCCGCTGATCCGGGTGGTGTCATAGGGATTCCGCACCGGACCGAAATAGGACTGATCCCCCGCAGGGCCGATCCCCCATTCCTGGGTATTTGTTTTTCCCATAAGAATCGCCCCGGATTTTTTCAGTGCCGCCACCGTCGGCGCATCCTCGGCCGCGATATGATCTTTCATGGATTCCGATCCCATGGTCGTGGGAAGCCCCTTCGCATTGATCAGATCTTTTACTGCGAAAGGAATGCCGTGCAGCATGCTCTTTCGTCCGTATTTCTTTATTTCCGCAGCTGCCTTTTCCGCCTCTTTTCTTGCCTCCTCCGGCCGGAAGGTGATATAGGCATTGATCTCAGGCTGGTACTTTTCCGTTGCTTCGATGGCCTGCTCGATAAGATCCACAGGCGTGATCTTCCCCGCATCCAGCAGGGCGGAACACTCTGAAATGGAAAGAAACGGTTTATATTCTGACGTACTCATACAATTCTTTTCCTCATTTCCGGGAAATTTTCCGATTCTTTTTTCCCGTTTTCTGATTTCATGATACCATATTTTCCGGCTGAAAAAAACCGAAAAAAGAAGGGGTCTTCCTCCTGCCTGCAGGCATTTCAGCTTGCAAAACGGGGAACATTCCTGTATGATTTAAACAGAATTACCACTCTTTAGAAAATTACGTAAAAAGCGGGTTGGGGGAGAGATAAGAAGGGAGCAGGGATGAAGAAGATGAAATGGATCCTGATTATTATAGCAGTGATCATAGCCATTGGCTTCGTATGGCTTATAGGAAAGCCGGGCACGTCGGCCCCGGGCAATGTTCTTGACGGGGACGGGATGATCAATCCTACGGCTGTCAGCCTGTTTTCCTATTACCGCGGCGGCGGGATGGAAAACGGCCACTACAGGGTGACGCTGGAGGCCGATAAGCTTACGGTTGAGAGGCGGATCGGGGAGAGAACAAACCGGAAAGAATACACGGTCCCGGACGATACGATCAACGCGATTGAAAAAGTGCTCTATGATTCCGGAATGAAAGAGTGGCGGGGGGATTTCCCGGCGAGTGAATACGTGGCACTGGATGCGGATACCGTCTCTGTCACCGTCGAGTACTATGACGGGGCGCACATTGAATTTGACTCCAATCAGGAGGTGCCCGGCGAAGGCTGGGAGGCAGTCAATGAGACGATGCATCTTCTGGAAGCCATCGCGGATAAATAAATGGAACCATCAGACGGAGGCAGTGTATGAAAGTACTTATCCTGAACGGAAGCCCGCGAAAGGGCGGGAATACTTCTCTGGCAATCAGAGAAATGGTGTCCGTATTTGAAAAAGAAGACATTGAAACAGAAATTATTGAGGTCGGAAGCAAAGATATCCGCGGCTGTGTCGCCTGCTGCCGGTGTACGGAACTTGGCAGATGCGTATTTGACGATATTGTCAATGAAGTTGCAGACAAATTCAGAGAGGCGGACGGTCTCGTAGCGGCAAGCCCTGTGTATTATGCCTCGGCGAACTCCACCCTCACAGCCCTTCTCGACAGACTGTTCGGCAGCACGTCGTTTGACAAGACCATGAAGGTCGGCGCGTCGGTGGTATGCGCCAGAAGAGGCGGATGCTCTGCGACTTTTGACGAGCTTAACAAGTATTTTACCATCTCCGGGATGCCGGTGGCCTCCAGCCAGTACTGGAACTCCATCCATGGTCTTGAAAAAGGAGATGCCGAATTTGATGAAGAGGGAAAGCAGACAATGCGTACTTTAGCGCGGAATATGGCCTTCCTTATGAAGAGCATCGCGCTCGGAAAGGAAAAATACGGGCTTCCGGAAAAAGAAAAGCATATGAGCACGCATTTCATCCACCGGGAGAAAAAGTAAGAGACATCAGTATGCGTGTGTATTACATCCGCCACGGCGAAACCGCCTGGAACAAAGATAAATTACTGCAGGGAAGAACAAATATTCCCTTACATGAAAACGGAAGAGAGGCGGCTGTCCTTACGGGGAAGGGACTCTCGGAAGTGCATTTTGATCTGTGTATCGTAAGCCCTCTGGACCGGGCAATGGAAACCGCCGAACTGATTCTCAGGGAGAACCGGACGGTGGTTCCGGAAACCGTGCCGGCTCTCTGGCCTGCCGGAACCGTTTCCGGGCGCGGAGGCATCCGTTTTTTTACCGATCAAAGGCTTATGGAGTACTGCTTCGGGGAATGGGAAGGACTGTGTTTTCAGGGTCCCGGAAAAAACCTCCCGCTGGAGAACTACCAGGAGTACTGGAATGATCTGAAAGAGGAAGGACGGCCGGAAGGTTCCGAGTCCTTTGAGGCTTTTTTTGCCCGGGTGGCGGATTTTCTGAGTGAACTGGATGTGAGATATGGGGCAAGCCGCGCAAATATTCTGGTGGTTGCTCACGGTGCCGTATCCAGAGGAATCCGGCATGTACTGTGCGGCGATGCCCGGTCCATGAAAAACTGCGAAGCGCAGATTATTGAAAAAACGGAAAATGGCCTTGCCATCACCGGCCGGCTGTACTTTTCGGAAGACGGTGCATTTATGAACGGGACGGGTCCCGCATGATCCGGCGGATTTCCACGACCGCTGCCACTGAAAGGACCACTTCCGCAAACAAGGCAGCGTACGCAAGACCGACCATGGGAAACAGTTTCCCAAGAATGAAAAGGGCCGGGATCTCCAGCACCACTTTCCGGAGAATGGCAAATAACAGGGATTTCTGCCCCATGCCGCAGGCCTGAAAGATTCCGACGCCCAGAAAATCGGCGCATAAAAACGGCTGGGCAAGGCTCTGCCCGATCAGGAAGGCAGCGCCGTATTCCACCACGAGGGGATTCTTCATGAAAATCCGGATGATGGATTCAGGGAACAGGCAGTAGCCGAGCGTGGAGAAAAGCATGACTGCTCCCGAAATTTTTGAGGTGCAGATGACCGCCTCCCGCATCCGTCTGCGGTTTCCGGAGGCATAGTTATAGCCGACCAGGGGCATGATTCCCTGGCTGATTCCCATGGATACATACATCGGGATCATGGCCATCTTATGCGCGATACCGATTGCGGAAACAGCTTCCGCTCCAAAGGCAGCCATAAAGTTGTTGAGAATCGTCATGCCGGTTACATTTAAGAGGTTCTGTATGGCGGCAGGGACACCGACAGAAAAGATGTCTTTCACCATTTTCTTTTTGATTACCAGATTCTTAAGGCACACATCCAGAACGATTTTTCCCCGCTTCACCGTCATAAGGATAAAGAAATACAGACAGGCTGCCAGATTGGAAATAAATGTGGCGCAGCCTGCACCGGCAGCGCCCATGCCGAGGAACGAAGGAAGGACAAAGAACGGATCCAGGATCATGTTGAGAAGGCATCCGCTCATGGTACCGATACTGGCATGAAGCGCCAGCCCTTCCGCCTTGACAAGCTGTGCGATCACCACATTGAGGATGGCGGGAACAGCCCCCAGACTGACAGTCCAGAAAAGATAGTCCGCGGTTTTCTCCATGGTCTCGGCATCGGCGCCGAGAAGAGAAAGCAGGCCGCCTTTCATGACTGTGCACAGCACGGAAAAGAGAAGACCGGACAGAATTGCGAAATAGAATCCGAACGCTCCGGTCCTTTTTGCGGTCTCGTAATCCTTCACCCCGAGGGAGCGGCTGATCAGGGAGGAACAGCCGACACCGGCCAGGTTGTTCACGGCGTTAAAAGCCAGGAGAACGGGTGCGGCCAGCGTGACAGCACTGGTGGCCCCGGGATCATTGAGCATACCGACAAAGACCGTGTCGGCCATGTTGTAAAGAATCATGACCAGACTGGAAAGAATGGTCGGGATGATCAGCTTCATGACGGCCTTCGGGACCGGCATCCGTTCAAACAGTTCGATTTTCTGGTTTTGTGTATCTGCTGCAGACATAAGAATTCCTTTTCCAAAACGATGCAGTCATCATACCACAGAAAAGGGAGAGCATTCAACCGCCAGTTACGGCAAAGAAAAAAAGGAAGCGTTCCGGTTGACTGCCATCGAAACAGAAACTGATTTGACCGTGGAAAGACAGTAGAAAATCCGATTTTTTCGAATCTCTACTGTCCATTTTACTGGGTACAGTTTAAAAAAGGGCAGACAGTAGAGATTTCGTTTTTTTCGATTTTCTACTGTCTTTGTCTGACGTGAACTCTAGAAGGCTGCTGTGTTAAAACTTCCTGCCCGCTTCGCCATGGGTCAACATATGAGACCCCGCGCAATACGGATATTGACTGTCAGATGCCGGCACAGAGGCCGAAACAGAAGTGGAAATAGAGTTCGAATCAGAGCCGGAGACCACCGGCGAAGAGGAAACAACGTCCTCTCTTGACTCTTAAACGGTTTTCCGTTACTATATTCGAGTATCTTTATGCTCTTAAGAAAAGACGAGGTAGGCAGGAATGAATAACCGGAAGAATACCATGCAGAATGAAATGATTGCAGATATTCTGAAATCAGAGTATTCCGAAATATACGGGGTTGACTTGGAAAAGAACACCATGGTGACTGCCCGGGACATGCACCTTAGTGTGCAGGATGCAAAAATGGCATTCCGCCAGTTTGACCTCGAGGTGGAACGCTTTGCAAGATACATGCAGGAACCCTTCCGGAGTACATGGCTTTCGTTCAAGGATCCCGAGGTTGTCAACGAAGTCCTTTCCACGGACGAAGAGGTGGAGTATGTCTACCGGGGCGTTGACAAGAAGTGGAGAAGATGCACCATTTATCCTTCCGGAAGAGATCAGAACGGAAAACTTGTCAGTTTTGTTGTAACCTTCATGTATATTGACAAGCTGGCGTCCGAAAACATGGAGCTTTCCGAAAAAGTCAGAGAACAGAAGGAAAAGCTTGCGGCTGCGCTGGAAAAGGCAGAGGCGGGAAGCAATGCCAAGACAGCGTTCCTTTTCAATATGTCGCACGACATCCGGACACCGATGAATGCCATCCTCGGATTCAACAAGATGGCGGAAAAGTATATCGATGAGAAAGAAAAAGTGCTCGACTGTCTGGAAAAGGTCGATGCCAGCGGTCAGCAGCTCCTTTCTCTTATTAATGACATTCTGGATATGTCACGGATCGAATCCGGAAAAGCTCAGCTGGAACTTTCGCCGGTGAAGCTCAGGGAAACGGAAAATCACCTGATGGATATGGTCAGGGAAACGGCAGTAAAAGACCTTTCGTTTATTACGGATTTCAGCGGGATCCGCCACGACTATGTGATGGCGGACCAGACACACCGGAACCGGGTATTGACCAATATCGCGGGAAATGCCGTAAAGTATTCCAAAGACGGCGGCACGGTACGGTTCTCGATCCGGGAAAACGAAGAAGAACAAGCCTACGACTTTATCATTGAGGATGATGGAATCGGCATGTCGGAAGAATTCCTCAGTCACATTTTTGAGGCCTTCTCCCGGGAAAAATCATCCACGGTTTCCGGCATCCAGGGAACCGGCCTCGGTATGGCCATCACAAAATCTCTCGTGGACCTGATGAGAGGAACGATCAGTGTAGAAAGCAAACCCGGAGAAGGGACAAAAGTAACGGTCCATCTCAATCTGCAGCCGGCAGATGAGGAAGGCATACCCGAGGAAGAGGAGAAGATCGATGTTTCTCTTCTTTCAGGAAAGAAAGTTTTTCTTGTAGAGGACAATGAGCTAAACCGGGAGATCGCAAAGGATATTCTGGAGGAATACGGCCTAACGGTTGCGGAAGCGGAAGACGGTTCCGTTGCCGTGGAAATCTATCAGAGAAATGCTACCTCCGGCTTATATCCGGATGTGATCCTTATGGATGTACAGATGCCTGTCATGAACGGCTATGAAGCAACGAAAGCGCTCCGCTCCTTTATGAAAGAGGACGGAAAACAGGTTCCGATCATTGCCATGACCGCAAACGCGTTTGACGAAGACAAAAAACAGGCATTTGAGGCGGGAATGGATGCGCATCTGGCAAAACCGATCGTGCTGCCGGAACTGGAAAAGACCCTGACACAGTTTATTGCAGGAAAGGCTGACCGTAAGGAACCGGTCGCCCGAAGGGAAGAAGAACCTGAGAAAAAGGCGGCAGCTTTGAAAGAACCGGAAGCCTGGGAAATCAGTATTTCCCACCTGCAGGAGGCGGCGGAAAAGGGAGATGCCAAAGCGCAGTATCTTCTCGGGAAAAGGCTGCTTACCGAAGACGGGGTTGCAGAAGATCCTGAGGCGGCCATGGAATGGCTCCGGAAAGCTGCTGTCCGGGATCAGGTGGACGCCATGTTCCTTCTCGGTCTTGAATACGGAAAGCGCCACGACAATGTTTTCCGCATGTGGCTGGAACGCGCGGCGGAGCTTGGTCACCCGACGGCGGAAAAAGAAGTGGAACGCATCAAAAATGAAGCCTATTCCTGGGAATACTATGCTTCCAATCTGATTCACGGTACTGCTGCACCCAACCACGAAATATGAGCAGTTTATACATCATTCAGAATCTGAATATCTTCCTCGAGGAAGTCCTTGTAAAGGAGCCGGAAGAAGGAGACTTTTACACCCTGAATCCTCACTATGTAAAGATCGAAAGTACAGCCAGAGTCCTCAGGGAAAAAGTGGAAGAGTTCTGCCCGGCGCTTACGTTTCTTCCGTATCCGGACCTAAAAAAACGGCACTTTCAGAAGGTCTATATCTCCTCCTGCATCGAAGAGGCGTATGCCCCGGAAATTGAATCGGTTCCTGCGGAAGAGATCCTTCTCGTGGAGGACGGGACATACGATTACAACGATACGGAGGAGAGAGCGGAGTTCTACCGCGGAAAAAAGCTCTATCTGTACGATACAGTGAATGCAGGAACCCGCACCAGAGAGGCTCTGGTACTCCCGCTCGTGAGAAATAAGGAAATCGAAGAACGGTTTGAGGCGCTTTTTTCGGAGGAACTCCGGCCGATCCGAAATCTCGGGCGAATGACCCCCGTGCTCTTTACCGCCCCGCTTCGGGAGGACTGCCATGCGAAGACAGAAGACCTGGAACGCGCGATCCGGTTTCTGGAAAAGAGACTGGGACCGTGTACCATGATCCTGAAAAAACACCCCCGGGACAGCTTTTCCTATCATTCCGACATTCTCCATTTCGTGGAATGCAGTCAGAGCGTGCCGGGACAGCTCCTTGATATGCATTTCACCGGGGACAAGTATTTCTTCTCCGCGAGCACGGTCGGAGCAGCGAGCACGCCGGAATCCCGGCTCTATGCGATCGAGGTCCTGCCTGAAAATGAATGGTATCAGGGAAACTTTGCGTGTTTCCGCACGATGCGGATTTTGCGGGACAAGCATGTGACGATTCTGAAACCTTATGAATGAGCTGAGGGTGGAAATGAAAAAAACGGTTATTTTTGGTTCCGGCATGATGGGAACCATGATATCAAGATCCCTGGGAGCTGAGTTTCAGGTAATTGCTTTTGCGGACGGTAATTCGGGAAAGTGGGGTACTTCCGTCCGGAATATTCCGGTTCTTCCGTTAGAGGAAGCGCTCCGCGGGAAACCGGACTGTGTCTGCCTAGGGGTGCTGGATGCGGAGCGGGAGAGGCAGATGGAAGACAGCCTTGCCCGGTCCGGATTTCAGGGGGAGATTCTTTTTCCAGGGAATCTTCTGACGTTTGATCCGAGAATGGCAACCATGCGGCTGTGGGCCGAAAAGCTGAACGGAGAAGACGGCGTCAGTGAAGCTGTGGAGGGAGACTGCGCGGAGCTTGGGGTGTTCCGCGGTGATTTTGCTGTCCAGATCAACAGCGCCTTTCCGGACAGAACGCTGCATCTTTTTGATACCTTTGAGGGCTTTTCACCGAAGGATGTAGGAACCGAGAAGGACAGGGGATTCTCTCTTGCAAAGGAAGGCGATTTCGGCGACGTGAATCAGCAGGCGGTATATGACAGAATGCCGTATCCGGACAGGGTCCTGATGTACAGGGGATACTTTCCCGATACGTTTTCCTCATTTCTCCCGGGCGGTATCCATGAAAATACGAAATTTGTTTTTGTGAGCCTCGATGTCGATCTCTACGAACCCACAAAAAAAGGCCTCCTTTGTTTCTGGCCGAGAATGGCAGAAGGAGGCGTGATCATGGTTCATGATTATAACTCAAAACAGTTTCAGGGGGTCATCGAGGCCGTTACGGAATTCTGCCGCGAAGTTCGTGTATCTGCGATACCGGTGTGCGATCTTCACGGAAGCGTGATCTTACGAAAGGAGCACTAATCCCATCTGCCGTCGTTCATACGCTGGTTTTTTGTCCCGGCGTAAAACATGTTCCAGACGACCATATAGATCTTATAAATCTCGTCATCCGAGCAGGGAATCGCTACTTTTTCCGGAAGGCCGTGTTCCTTTCCGAATTCGAAGATCGTCTTATACGTCATGGAGCATGCCTGGAAAAGTGTGGAAGTGAGGCTGCACTCGGGAACCGGCGGGAGAATGACCTCCCGCACGCCTTCTCCGGAGGCTCTGAGAAGTCCGTCTTTGATAGCCCCGGTAAGTTTCGTAAGCTCTGACGGCTCCGGCATGACCTTGAAACCGGCTTCCGTAAGGCAGAAGCCCTCCGCTTCGCTGTAATTGTCTTTTGTCACATAAATATCCATCGTTTCTTTACTCTTTATACTCTGCCGACGATCTTAATCAGGGCGAGTTCCGGATTGATTCTGGAGGCTTCCAGTTCTTCTTTCGTCATATCGGGCGTGTTGATGTTCATCCATTCCATCCATGCGGCCTTTGTGGAAAGAAGCTCCTCGCAGGTTTCAACGACAAGCCCCTCTTCTTCAAAGAAATTTCTCCAGGCACGGCCGGACCAAAATGCCGGATTCTCGTCCTCTTTCTCCTTTACATAGCCTTCTGCTTTTCCGAGAAGAACAAAGCCTGCCTCCGCACCGCCCCGAAGGAGCGGACGGATTTTTTTCCTGAAGAAGCCTTTTTCCATGCCGAAGTTGTGCCAGGAATTAATACAGGTAAGAGCATCGAAGGTACCCGGCTGAGCAGGAAGGGACGCGGCGTCGGCCTGAATGGGAAACACACGGTCGCTCATGCCGATGTCCCGGAGCATGTTGTAGGTTTCGGACGCGCGCTGAAAAAGGTCCACGGCATAGACGAGCACGCCGTATTCCTTTGCAAGGAATACAGAGGAGAGCGCTCTGCCGCATCCGAGGTCAAGAACCGTCATGTCCGCGGCGAGATGCATGCTGTCTGTCAGTTCCTCCGTAAGATAAAGCGCGTTCGGACCGCCCATACATTTTCTTACAAAACTTCTGTCATATTTTTCTGATCTTTCGAGCATTGAAAATCTCCTTATTTCATCTCTTTACTCTGGCATAGAGCACAGTCTCCGTAATGCTCGAGGAGTAATGCCTGAGCCAGAAGGTATAATCCCTGTTCCAGGATAATAGAAGCTCTGGAATGGAAAGGATATCCTTTTTATTGTGGTCGACGGCGACTGCGATCAGCGGGTCGTACTGTCTGACCGTCTTTTCCGCGCCCTGAAGTGCCAGATTTTCGGCTCCCTCCAGGTGCAGCTTCAGAAAAGTGGGATGAACGCCCTGGACCAGATTGTCAAGGCTGTCGGTGACCACGGTATATTTCCCGTTCATATCGAAACAGGAGTTTTCCCGTTTTTCGCTGAACATGGCCGTTCCCGGGCCGTCACTCAGTGCGGTTTTGGAAAGGAAAAGCCTTTCATCGAAATTTTCGCGGTTGTTCCAGCACTCGACAAAGTTGGAAACATCCGGCTCAAACGCGAGAATGGCCTTGTAGCGGCCGCCGGTAATCTTTGAAAACCGAAAGGAAGTGAACAGGTCCTGTGCCCCGCCGTCGATAAATACTTCATTCTTACCGGGACGGAAGATGCCGCTGTCAAAATAGCAGCCGTAGATATCGGTGAAATATTCCGGATTGCCGTCGAGACCGAAATAGAAATTTCTGGCATCTTCTGAAAGAAGTGAGGTGAGCTCGGGGATGAACCCTTCCTTTTTTGCATCCGTTACGAGCTTGAAGAGTTCCGGGCTGTCATTTCTCACCTGCTCCGGCGCTTCCGTAAAATAGTCGGAAAGCGCCTGCCCCATGACTTCCGCGTCCTTTGTTTCAAGATAAGCGAGTCTGCCCTCGAATAAGATATCGGAGAGTTCGTCGGCAAGGTGTTCGCGGATCCTGCCGGCAGATGATGTATCCATAAAGTCTATCCCCCCATTCTCTGTTTTCCAGGGTATCATACCCTTTTTCAGGGACTGATTCAATGAATAAATGAAGCCTGGACAACTTATGAATAACTTTTTGTACAGGGTGTTGTCTTTGCTACATCTGTAACTTGTTGATATTTTTTTGGCATGATATTATTTTAACGTATTATTTTTTGTATTTTCATTATCGCATCGGATGCGGTCAGACCGTCCGGGGGCCGCCGCACACCGGAAAGAAAGAGAAGAAAGGAAGAAAAAATGGGTAATAATGGTACAGTTTCAATGACCATCAACGGCAGACGCTATGTGTTTGCGATTGGTCATGAATACGGACAGATTCCGGCCAGCGAGACACTTTGCCAGACTCTTCGTCAAAGACTCGATCTGACTGGTACAAAAGAGTCATGCTCAGAAGGAGCCTGCGGGTGCTGCACCGTGATCATTAACGGTGATGCCGTTGCTTCATGCATCACACTGACATCCGAGTGCGACGGGGCAGAGATCACTACGATCGAAGGCCTTCAGGATCCTGTCACGAACGAGCTTGATCCTATCCAGAAAGCATTTATCGACGAATATGCGTTCCAGTGCGGCTACTGCACTCCCGGAATCATTATGGCGTCACGTGCTTTATTCAATCACAATCCGCATCCCACAAGAGAAGAAATCGGCGAGGCGCTGTCAGGCAACTACTGTCGTTGCATCAGCCATTATCACGTGCTCGATGCGCTTGAGAAATTAGCAAAGAAGGGAGAAGAAGCATGAGTAATCCAGTTCCCGAGAAGCCCAATTACCGTCATATCGGTAAATACCGTCCCAGAAAAGAAGCAAGAGAGATCGTTACCGGAAAGTGTATCTATCTCGATGATTTCAAGATGAAGGACATGCTGCATGCAAAGCTTATGCCCAGTCCCTATGCCCATGCCATGATCAAGGACATTGACGCCAGTAAAGCAGAGGCTCTTCCGGGCGTGCATGCCGTGGTAACGTACAAGAACCAGCCTGAATTCTCACAGACTTTCATGCAGGGACTTCCCCCGATCAAGAAGATCTGCGATCCGCATCTCCGTTATGTCGGTGACTGCGTGGCACTGGTTGCCGCAGAGACCGAGGAACTCTGCCAGGAAGCCATCCGCCTGATCGAGGTGGAGTATGAGGTTCTTCCTGCAGTATTTGATATTGAGGAAGCCAAGGCAGATGGCGCCGCTCAGCTTTATCCCGGATTTTTCCAGAACAACCGTTATGAGAAGGACCTCGGATTCGGCGACGAGCAGATGCTTTTCTCTGTAGAGAGAGGTGACTGCGACAAGGCCTGCGAAGAGGCAGACTATGTATATGAAGGAACCGGTTATTTCGAGACGAATCCTTCACCGCTTGCTCCTGAGCCTCCGGAAATGATCATGTACTATGATGACATCAACAACAAGTACCTGATGTGGGCAACCGCTCAGTCAGACCGTGTTCCCAAGATGCCTCCGGATGTAGGACGTATGCCTGCCGATGCCGTGATCGAGACCAGAGTTTTTAATGTCGGCGGTTCCTACGGCAACAAGCAGGAGATGACACTGATGTGCCTCTACACGGCCATGCTTTCCAGACTGACCGGAAAACCCGTACGTTTCAGAATGAACAAGGAAGACCAGCTTACCATTCATGAGATGCGTCTCGGTTCCAGATTTACCGCAAGATTCTCCATGAAGGACGGTATCATGACTTCCGTAAAGGGTCACTGGTATGTAATGCCCGGTTACACTGATGATGCAGGTTACTGCATTACCGCAGTTGGTCTGGGAGAGATGCAGGTTGCTCTTGCAAAGTGCAAGAACTGGGATATCGATACCTGTATGTATGCAACCAATACCATTTCCTGCGGTACCGTCCGCGGATTCGGCGGACAGGAGCTGAAGAGTGCCATGATGCCTGTCATCAACAAGATGCTCGCAGACCAGAACCTGGATCCCGTTCAGTTCTTCCATGACAACTTTGTATGCGCCGGCGACCGTTATATGTGGCGTGACTGCAACTGGTGGACCTGTCATGAGGTGGACTATCGCGCAGCGATCCTGGAAGCAGCCGAGAAATTCGGATGGAAGGATAAGTTCAAAGGCTGGTACAAGCCCACTGCGGTCAACGGCTGCAAGAGAATCGGCGTAGGTGTTTCCATTCACGGAAACGGCGACGTAGGTGAAGACAACTCCGAGGCTATTGTAAGACTTCATACCAACGGTTCGGTCATCCTGAACCAGTCTCTCGTTGAGTCCGGTCAGGGACAGAGAGCAGCCTGCGCCAAGATGGTAGCAGAAGTTCTCAATGTTCCGTTTGAGGCAGTCACCGTCACCAATACCGGTACCGTTGACAACCCCGTAGAGTTCGGTCTTTGCGGCTCCAGAGGAACCCTTACCTCCGGTACGGCAGCAACCCGCGCAGCCGAGGACGCCCTCCGTCAGCTCCAGGTAATGGCGGCAGCTGTATTCCGCTGCTCACCGTTTGAAGTCGAGACAGAAGATGGCTTTGTATGGCCGCACAACAAACCATACAATAAGATCCCGTGGGCAGCCGTTATCCCGTACTCAACCTCCATCACAGGCTTCGGCCGCTGGAAAGCAAACTATGCACAGCCCAATATGTGCATCAACTTTGTCGAGATGGAAGTGGATATGGAGACCGGTGAAGCCAAGCTCTTAAAGGAACTCGTGGGAACCGATGTAGGACAGATCATCGACCCCAAGGCCTGCGAGATGCAGATCCAGTCCTCCATCGGTTCGGCAATGGTGGATACCGGTACTTTCGAAGAGACCATCTATGACAAGTTCACCGGACGTATCATGACCAACAACCTGATCGATTACAAGTGGAGACCCTTCAATGAATTCCCGCCGATCGAAATGGTTATTAAGGAGAGCCAGCCCAATATCTCCCGCTTCAAGGCAGTAGGTGTGGGCGAGATCTCCGGTTCAGCAGGTGCTGCCGCAATCTCCATGGCAATCTCCAATGCGATAGGAAAGCCCTATATCACATATCCTGCTACACCTGTCAATGTACTGCAGGCAATTAAAGAAGGCTGAAAGGGGGATTTAAAATGCAGGAATTTAAACACATAAATGCCGCTTCCTTTGAAGAGGCCAGTGCAGAACTGAAGGATTCTAAAATCCTTGAAAGACCGATTGCCGGCGGAACAGACCTCATTACCGTTCTCCGTACACGCATCGATCCCGTATATCCCGAGAAGATCGTTAACCTGAAGACGATTGCGGAAGCAGAGTATATTAAAGAAGAAGACGGCTCCGTAAAGATCGGCGCTCTGACGAAGTTAAAGGATGTTGAGGCAGCAGAGCTTCTTCCCGAGGTTCTTAAGGAGGCCGCTCATTCCGTTGCTTCTCCCCTCGTGAGAAATAAAGCCACCATCGGCGGCAACATCTGCCAGGATGTACGCTGCTGGTTCTACCGTTATCCGGAAGGATCCGGCGGAACACTGAACTGCGCAAGAAAAGGCGGAGAGCAGTGCTATGCATTAAAGGGCGATGCCCGTTTCCACTCCATTTTCGGCGGAATGAAGACAGAAGGCCATACCGGATGCTCCGGCGGGTGCCCCAACAATACTGATATCGGCGGATATATGGAAAAGCTTCGTGAAGGTGACTGGAACGGCGCTGCAGAGATCCTCTACCGTGTCAACCCCATCCCCTCGATCACCAGCCGTGTATGCGCTCATCCCTGCCAGGACCGCTGCAACCGTATGCAGGTTATGGCTACCCAGAGCCAAGCGGAAGCTGATGACTGCGTATCAATCCACTGCGTGGAGCGTGCGATCGGCGATTACGCCATGGAGCACAAGGACGTATTCTATCCGACACCCGCGGAAGAGACCGGCAAGAAGGTTGCCGTGATCGGTGCAGGCCCTGCAGGTCTTACCGCAGCTTACTATCTCAGAAAAGCCGGCAATGCCGTAACCGTATTTGACAAGATGGAGAAGGCCGGCGGAATGCTGATGTACGCGATCCCCAACTACCGTCTTCCCCAGAAGTATGTCACAGAGGCAGTCGAGGCCATTGAAGGCATGGGCGTTAAGTTTGAGCTTGGTAAGGAACTGGGCAAGGATATTGAAGCCGCACAGCTTGAGAAGGAATTCGACAAGGTATTCTACGCTACAGGTGCATGGAAGCGCCCCGTACTCGGTTTCGACGGCGAGGAGTTCACGGAGTTCGGTCTTCAGTTCCTTGTGGAAGTAAACGAGTGGATGAACAAGAAGGAACGCCAGAACGTTCTTGTTGTCGGCGGCGGAAACGTGGCCATGGACGTAGCTGTTACCGCAAAGAGACTGGGCGCGAAGTCCGTCACTCTTGCCTGCCTTGAGTCAGAGCCCGAGATGCCCGCATCAAAGGAGGAGATCGCAAGAGCACGCGAAGAGGGTATCCAGATCATGCCTTCCTGGGGTGTAAAGCGTGCGGTATATGCAGGTTCCACCGTTACCGGTATGGAATTAAAGAGATGCAGCTCCGTGCGTGACGAGTCCGGCAGATTCAATCCTCAGTACGATGAGACCGAGACCATGATCGTCAATGCGGATGCCATCCTGATGGCAGCAGGTCAGCAGGTTGACCTTTCCTTCTTAAAGGCCGACTATGATCTTGCCGTAGAGCGCGGACGCATTCAGGCTGCAGACGGCTCTCAGGAGACCAGCCGTAAGGATGTATACGCAGGCGGCGACGTTGTAAGCGGACCTTCAACCGTTATTTCAGCGGTACGTCAGGGACGCAATGCGGCAGAAGCCATCAACCTTTCCGTAGGGATTGCAAAACCTGTAGCCTGTCACGAGGGCTTCCTCAGGTTTGATCCGGCCTTCGCAGAACTCAAAAAGGGTGTGAAGGATGTGACAGTTCCCGCAGCAGAGAGATGCATCGACAAAGAGGATACCGACACCATTACGAAGGAACAGGCCGAGGCAGAGGCGCACCGCTGCATGAACTGCGGATGCTATTCCGTCAATGCATCGGATATCAGCCCCGCACTCCTTCTTCTCGATGCCGAAATCGTTACGACAGAGAAGACGATCGGCGCAAAGGACTTCTTCACGACACACCTTGATACGAAGGATCAGCTGGAAGCCGGTGAAATCGTAAAAGAGATCGTTCTGAAGGCAGATCCCGAAGCAGTGACTCATTACGAGAAGTTCCGTATCCGTAAGAGTCTTGACTTCGCAATCGTTTCCCTGGCAACCTCCTATAAGAAGGGCGGAAAGGATATC
>JAZUHZ010000156.1:0-6540 GCA_045642005.1 Candidatus Avilachnospira sp.
GGCTCACAGAACGACATGGCTACGATCCGACTTGATTATGCCATGCGGACGCTCATGTTTCACGCAGATTATGCTTTAAAACGAGCACACCACGCTTAAAAATTCCTCTTTTGTGATCCCGCCGAGATAATCCTGCAGGCAGAAGTCTTCTAACGCCCCGGTGATTGCCTCTTCTTCATATTTTACCCCGAGGAGGCGCTCCGCGATCTCGGAAGCGGGCCGGAGAGACAGGAAATCGCCGGAGATGAGCGCTTCGGTAATGATCCCCTTTCCGATATTCAGGCGGACATCGAGCGTTCCTCCCGCAAAGCGCTGCCGGTTCCGGTAGGAGAACACGGGGCTTCTCCCGTAGTTCCATTCATAAGTATCGTATTTCTCTCTTTGAAGCGCAAGGACTTCGGTCTCGTTGATGATCGGCTCCTCCCCGTCATCCAGAGAAACAAGGAGGGCTTCCCGGAGCTTTTCCCAGAACGCGGCGAGCGTGGTTCCTTCCGGCAGGAAATCGGAAATGTTTCCGACACGGCTCCGTACGGATTTCGTGGACTTCGAGGTGAATTTCAGTGGATCCGGCCGGAGCGCTCCGGCGATCATATCCGGATCCGACCGGAAGAGGAGTGTGCCGTGGTACAGGATTCTTTCTCTGCCGCAGGCCTTTACGATCCGCTGCGCCGTACCGGAGACTTTCTTTCCGTCGATCAGGATGTCGTTCCGTCCGGAAGCGGAGGCGGGAAGCCCCATTTCCTCGAGGGCATGGACCACGGCACCGGAGAACACGGACATATCGGTTCCCCGCGCTCTGTCATAATCCGTAATAAAGGAATAATTGAGGTTGCCGAGGTCATGGTAGACAGCACCGCCTCCCGTCGTACGGCGTACGACATGAATGCCGTGGTCCCGGACAAACTGCGGGTCGATCTCTTCGAGCGTATTCTGATTCTGTCCTATAATGATGCTGTTGTCATTCTGCCAGAGGATCAGATAGTCGGTGTCGCAAAGGTGCGTGAGTACCCATTCCTCAAAGGCAAGGTTATAATGCGGATCGGTACAGCGGGTTTCCAGATATTTCATAAAAATAACGCTTTCTTACAGGGTAAATACTTCTTCGGAAAAACGCGAAAGCATCAGACGGACATCCGGAACATTGAGAAGCTCCGCGCCGTTTTCGGCTGCTTTCCGGTATCCGAAGACATCTTCGTTTTCCGCGGGAAGATGGACGAGGTAGACATGTGACGGCTGAATGCTTGTTTCCACGGTCTCACGGCCGGAATGGAGGCTCGCCCACGGAAAATTGAGCACAGCGAGGTCGGTATGAAGGAATTCGAGCCGTTCGGCCAGCGTCTCGTCCGAAAGCGCCGCGTCGCCGGAAATGAAAACCGTTTTTCCTTCATAGGTGAGGAAAAGCGAATAGTGGCTGATGTTTGAGTACTCCTTTCCGCTGTGGGTAGACCGGAGAAAGCGGATGGTAAGTTTTCCGACGGTTTCGGTAGCTTCGTCTTCGGAGACTTTTTCACAGGGGAGGGAGTCCGCAGAAAGAAAACCGCATTTTGACGCGGAAAAAACCTCCCCGAGCGGCGCGTACACTTTCGTGCCGGGGCAGGTCCGAAGAATCTCTTCAGTTCTTTCGAGGGAAAAATGATCCGGATGGCAGTGCGTGAAGAGCACCACATCCGGCGGAAAGAGAGCCGTATTCTTTTTGATGTTTTCCCAGTCTGATTCGGGAATATACTCCCAGAGCCTGGTTTTGAAATCAGGGCAGAAATCCACCCACACCCGGAACCCGCCGGGAAAAGTGAGGCAGACGCCTCCGTTGACGCTGCCGTTTATTGTTACCTGCATAGAACCAGTTAGAAATCCTCGATAATGTGACGGCTTACGGAAAGGGGGTTCGGTGCCAGGAAATCAGCGCCGGCCTCTTTAAGCTCTGCTTCGGAGCCATAGCCGTAAAGCGCTCCGATGGTGAGAAGTCCGTTCGCGTGTCCTCCGAGGATATCCTCCTTCCGGTCACCTACCATGATGGCGCACTCTCTGTCCAGGATCCCGTTTTCCGTGAGACAGTAGTTGATCACTTCTGCCTTACTGGATATGGCACCCGGCAGGTTGTCTCCTGGCATTCCGCGGAGCGAACCGACAAAACAGAAATACTGCCGTAGGCCCAGGGACTCCAGGATCTTTTCTGTGATGTCATAGTAACGCGCGGTTGCCACCATGAGCTTCTTTTCGTGGCCGTTTAAGGTCTGGAGCATTTCCTCGACACCGGGGAATGCTTCAATCAGCGGGAGGGCGTGGTCATCATAGTACTTTTTGTAGATCCGGATCGCTTCGGCTGCCGTCTCCTTGTCAAACCCGAAAATTTCTTCATAAATCACGTGAAGCGGAGGTCCGATGATCTTTCCTTTTTCTTCTTCGGAAAGACTGCGCCCGAACTGCGAAAGAGTATATTCCGTTGTTTCGAGGATGGATTTCTGTGAACTGATCAGAACTCCGTCCATGTCAAACAGGATGTATCTCGGTTCCATTCTTCTCACCTGCAGCTAAATAAGTAATATTCAACACAAGTATATCATTTTTTTTGTCTATTTCAAGGTTTTCACGCAAAATTCAGAGGAAAACAGGCGAATTTTGCACATCATTTCCCACTTTTAAGACAGAGACACCGGAATTTTTAAAGTTTCTGTCGGTTCACAAAGGCGTTTCGCTTTGGTATAATCAATAATAAGTAATTGTCAGAGAGGTGGTATATTCATGAAATTCTGTTATCCGGCGGTTTTTAAGGAGAAGGAAGACGGGAGTTTTTCGGTGAGATTTCCGGATCTTTCGGGGTGCGAGGCTTCCGGCGCCTGTTATGAGGAGGCTCTTCAGGATGCAAAAGAAGCGCTTCTTTCCTGGCTGTCGGTGGAACTATTAGAGGATATGAATCAGCCGCCGTTTGTGAGCGAGCTTTCGGATCTTCCGGTCGGGGAAAATGAAAAAGTGCAGATGATCGCCGCGAATATCCGGTTTATGGAGGGATGGGATGAATAGCCTGATCCTGGCCTCAAAGTCACCGAGGCGAAAAGAACTGCTTATGAAACTGGGGATTCCCTTTACCTGCGAGCCGGCTGTGTCGGAGGAGCAGGTTCCCGAAGGAACACCTGTCCGTGATACGGCGGAGTTTCTCTCCCGGCAGAAGGCCGCGGAGATTTACGAAAAACATGCAGGCGAGGAGGTCACGGTCATCGGATCCGACACCGTGGTGATCATTGATGACGAGATCTTAGGAAAGCCGCATACGGAAGAAGAGGCGGCCCGGATGCTTCGGAAACTGTCCGGAAGAACGCATACGGTGAGTACAGGCGTCACGATCCTTGGGAAAGACAGAACAGAAAGCTTCACTTCCGAAACCGCCGTCACCTTCTATGAACTTTCGGAAGAGGAGATACAGCGCTATATTAAGACAGGGGAGCCCATGGATAAGGCCGGTGCGTACGGTATTCAGGGGTACGGTGCTTTACTGGTGAAGGAAATCAAAGGAGATTACAGTACCGTGGTCGGCTTCCCGATTGCAGAAATATACAGGAGATTGCGATGAGAAAAACGAGAAAAATCTGTATGCTTGCAGGAATCCTTGGTCTTACAGCCGTGATGCAGGCCTTTGCCATGGTGAATGCCGCCTGCGGACCGGAAAGCGCGCAGTGGACCCAGACGGGTCCGGGGAGCGTGCAGCAGGAAGCGGGAGCGCCTCTCGTAATGGAGGCTTCCCGGAAGAATCCGTCGCAGCAAGATTATGGAGCCGCGGTGCCTTCCGGTCCTGCAGCTGCATCCCAGGCGGCCAAAACTCAGACACAGACGACCGCTTCCGGCGGCCGGGCCATCGATCCCCAAAAACCCATGATTGCGATCACCTATGATGACGGTCCGCAGACAGAGGCCGGAAACCGGATCATGGATACGTATCTGAAATATAATCAGCGCTGCACCTTTTTTGTGGTGGGAGACCGCGTCGCAAGCCGCGCCTCCGAAGTGAAGCGCATGGCGGAGAACGGGTTTGAGATTGGAAACCATTCTTATTCTCACAAATATCTGAACAAATGCGATGCCCAGACGATCCGGTCGGAAATTGCAAAATGCAATGAAGCCGTTGCTGCTGCGGCCGGCATTACGCCCACGGTCATGCGCCTTCCGGGCGGCAATAAAAATGAGACGGTACTCGGGAATGTCAATATGCCCATCATTCTCTGGAACGTGGATACAAGAGACTGGGATCACCGGAACGCGCAGAAATCCATTGATGCGGTGGTCGGGAAAGTCAAAGACGGAGATATTGTCCTGATGCATGAACTCTACTCCGCAACGGCTGACGCCACGGAAGTAATTGTTCCGAAGCTTCTGGAACAGGGATTCCAGCTGGTCACGGTATCGGAACTGGCGGCTTACAAAGGAAAAACATTGAATTCGAATCAGATTTATTACAGCTTTTAATATGAAAAACTGACGTTTTTATTGAAATGTCGGTTTTAACCGAAATAAATGTAGACTTTTGCCCCGTATTGGTGTAGTATACCATCGAAAGTGTGTACCGGTACGGGGTAATTTTATGATCAAACGAGATTTATACCTGAAAAAACTGGAAATGTATGCCGGCAAGGATGTGGTCAAGATCATCATCGGCGCAAGGCGTACCGGAAAGACCACTCTTGTGAAGCAGTTCATTGAGGAACTGATTGCGGAGGGCGTACCTGCGGAAAATATCGTCCACATCAATTTCGAGGGACTGGTGTTCTCCTATTTTAACGAGGCCAAAGACCTTCGGAGCATGCTGGTGGAGTTCCTTTCCGCCGCGAACGGCCGGATGTACTTTTTCCTCGACGATATGCAGGGAGTCGACGGCTGGGCGGAAGTCCTTTCGGAGATGATGAACTTCCATGACTGTGAGTTCTACATCACCTCTTCCAATGAGAGCATCCTTTATGAGGGATACCAGAAAACGCTTTCCTACCGGTATGTCAAGATCGATGTCTATCCGTTTGTTTTCTCGGAGTTTTTGCTTCTGAAAGGGGAGACCGGTCAGACGAACGAGGAGCTTTTCCGGGAATACCTCAGGCGCGGCGGTATGCCGGCGGTGTATCAGATGGATCCGTCGGTCTGCGAAAACTACCTGCGCGACACCTACAGCGCCATCCTCTTAAAGGATGTGGTGCAGTGCAACAAACTCCGGGATGTTTCCCATATCGACAAGATCATGGAATTCATCCTCACTCATATCGGGGAGACATTCTCTCCGAAGGGAATCAAAGATTACGTCAAGAGACAGGGAATCACCATTTCCGTTGACACGGTGTATTCGTTTATCGATGCACTCCGGGGCGCCCGGCTCATCTACCGCGTCCCCCGGTACGATATCAAGGACGAGAGAGAACTGGAAACCCAGGAGAAGTACTACTTTGCCGATATTGCCATGAGAAATGCCGTATGCGGCGAGGCGGAGATCGGCGAAGAGGCGGTACTTGAAAATATACTGTATCTGGAGCTCCTCTCCCGGAATTTCAACCGGGTCAACGTGGGAAAGTTCGGCACGGGCAATGTGGACTTCATCGCCTTCAAGGGAGAGGACAGGACCTATCTCCAGAGCGCTCTTTCCGTTTCCGACAAGGAGAGCGTGAAGAAAGAGTTCTCTACACTTCAGAAGATCCGTGACAACTATTTCAAAATGGTGCTTTCCATGGATGAGACTACCATAGTGAACAAAGGGGGGATTATCAATTATCCGCTCATAAAATTCCTTATGCAGGGATAATCGGTTTTCATATGATTGGATTTTACGATTACACGCTTATACTGACACTCGGAAGCTGCGTCTCTGCCGTGATCGGCATTGCCATGGCTTCCATGGGGCATATCGGAAAGGCAGTGCTCTGCCTGATCATTTCCGGCATCTGCGACGGGCTGGACGGAAAGGTGGCCCGGACCAAGAAAAACAGGTCGGACGATGAGAAATCCTTCGGGGTGCAGCTCGATTCCATGTGTGATATGATGGCTTTCTGCGCACTTCCCGCGGCGACCATGATGAAGATTCTGGAGTACAGCCCCTTAAGCATCGCCGTGGCAGCTTTTTACGGGGTCTGCTCGGTGATTCGTCTTTCCTATTACAACATGAAGGAAATCAACCGGATGAACATGCAGGAGCCTTCGGAAAAGGTTTACTTTGGCCTTCCGATCACCTCCGCCGCCATGATCCTTCCGACGACGTACATTCTGGAGACGCTCGTTTTCCGGGAGCTCAGGCCTGTGTCCTTTGCCGTGATTTTCTTCATTACGGCCTTCTGTTTTGTGCTTAACTTCCGGATCCGCAGACCGGGCCGGGTGGTAAAGGCCGGGCTCATCGCTTTTATCATCCTCTTTTTGCTGGCGCTTTTTGTGTTTTCCGGTTTTACGGGAAGCGGAATGGGGCTTTTTGCGTTCCTTCGGGACGCTTTCAGCGCCGTTCCATGAGTGGCGTGAAACATTATTCCATGAGCTGCGTGAAACATCTCCGTCCGTGAAACATGACGCAGTCATGTTTCA
>JAZUHZ010000157.1:0-2100 GCA_045642005.1 Candidatus Avilachnospira sp.
AAGAAGAGTTACATGAGAATTAATCAAAAATTGAAAATGTAACCAAAAAATTAAAGTCTCCGGTCAGAAAAAACCGGAGACCTTTTGTATGCCGCGGCAGTAGAAAATGATACAAATGAACAGTAAAATAAGGGTTGTGTCAATAGTCTTTCGCACATTTGTTCAAAGGAAACCAGAGCACAGTTGCCAAATGGTATTCCAAGATTCTCGGAGCTAAAGCTCCGGCTGCCAAACAGCAGCCACCGCCGCAGGCGGCCTGGCCTTGAGATCAGGACGGGCGGACGGTATGCTGAACAAGGCGACGGGGAGTCCAAATCTGCAGTGTATTCCTGAGTTCCCGTCGCCGTTCATAAAACGCCGTCCGCCCGGACGGATGTCAAGGCTGGCGGTTTAGGAACAGGATTCCCGGATGGCCTTTTCGTTTCTTTCCTGTTCGTAAAGCCGTTCCATGTTCAAATAGTTCTTGACACCCCAGGCAGAAGACGATACATGCCTTAACCGGGCACAAACCAGCATCAAAGCGCTGTTACCGTCCGGGAAGCAGCCTACCGCATCGGTTCTTCTGCGTATCTCACGATTCATTCTCTCGATACCGTTGTTAGTACGGATCCGAAGCCAGTGCTCGCGCGGAAATTTCGTGTAGGTCAGTACTTCTTCGATTCCTTTTTCCAATGTGGAAGCTGCCGATCTCAATTTTGTGTCTTTCAGCTTCTGTACGATTTCCTGAGCTTTCTTCAGGCATGCCTCCTTATCTTCCTGTGCGAAGATTGCCTTAAGCCAGCTGCCGACTTCCTTGCTTCTGGTTCTTGGAACATCACACAGGATATTTCGCATAAAATGAACCATACAGCGCTGATACAGAGATTCCGGAAACACCTCCTGAATGGCCTCGAACATGCCCAGACACTTGTCGCCGATGATGAGCCGAACGCCTTTCAATCCCCGATTTTTCAGATGCCGAAAGAATCTCTTCCAACTTTCGTGATCCTCACGGCCGCCTTCCATGGTTCCGATGATCTCCCGGTTTCCTTCGTTATTAACGCCCAGTGCCACCAGTATGGCTATGTTTTCAACGGTTCCGCCCCAATTCTTTTTGAGGTAGATCCCATCCACATAAACATAGGGATATTCCGCTACCAGTTTCCGGTTTCGCCATTTGTCTATCTCCGCATAGACTTTTTGATTCATATTGCTGATCGTTCCCGGTGATACTCTGGCACCCCACAGGGCTTCCGATATGTCTTCTACTCTCCGCACCGATACTCCGGCAAGATACATCTCGATTAGCGCTTCTTCTACCGATTCCTCGCGACGCTTATACCGTTCGATGATCGCTGTCTCAAATGGCAGCTTTCTCAGTTTCGGTACTTTCAAGTTTACCTCTCCGGCTTTCGTTACAAGCTTTCGGGTGTAATGACCGGCTCGCGTATCCGCCCGTTCTTCTGTTCTCTCGTAACGGTGTGCCCTTGTGATCTGATCCGCTTCCTCGTCCAGCATCGCGTTCAGCGTTTCTTCTACTTTTTCCCGCACCAGTCCTTCAAGTTGCTTCTTTATTTCCGGTTCGTTTAGGTGTATAATCTCTGCCATGGGAACTCCTCCTGACGTGTTGGATTTTGTTGCAACTTTATTCTATACGTCTGGAGTTCCTTTTTCAATTGTGCGAAAAATATTATACCTTATGGGTATTCCTGAAGAGGAATCTGCGTTTTCCGGGCCATTTTCTTTTACGGGTAAAAACAAAAAGCCTCCCGTCTGCGGGCGTGTGCCCTGTACGGAAGGCTTTTTCTTATGGGCGGCTTTGATGCAGGGCGGGAAGGCAGACGGGAAGCCGGACGGCTTACCGGAGGTTACGGCAGCAGTCTTCCGCCCATTTGATCAAAGGGAACCGGAACGCAACTGCCAAATGATATTCTTACCGGATCAGGATGTTTACCCCGTTCAGCTCAACGCCCTCCTCGGCGCGGATCAGGATGTATTTGCAGCCGTCGATCACGCGGGTCTCCACCAGATCGCTCTTTTCGGGGGCCACGCGGATCACCACATCGGGGGTGCGCATCTCAAACTTGCGCGGGGCCACCACATTGACCGCCGGTACCTCGT
>JAZUHZ010000158.1:0-1996 GCA_045642005.1 Candidatus Avilachnospira sp.
AGGTCGCTCCCGGAATAAAAATCTAAAAGAATTATAGCATTTCCGCCCTATCCGGCGCAAGATGGCTGAGAGTAAAATATAGATTGGCAAAAATAAAAGGAAGAGGCCGAAACCTCTTCCCTATCATACAGAAATAACTTATTGTTTAGTTGTCCAGAAAAAACACAAGGAGATCTGTATGATGGATACTATGTTAAAGCAGGACGGGCTTAGTTTCAAGGACTTAGAGCAGGAAATATTCAGAAATATTTGTGAACTGGGACGAATCGTCACGGTGAAGGTGCTGGAGGAGTACGATTCCCATCTGAAGACGACTCGTGACCGGAAGGCATATCGAGACAAAGGCTACCGCCAGACCACGATCAAGACGGTATACGGTGAGGTGACCTACAAAAGAACCGTGTACGAAACCATCGATGAGTATGGCGTAAGGAGATATGTCTATCTTCTGGACAAGATGCTTGACCTCGAAAACGTAGGCCTGATCTCAGAAAATTACGCGGCGCTGCTGGTGTCGGAAGTGACAGAACTGTCCTATCGGGAGTGCGCAGAGAAGGTGACGGCGATGACCGGTCAGTCCATCAGCGCGATGGGCGTATGGAACGTCATCCAGAAACTCGGTGAAAAGGTCTGCGAGGAGGAAAAGCAGCTCGTAGATAATCATAAGGCAGGCATGATCCGGGGCGAAAGAGAGGCCCCCGTACTGTTTGAAGAGGCGGACGGCGTCTGGCTCGATCTTCAGGGAAAGGACCGGAAGGCACGGAGCTTCAGCAAGGCAGAGATGAAAGTAGGCATTGCCTATGACGGATGGAAGGACCGGGGAAACGGCAGGTATGAACTGGACGGAAAGGTCGTAACGGCCGGGTTCGGGAAGGCAGCTGACTTCCACAAGGCGATGGAAGCAAGTATCGCCCGGGAGTATGATCTGGAGAAAACGGATCTCCGGCTTCTGAACGGCGACGGAGCACCCTGGATCAAAAAGGTTCCGGACAAGAGCACGGTCTTCCAACTGGATCCGTTTCACAGGAATCAGGCCATCCGGGAAAAGATCAAGGAAAAGCTCGCAAGAAAGACCATCTATGAACATCTGGAGAACCGGCAGATCGATGAGCTTCTGGAGTTCCTAAAAGTCTACAGGGACAGCCTTCCGGAGGAAGAATGGAGCATCAAGGCGGGGGAACTGCTGGAATACTTTACAAACAACAGGGACGGGCTGCTGCCTTATCAGGAGCAGGACATCGATATCCCGGAAAGCCCGGACGGGCTGCTCTACCGAAACATGGGAACTATGGAAAACCATGTGTCCGGAATCATTGCACATCGGATGAAGCATCGGCACGGAGCATGGAGCATAAAAGGCGGAAATCATCTGGCCAAGATCCTTGCGAAGAAACACATGGGCCGGCTGTATGAGGTGACGGATCAGCTGCGGGTACCGATGTTTGAAAAGGACAGGGTAGAGAGCATGCTGGAGGAGATCGGCGGTCCGATTCTGAGCGCGACAAAGATTGCCCGAAAAGTCGGAAAAGGCTATGAATATCCGGTGGCAGGCCATCTGGCAGCACTTGACAGCGCTGTAACCGGTGACGGCCGCAAAAGGATGCTGATGGTCGGTTATTGAAAAAGGAAACCTGTATGATGAGCTTCTGACTGTTAAGTCAGAGGTGCTTTCAGCACCTCTTGACTGACCGACAGCACGGAACAAGGAGGCGGTCAAGTGCGCCGAAGGCGAGGGAACCGGCACTTGACGGGCTTCGAGGACCGTGCGACCCAAAAGCAGGAAGAAAAGTGCCAACGATTACTTGACAGAGTCCCTTCCCCTGCAGACAAAGCATCCCGGTTGCAGGGGGCGGGGCCGCGTGCTGTGATAGACGCGGCGGCCCGTTTCCCGCACCGGGCCTGCCGGACATTATCTGCGCAGAAAGGTCAAACTATGGACAGCTTCCGCAATCCGCTGAACGGAAAAAAGATTATTTTCATCGGCAATTCCTACATG
>JAZUHZ010000159.1:0-3082 GCA_045642005.1 Candidatus Avilachnospira sp.
CCGACTCCCCGGTCTGCGGAAACCGCATGGAATTTTTCAAATCCTTCAAAGGAAAAATACGGGTCTTTTGTCACTTCGGGAAGCCGGTTCCAGGTCCCGTACGACGTATAAAGCGGGATATCATAGGCGCTCATCAGCCGCTTTAAGGCTTTGATATGATCCGTATGCTCATGCGTCACGAGCACGGCGGTGATCTCGTGAAGAGAAAGCCCGATGTCTTTGAGGTTCTGGTCAATCGTTCTGGCCGCCACGCCGCAGTCAATTAATATATTTTCTGTTCCTGTGGATAACAGAGAGCAGTTACCGCTCGAGGAACTTCTTAACGACACAAAAAACATTTTTCGTACTCTGCTATGCGATCAGCCGCTTTGGCTGTTTCCGTAAAACTTCCGCTGTTATCGATCACATGATCGGACAGGGCTTCAAAAAACCGGTCCGGCTTCTGGTTGGCCATCACGGAACGGGCATATTCTTCCGTATACCCCCGGGACGCCTGCAGACGATGTATCCTTTCCTCCGGTTCCACCCGCACAAAAAGGATCCTGTCACAGAGGTCCCGGAAATTCTGATCCGGAAGCGCGGTCTCCACCAGATAATCCTTCCCGGGGTCTCCGGTCAGTTCCCGGATCTTCTTCCATACGGCCGGATGCACCAGAGAATCCGACAGTTTCCTTTGTTCCTCCGACCCGTAGATCAGAGAAGCATACCGCTTTTTGTCAAGAAGCCCGTCTGCGGTATAGATTTCCTCTCCGAACGCTTTTTTCAGAAGCCCGACAAGTTCCTGGTCGTCTGTCATCATCTGTTTTGCCAGATCATCACAGCTTAAGAACGAAAAGCCGTACTTTTCACAGAGATATCCGGATACCGTGCTTTTTCCGCTTCCGATCCCGCCGGTTACACCAAGGATCATGCAAGTTCCTCCTTCCGGACCCGGTTCAGATAGCGGAGGATATCCTCGATTCCCTCCTGGGAAAACGCGAATTCTTCCTGCTTTATTTCTTCTTCCGGCGTCTTATCAAAAGCAAAAGGCGTGGTCCAGGTGCTGACAAGGAGGAGTTTCTGAATATCCGGCTCCTCTCCTTTTTCGATCTTTTCGATCCGGTACCGAAGCGTTCCCTTTGATCCCGTATACGGACTCTTTTTGAGAAAAGACAGCGGCAGAAGATCATGAATCGTTATGTCTTCACTGATATACTCTTCTTTAACTACCACGAAAGCCTCCTAATGACAGGTGTTCCAGTTTTCACCGGTTTCAATTTCACAGACAAGCTTTACGGAAAGATCCGCCGCACTTTCCATAGATTCCCGGAGGATCATTTTCACTTCCTCCGCCTCAGGAAGGTACGTTTCGATCAGAAGTTCGTCATGGATCTGCAGGACGATTTTTGATTTCATGCCCCGAAGCCGATCGGCCACCCTGTTCATGGCGATCTTCATGATATCTGCCGCGGTTCCCTGAATGGGGGAATTCATGGCGACACGCTCTCCGAACGTCCTCTCCATATAGTTCTGTGACTTGAGCTCCGGAATGGGACGGATCCTTCCGAAAAGCGTCTTTACCATGCCCTTTTCTTTTGCTTCCCTGACACAGCCATCCAGGTATTCTTTTACGCCCGGATAGGTTTCAAAATAGCGGTCGATATAGGAAAGTGCCTCGGCTCTCGAAATGGAAAGTCCCTCGCCGAGACCGAAAGCGGAAATTCCGTAAACGATCCCGAAATTGACGGCCTTGGCGTTTCTCCGCTCAAGCGGCGTCACCTTGTCGATGTCCACATGGAAAACCTGGGAAGCAGTCAGTGTGTGGATATCCACGGAATCCCGGTAGGCGCTGATCAGTTTCTCATCCCCGGAAAGAGCCGCCAGGATCCTTAGCTCTACCTGGGAATAGTCGGCATCCGTAAAAATATATCCCTCTTCCGGAATGAACACCTTCCGGATCTCCCGTCCCTCTTCGGTACGGACGGGAATATTCTGCAGGTTCGGATCGGTGGAGGAGATCCGCCCGGTTGCCGTCACCGTCTGATTGAAGGTCCCGTGGATCCGTCCGTCCTCTTCAATATAGGCCTTGAGCCCCTCGGCATACGTCGAATAGAGCTTGGAATAGGTCCGGTAACTCAGGATATCGCGGACGATTTCATGATCGGGCGCCAGCTTTTCGAGCACATCCGCTGCCGTGGAATACCCGCGCTTTGTCTTTTTCCCGCCTTTCAGGCCAAGTTTTTCAAAAAGAATGTTGCCAAGCTGTATCGGCGAATTAATATTAAACTTCTCTCCGGCCGCTTCACAGATCTTTTCCTCAAGGTCTTTGATCAGCCCGGAAAGGTATGCGGCATACCCGGAAAGGGCATCCCTGTCCACTTTGATGCCGGCATTTTCCATGTCGTTTAAGGTAAAGACGAGCGGCATCTCGATCGTATCATAAAGCTCCTGCATGCCGCTTTCCGAAAGCTTTCCGAGGACAGCATCCGCCGTAAGATCCGGAACATACGCCTCCAGAGAAAGAAGCTCCGGGGAATAAGCTTCCCCCTTCATGAGAAGCTCCCGGCTGCTCCTAAGGAGAAGTCCGGCGTAGTCTTTCGCAATATCGTCATAGCCGTAGCTGTCTCTCAGAGGATTCAGAAGATAGGCGGCAATAGAGATGTCCCGAAGACCGGTTTCCCTTAGTTCCGGAAGTTCCTTTAAGAGTTTCTTCGCGCCGAGCACACAGACAGCTGGCTTTTCCTTTCCGGAAAGACGCAGAAGAAACTGCCGGAGATCTGCCTGCAGTTTCTCCCCGGGATAACTGTCAGAGGATTTCACCAGCGTGATCCCTTTCCCGTCCAGGGAAAGTCCGAAAGCCGTAAAGATTTTTTCCTCGGACTCCGTTTCAAAAAGAGAAAGCTGTTTCTCCTCTCCGCCCGTCACGGCCCGGAGAAAGGAAAGCCCGACGCGCTCCGAAAGAATTGCTTTTTCAAAAATCTTTGCTGCCTCCTCCCGGGTGTCAAGTTCCCGGAAGGCGGGAATTTCCTGCGCCTTTGTTTCTGAAGCTTCCGGTTCGGCGATCTTTCGCTCGGAAAACTTTTTGACAAGTGTTTTCAGTTCC
>JAZUHZ010000160.1:0-7053 GCA_045642005.1 Candidatus Avilachnospira sp.
CGATTCCGCTTTCCAGTGATCCCATCCAGCTTGTGATCACAAAAGTGGACAACCCCGAGGAACTGGACGCCAGATTCTCAAAGTTCTCCCATGATCCGTCTGCAGGCAGGAATCCGGCAGCAGCCGACTGGCTGCACCGGCTTACGAGCGAACTTCTGGAGGGCGCCAGCGGCTTCCTGCAGAAGATCCAGGAGGCACAGACGGCCGGCAAGGAAATCCCTGACGAGGCAAAGAAGCAGGGAGCGAAAGTCGAAAAGCCCACGGAGCTTCCGGAACTCATGCAGAGAGCGGTAGGCTTTGACAGCCTGGATCCCGTTTTTGATGCGGCAAAGGCAGCCTCCTTCTTTGAGGGGGAGAGCATTCTTTACCGGAAACCGGAAACCCGGAAATATGTGCTTTTAGTCAAAGGAACGAAAGAAAACCAGGACGACTTTTTCAAGGTATCCAATGTCCTGACGGAGTATGGGTATTCCATCCGTACCACCCGGGGCACCGGTGCCTATTATGACGAGCATTATGAGGTGGTTGTTCCGTCGCCGGCGATCACCGAGCTTGCTCAGATAAAGTAAGAAAGTGAGGATACAGAAATGGTGATTACCAAAGACATGACAATCGGTTCTCTTCTTCAGAAGAGTGACATTATCGCTCCCGTGCTGATGAAGGCAGGAATGCACTGCCTCGGATGCCCCGCTTCCCAGGCGGAAAGCCTCGAGGAGGCCTGCATGGTTCACGGCATTGACTGCAATGTGCTGGTTTCCCAGCTCAACGAGCTTCTGAGCGAACAATAAATAGTTTGGTTTTTTTGATCTGAGAGAAGGCGCATCGAAGTCCTTTCGGGACATTCGCTGCGCCGGTTTTACTTTTTGGGTATGGAAACAAGATATTTACGACTGGATGATTATATAGCCACCGGGGAAATCTCTGAAGAGGATCTTTTAAAGATTCACGAGGCGGCCGCTGTTTTGCAGAAAGGCGGTCTTGTCGCCTTTCCGACGGAAACCGTATACGGTCTCGGAGGAGACGCCCGGAGAGCGGATGTGTCGGAACGGATCTACGCGGCAAAAGGCAGACCGTCGGATAACCCGCTGATCGTTCATATCTCACAGATCGGGGAACTTCCGTATTATGTCCGGGAGATTCCGGAAGCTGCCGTGAAACTTTCCGAAGCCTTCTGGCCGGGACCGATGACGCTTGTTTTTCAGAAATCGGAGATCATTCCCGAAAGGACTACCGGCGGTCTTTCCACCGTGGCTGTCCGCATGCCGGTCCATAAGGTCGCGCGAAAACTGATCGAACTCTCCGGACTTCCGGTGGCGGCGCCCAGCGCGAACCGGTCCGGACGTCCCAGTACGACGACGGCCGCCCACTGTCTGGAGGACCTAAACGGCCGTGTGGATATGATCCTGGACGGAGGCCCCTGTGACATCGGGGTGGAGTCTACGATCATTGACGTGACCGGAGAGCGTCCTTCGGTTCTTCGTCCCGGTGCCGTAACGGTAGAGATGATCACGGAACTTTTCGGCGTGGAGCCGCTTCTTGATAAGGCCATCACCGGACCCCTTTCCGAAGGAGAGAAACCGAAGGCGCCCGGCATGAAATACCGGCATTATGCACCGAGGGCTCCGCTTACGGTGGTCAGAAGTGCCGACGGCTTTTCGGAGACGGCAGTCTGGGAGAAAATTCTGGAACTTTCCAGCGCGGAAAACGGCAGCGGGAAAATGACGGAGATCATCTGTTCTTCGGAGTGTGAGGCCTGGATCCGGAACCGGATTGCTCCCGGTGTCCGCATCCGTTCGCTCGGCGAGAAGAAACGGGAAGAGGAAGTGGCCAAAAACCTTTTCAGCGTACTGAGAGATACGGACAGTGACGGTGACGTGACGCTCATTGCGGAAGGATTCGGGGAAAAGGATCTTTTCCTTGCGGTCATGAACCGCCTGAAAAAAGCGGCAGGATGGAATATTATCGAGGTATGAGAGAGACAAAAAAGGAACAGAAGGAACGCATAGAGAAGATCCTTTCTGCGCTCGACCGGGAATACGGAACTGACGGATACTGTCATCTGAGCCATGAGACCCCGTGGCAGCTTTTGTTTGCCACGATCATGAGCGCCCAGTGCACGGATGCCCGGGTGAACCTGGTGACGGAAAGCCTGTTCCGGAAATATCCGTCCCTCGAAGCCTTTGCGGAAGCGGATTATGAGGAGCTTTGTGAGGATATCCGGTCCACGGGATTCTTCCGGAACAAAGCCAAAAACATCATCGGCGCTGCCAAGATGCTCCGGGACAGGTTCGGAGGCCGGATGCCTTCCTCTATTGAGGAGCTTACTTCTCTCCCGGGGGTCGGAAGAAAAACGGCGAATGTGATCCGGGGAAATATCTTTCATACGCCGAGTATCGTTGTGGATACACATGTCAAAAGAATTTCGCATCTTTTAGGGCTCACGGACACACTGGATCCTGAAAAGGCGGAATTTGAACTGATGAAGATTCTTCCGGAGGATCACTGGATCCTGTGGAATGTGGACCTCATCGATCTCGGACGGTCAACCTGCATTTCCGGACGGCCCCGCTGTGAAGACTGCATTCTTAAGGAATATTGTCCATCCGGGGACGTACTTAATAAAAAAACAAGAAAGCTTTAAGCCGCATGCGATTGCAAAAAAGGTTCTCCGAAAGTAAAATTGGAGAAAATAAAAAGGGATTCTGATTCCTTATCAATCCGTGAGGAATAGTAAAAAAGATGAGCAACAAAAAACGGAAAATCTTTGCGACAATACTGGCCATCATCCTTGTAATAGCGATGGTGATACCGCTCTGCATGTCGTACATCAGGTGATTTTTTCGCCTTCAGCATATGGAACTGGTAATCACGGGCTTTGCCGGTGAGTCCGGCTGCCGTAAGATATATCAAAACGAAGAAATGAGAGAAAAGCTTCTGGGGAGATACCCGAAAAGCTTTTTTCGTGTATGGGAAAAAGAAGAGGAGGAACGGATTTCCTTTGAAAACTGCAAGGGAATCACGGACTATGCTCTCTGTGCCCCGGACGGCGTGTACGGCGCTCTCTGGCGCCTTCTGAAAAAAAACTGTCTGGGGGCGTCCTACAGTGAACGGCTCATCCCTGTTACCCAGCAGACCATCGAGGTGTGCGAGTTTTTTTCGCTGAACCCTTTCCGTGTGGAGGCTGAAAACACCTGTCTCTTTTTGTGCGAGGATGCCGGTCCGCTGAAGGCACGTTTCCCTGAGGCGGTCACCATCGGCTATACGGAAAAGGGACCCGCAATCCGGCGTACGGACGGGGAGAACGTTTCCTATCTCAGAAAATCAGAATGAATGCAATAGAAGTCAGCAATGTAACAAAAGTATACCGGCTGTATGACAGGCCGATTGACCGCCTGAAGGAATCGCTTTCCCGGAGCGGGAAAAGCCTTCATAAAGATTTCTACGCCCTGGAGGGCGTATCTTTTACTGTGGGAAAAGGCGAGTCTCTCGGCATTATCGGCGTGAACGGATCCGGAAAATCCACGATTCTTAAAATCATCACCGGTGTCCTGAGCCCGACCTCCGGCGAGATCCGTTCGGAAGGCAAGATTTCCGCCCTTCTGGAACTCGGGGCCGGTTTCAACATGGAGTACACCGGCATTGAAAATGTTTATATGAACGGCACAATGATGGGATTTACCCGGAAGGAGATGGACGAAAAGCTGCCGGGAATCCTGGAATTTGCCGATATCGGCGATTTCATCCATCAGCCGGTGAAATCGTATTCCTCGGGAATGTTTGTCCGACTGGCATTTGCACTGGCCATTAATGTGGATCCGGAAATCCTTATTGTAGATGAGGCACTTTCGGTCGGAGATGTTTTCTTTCAGGCCAAATGTTATCACCGCATGGATGAACTCCGGAAAAAAGGAACCACGATCCTGATGGTCACCCACGATATGAGTTCGGTACTTAAGTACTGTGACAGGACCGTGATCCTACACAAAGGAAAACTTGTGGCCGAGGGAAAACCGGGGGAAATGGTAGATCTTTATAAAAAGATCCTGGCCGGTCAGATGAATGTGCTTTCGGATATGCTCTCTGAAAGAAACGGTGAGAAAAGCCCGGAAACAGAAGAAAAGCCGGAGAAAAAAACCGGAGAAAACCTCATGCGCAGTGAGATGAATGTCAATCCCCTGGTGAATGAGTACGGAAACGGCAAGGCCGAGATCTATGATTTCGGGATCATTGACGAGCAGGGAAAGCTCACGAATCTTGTCCTCAAGGGCGAGAGTTTTACGATCAAAGAAAAAATCCGGTTCCGGGATCGGGTGGAGTCCCCGATTTTTACCTTTACCATCCGGGACAAAAAAGGAAATGATCTGACCGGGACCAATACGATGTTCGAAGGCGTGGAAACAGGGACCCTTGAAAAGGGAGAAGAATATACCGTCACCTTCCGTCAGAAAATGGATCTGCAGGGAGGAGAATATCTCATCAGCATGTCCTGCACGGGATTTGAGCAGGGCGAACACACGGTCTACCACAGATTATATGATCTCTTAAATCTGACGGTAATCTCCAATAAAAACACCGTGGGTGTATATGACACAAATTCAGAGGTTACAGCAGTAAAAACATCTAATGATAGAAATTAATACGAACATAATCGAAAAACTTTCTATAATGAGCGAGCACGAGCTGCTGGCTTCTGTCACGGACGGCCGGATCTTTACGGCTCTCAGTCCGGACCGGATCAATGCCTACGCCTGGTACCCCTTTCGAAAAAGTGACGAGGTACTTGTCATCGGCGGGCGCGTCAATTCTCTCTGTCTTCTTTCGGAAAGAGTTGCCCGTCTGGATATCCTGACAGAGTTTGCTTCGGAAAAAGAACTCATCCGGGTGCGGTTTCCGGAAATAATGGCAAAGGGAAACTGTGTGCTCCTTCCCGGAGCTCCCGACCATAAATATGACGTGGTGATTGATACGGAAGGTACCCGGGAACGGGCATTTTCCTTCCTGAAGGAAGGCGGATCCTGCCTCCTTTCCTTTGAAAACAGTGATTCTATGACACTTCTCACAGGCGCGGTGGCTGATCCGGAGGCGGCGTATATTTCCTCTGCCGATTGTCAGGATCTCATGGGCCGGGCGCCGTTTCCCTGGAAGCGTCTTTACTTCCCGCTTCCCTCTCTGTCCTTTGCAAAAAACATAAAAGGCGGCGGGCTTCTCCCTGCGGAAGGGGATTTCCGGGGCATTTCGGAAAGCTTCACGGACGAGAGGTTTGCTATATGTAATGACGAAGCGGTCTATGACAGCCTCGTTCGTACGGATCCCATGCTGATCGAACGCTTTGCGCCTTCGTACCTTCTCGTGTTCAGGGGATATGAAAAGGAAACAGCGGACACCGAGCCGCTTCCGGATTATATCCGCTACAACCGGGAGAGGAGGAAGGAGTATCAGATCCGTACGGATCTCTATCAGAATCTGAAATGTGTGAAAACAGCCCTCACTCCGGAGGGAAATGCGCATATTTGCTCTTTTTCGGAAAAGTACGAGCTTCTGAAAGGTTCCCTTCCGGAAAAGATAACGCCCTGTAAGCCGATTGTCACGGAAGGCCCGGACGGCCTTTCCCGGGCAGAGTTTCCGTTTGTAAAAGGAGAAAGCCTCGGGAAGATCCTGGCGGGAAAGATCCGGGACGGAAAAGCCCCGGAAGAAGCGGCAGAAATGGCCGATCTTCTGGCGGATGGATCCTGTTATGATCTCGATATTCTCTTTGACAACTGTATTTCCGACGGTGACGGGTACACACTGATCGATTATGAGTGGGTCTTCCCGGAAGCCGCGGACCCGAGGTTTGTGCGTTATCGGATCCTCCGGTATTTTTATGAGGACAACCGGGAAAGCCTGTATGCCTATCAGAGCCTGTCGGATTTCCTTATAGCTTTTGGTTTCAGTGACAGCGAGCTCAACGATTTTGAAGTTCAGGAAGAGGATTTTCAGCTTGCCGTGCACGGAAGTGACAAAGGAGCCTTTGTCAATAAGTTCCGGAAACCTGCGAAGGATGTTACCGAACTCCGGGAAGCAGTGCAGAAAGCGTCCGGAACCGGCCGCCTTCTGGACGAGGTTTCGGAGCTGAAAACTGTCCTGTCAAAGGAACGGGAAGTGGAGAGGCTCTCACAGCAGCATATCCGGAATCTGGAAAAAATCGTAAAAGCCCGGGAAGCAGAACTGGAAGCGGAACGGACGGAACTCCTTTATCTCAGAAACCATGAAGCGCTTCTGAGCCGGGCCCGGAGAAAGCTCATCGGCCGGATTGATGCCTGGGCGCCGGCCGGTTCCCGCCGCCGGATGATGATCTGGTATATAAAAGGCACGATCCTTCATCCGGGAACCTATCTCGGGAGATATTTCACAAAAGAGGGAAAAATTCTTCGGCGCGGAGATTTTGAAATCGGCGGGGAATTCCCGGAAGGCGGCATTCTCCGGCTTCCGGAAACGGGAGAACCGCTTGTCAGTATTGTGATTCCCGCCTATAACCAGGTACAGTACACCTATGCCTGTGTGCGGTCCATTCTTCAGAATACGGACCCGGCAGAGACGCCGTATGAAGTAATCCTGGCGGATGATGCTTCCACGGACATTACCCGGGAGATTGGGCTTTTTATCGAAAATATCGTCATTTCCCGAACCGGAGGAAACCTCGGCTTTTTAAGAAACTGCAACGAAGCAGCCGGAAAAGCAAGAGGAAAATATATCTTTTTCCTGAATAACGATACGAAAGTACGGGAAGGATGGCTCTCCTCTCTCTGCAGGCTTATGGCCGGGGATGACTCCGTCGGAATGTGCGGATCAAAGCTTTTGTATCCGGACGGAAGACTGCAGGAAGCAGGCGGCATCATCTGGAACGATGCCTCCGGCTGGAATTACGGACGGATGGATGATCCGGAGAAGCCGGAGTACAACTATGTAAAAGAGGCAGATTACATTTCCGGAGCTGCCATCATGATCCGGAAAGAACTCTGGGAGGAGATCGGAGGTTTTGATGTGCGATATGCGCCGGCTTACTGTGAGGAT
>JAZUHZ010000161.1:0-10891 GCA_045642005.1 Candidatus Avilachnospira sp.
AAACACCTGACGCGTTTCACGAAATATATGTTTCACGGCCGCATGCAGTTCTGGCGCGTATCAAGGAGTACACGGCAGCAGCACGGCTGTCATGCGGTGCGGAAGGCACACGATCGGCTCATCGGGAACGGTGATGAACCCCTGCTCCATGCAGGTGTGCTCCGGGCAGTCCGCCTCCCGGCAGCGGATCCCGTAACCGCCGCCATCCGGACACTCTTCGACGGAAATGATATTGTAACCGCCGTCGGGAGATTCGATCCGGTATTCCCCGGGTCCGCGAAGTTCTTCCCGAAGTACTTCTTTTCCGTCACTCTGGATCACAAGAAGGAAACTGTCCTCTCCCGCTCCCCGCATTTTCCAGAACAGGAAAACACACAGCGCTGCGAGAAGCAGCGCTGCGGTGAGAATCATCTCGGTTTTGCTGTTAAAGAGTTTCTTTCCTTCGTTCATTGCTTTCAAGGCATAACACGTGTGAAACAGCTCCGCCGTTTCACGCGTGTTATGTGGGAAGTGTTTCACACGCAGTATGTTTTCGCCGTTTCACGCGTGTTATGTGGGAATATTACTTATAGATCGCCGAGAAGGCAAGGAAGGTATGATAGATATCGAGCTTCGATGTCACTTCAAAGGGTGCGTGCATGGCGAGAACCGGTACGCCGAGATCCACGGTATCAATATCATTGGAGGCCATGTAAAGCGCAATGGTTCCTCCGCCGCCCTCGTCGACTTTTCCAAGCTCTCCTGTCTGCCAGATCACGCCGTCACGGTCGAGAATGGCTGCCACTTTTCCCATCAGCTCTGCGGAAGCATCGCTCGCGCCGGATTTACCTCTGGCGCCGGTATACTTGATGAGAGACGGACCGTGTCCGAGGAAGCAGGAATTTCCTTTCTCGAATACATCCGCAAAGGTGGGATCATAGGCCGCGCCGACATCCGAAGAGATGCAGAAGGATTTCCGGTAGACATCCCGCACCGGCACGCCGTAAGGCTCACAGACATCCTCCATGAAATGAAGCACATAGGCACTGTCCATTCCGGTCACGCCATAGGAACCGATCTCCTCCTTATCGGTGAGGACAGTGACGGTGGTGTATTCCGGCTCTTTTACGGCAAACGCCGCCATGATCGCAGTATAGGCGCACACACGGTCATCCTGTCCGTATCCGCCGACGAGCATGCGGTCAAAACCGATGTCCGAGGCTTTGATGGCCGGAACAAATTCGATCTCCGCGGTCCGGAAATCTGCTTCGCACATCCCGTATTTCTCATGGAGGATTTTTAAGGCCGCCATCTTGTAGGCATTCTTCTCCTCTCCTGCAAGGGGTGTGGATCCGGCAATGATATTTAACTCCTCCCCTTTGATTCCGTCCTTTAACGGCCGGTCATTCTGTTTGGCGGACAGATGCGGCAGAAGGTCCGAGATAAAGAACTTCGGCTCGTCCTCTTTCTCACCGTAGCAGATCTTCACGGTTTCCCCGTTTTTGAGGCATACCACGCCGTGCATGCTTAAAGGCATCGCCACCCACTGGTACTTACGGATCCCGCCGTAATAATGGGTCTTCAGATAGGCGATTTCGTCCTGCTCATAAAGAGGAAGCGCCTTGAGGTCGATTCTCGGGCAGTCAATGTGAGCGATATTGAAACGGCATCCTTCCGAAACGGGCTTCTTTCCCATGGTCAGAAGGATCAGACTCTTTTTGCGGTTGTCATAGTACACCTTATCACCGGGCGCATATTTCTTTCCCCGTTCGAAGGGAACATATCCTTCGGCCTCGGAAAGGGCAATGGTCTTCTCGCAGGCTTCCCGCTCTGTCTTCGAAGCATCCAGAAACTCCTTGTACCCTTCGCAGAAGGAAAGAGCCGCCCCGATATCTCCGGGCTTAAGTTCCGCTATGTTTTTTGATTCGTATGCCAGTTCGCTCATCATAAACCTCCCTTAATGAACTCATTGTAAATATCAAAAAAGTTTTCCGCCTCGGATCCGTCCGGTTCCGTAAAGGAAAGTTCGCTCCAGAAGCGGTCAAAAAACGCAATATTGTGCTCATTTCTGTAAGGTTCGATCACCTGATAGAAATGGAGGGAATCCACCGCGGTCATGATTCCCTTTTTCCGGTCCCGGGTGGCCGCCTCGTCATATCCGTTCGTGCAGCGAAGGATATAATACATACCGTCCACGCAGAGGATATTTGAGATCTGTCCTTCCTCGAGAGAAAAAGCCGTCCGCTCTATAAGACTTTTGCCGTCGCTTTTGGATAGCGAGAGTTCGATCTCCGGAAGCTCCGTATAGCGGCTCGCCATGGAAGCAAAATTCGCTCCGTCGATCTTCAACCGCTTCAGGATGGCTTTTGCCTTCTTTACATCCTCTGTCCCGATCTGCATGATCCGGATGACCTTCACTTCGGAATCACTGATATCGATATCCGACTCCGAAAGGAGCTCTGCCATCTTGCAGGCCGTGAAATAGTCGGTATAGACCTTCTGAATATCCTCTCTCGTGCAGCCCATGTAGGCATAGTCCCCGTCCGAAAGCCCGTTCGCATAGGCGTCCGTCATCTGACGGATCAGCTCACGTTCGCTGGAGGAGGCCGTCACACCGCGTTCCTCCGCGAGCATACAGAGAAGCTTTACCGTCTCCATGAAATCCTTCACGTTCTGAATGACGAGACGGTCAAAGGTAGTGTCTCCGTCCCCGGAACTGATGCTCCAGAGATCCCCGGAATAGGCATTCTCGTAGCGGTTCCGTTCATTGGCGATGAGGATCATGGCCTGGGCCTTTGTATATTCCTCCACCTGTTCTGTCTTATTTTCCAGCTCGATGCCTTTGCAGGAAGTAAGAAGCAGGCATAGAATCAGGATCACCGCTTCACGTATGAACTTTTTCCGTTTGTTTTCTGTCATCAGTACCCAATCAGCCAGTCATATAATTCCTGGTAGCAAAGAGCCGAGGTCCTCCAGGACCAGTCCGCTGCCATGGCCTGCTCCACAAGCCGGTTCCATTTTGCCTTCCGGGTCCGGTAGACATCTTCCGCGGCTCGCAGGCAGGAAAGCAGTTCCCCGGCATCGTAATTGGCGAAGGAAAAGCCGGTTCCCTCTCCCGTATACCGGTTGTAGGGGATGACGGTATCCTTCAATCCGCCGGTCTCCCGTACGATGGGAAGCGTCCCGTAGCGGAGCGCGATCAGCTGGGAAAGACCGCAGGGCTCAAACCGGGAGGGCATCAGGTACGCATCGCAGCCGGCATAGATCTTATGGGAAAGCTCGTCCGAATAGGTGATCAGCGCCTTCATTTTCCCGGGATATCTCGCTTCTGCGTCGCGGAACATTTCCTCATACTGTCCGTCTCCCGTTCCGAGAACGATAAACTGCACCTCCCCCGGGAGAAAAGCCTCCAGCGAAGCGCGGATCAGTTCCATTCCCTTCTGATCCGTAAGACGGGAAACGATCCCGACCGTAAAGACGGATTTATTTTCCGGTAAATGAAGCTCCCGCTGAAGAGCGAGCTTATTCTCCGGCTTTTTTCTCCGGAAATCCGCGATACTGTAGTTTTTCCGGATATAGCGGTCTTCTTCCGGGGAAAACTCTGTATAATCAATTCCGTTAATAATGCCGCGGAGTTTCCCGGCGTGGGCACAAAGTCTTCCGTCGAGGCCTTCCCCGTATTCTCCGGTCTTGATCTCCTCCGCATAGGTTCGGGAAACGGTGGTAATGGCATCGGAAAACTCAATGCCGCCTTTCAGCATATTGCCGTCGCCGTAGTATTCGAGACCGTCATAGGAAAACCAGCAATCCGGGAGGCCGGTGATCTTTTTCATCTCCTCATCGCCCCATCTCCCCTGGAAGCGGAGATTGTGAATGGTGAACACGGTCCGGATCCCGTCATAAAAACCGTCTCCGCGGGCAAATTCCCTGAGATAACACGGTGTAAGGCCGGTCTGCCAGTCATGGCAGTGAATGAGATGCGGCCGGAACGAAAGAACCCTGAGGGCCATGAGCGCCGCTTTTTCAAAAAAGCTGAACTTTTTAATATCCCACTCCCAGTCTCCGTAAGGGCTTCCCCCGCTGAAAAATTCCTCGTTATCAATGAAATAATACGGGATCCCGTTTACATCTGCGGTAAAGATGCCGGCATACACCTCACGTCCCATATGGGAAATCCGGAAATTGGTAAGATAGGTCATCTTTTCCGAAAGCGTACTTCTGATACAGGCATACTTCGGAAGAAAGATCCGGATATCATAAAATCTCCGATCAATTGCCTGCGGAAGACTTCCTGCCACATCGGCCAGCCCTCCGGTTTTGATAAACGGGGCAGCCTCGCTTGTAAAAAAAGCGATTCTCTTTTTTTCCATCAGATTGCATTCTCCTTATACTGCTCGGCAAGGGTTTTCATTTCCGCTGCATTCTCTAATACAGCCCCGGTGATGGCGGCGCCGCCTAATAGTCTTGCCAGTTCGGTCACCTGTTCCTCTCTCGGAAGCTTCCGGATCGCCGTGACATTGTGGCCGTCCTCCTCATTCTTTTCGATCACGAAATGCGTATCGGCCATGGCCGCGATCTGCGGCAGATGGGTGATGCAGATGACCTGATGGCACGAGGCGATCTGCGCCAGTTTTTCCGCCACTTTCTGGGCGGTCCGGCCGCTGATTCCCGTATCGATCTCATCAAAGATCAGGGTCGGTACATGATCCGTTCCCGCAAGAACCGTCTTGATGGAAAGCATCAGCCGGGAAAGTTCTCCGCCGGAGGCCACCTCCGAAATGGGACGCGCTGTCTCCCCGGGATTGAGCGCCGCATAGAAGCACACCTCGTCGAGGCCGTCCTCCCCGGGCTCCTTTTCCGTAAAGAGAAGTTCTATCTTCACAGAGGCAAAGGAAAGGTCAAGCATCTCCTCCCGGATCCTTTCACAGAGAGTGACGGCGCCTTCTTTTCTCGTTTCGGAAAGCGCGCGGGCCTTCTGATCGAGATCCGCTCTGGCAAGACGCAAAGCCTTTTCCGCCTTTTCCTTATTCTCCTCGTATTCCGTAAGTTCCGAAAGACGCTTTTCCTTCTTTTCCTTCCCGGCGGCAATCTCCGGAATCGTCTTCCCGTATTTTCTCTCCAGATTCCGGATCAGATCGAGACGTGCCTCCGTCTCTGAAAGTGCCTCATCGGAAAGCTCCATTTCCGATACATAGGAACTGATCTCGTTTTCCGCATCGGAAAGAATGGATTCGGCATCCGTAAGCTCTGACAGCACATCCTTAAGGGAACCGTCATACCGCATGGCTTCCGAGACATCACGGATGGCATTTCCGATACGGGCTTCCCGCAGCGCTTCATAGGCGCTGTCCAGGGCCTCCACGATATTTCTTTTGTGATTGAGTTTTTTATAGAAGTCCTCGAGCTCCTCTTCCTCCCCTTCCCGAAGGTGAGCTTTTTCGATTTCTTTGATCTCAAACTGCAGAAGCGCGATCTCGGAAAGACGGCGCTCCTCTTCGAGGTTAAAGCTTTTCGCGTAGGAAAGAGCCTCCCGGTAGGACCGGAAGCTTTCCCGGCATGCTTTTTTGAGGGGAAGTACCTTCTCCCCGAGATAGGAATCCAGGATCCGCAGATGGTTTCCCGTATCGTACAGCGTATGATACTCGTTCTGTCCGTAGATATCGATGAGTTCATCGGCGCAGGACCGGAGAAGCGAAAGTGACACCGTTTCCCCGTTGATCTTTGAGATGCTCCGTCCCGGGCTTATCTTCCGGGAAAGGCACAGAAGTCCGTCCTCGTCAAAGCTTACACCGAGGGTTTCAAGCCTTTTTTTCTTTTCCGGATCGTCCACACTGAAAAGAAGCTCAATATAGGCATTTTCCGCGCCTTCGCGGATGATGTCTCCTTTGACCTTTCCGCCAAGACACAGAAGGCAGGAACCGATGATCACGGATTTTCCGGCTCCGGTCTCTCCCGTCATGATATTGAGTTTCTCTCCGGGAGAAACCTCCGCTTTTCTGATGAGCGCGATATCTTTTACGTTAAGCTCTAAAAGCATGGATCAGTCACCTTCAAAAATCCCCGTAAGTTCCGCCATGAGCGCCTCGCACTCCTCACTCGACTTTGTGGCAATGAAAAGCGTATCGTCCCCGGCAATGCATCCGGCAATCTCTGGGATCTTGAATTCATCGATGGCTGCCGCGCATGCCATAGCCATCCCGGACACCGTCTTCACGACCAAAAGATTCATGGCCGGTGTCATGGATACAAAACCGTCCCGGAGGATATTGATGTATTTCTTCGTCATATCGATTCCGGTGGACATGGCTTTATAGTAAAGCTTGCCGTCTTTTCCCTGTACCTTGGTGAGCATCAAAGCACGCATGTCCTTTGATACCGTTCCCTGCGTCACGTCATATCCCTCTTTCAGAAGATACGTTCTCATTTCCTCCTGATTCGAGATATTGTATTTCCCGATCAGTTCAAGGATTTTTGCTTTTCTGTCAGGTTTCATGTTCTCTCCCTTCACGTATCCAGTACGTTGTGGCTTTCTGTTACCAATGCGCTGATCACCTCTGCCGTGACCGCGATACTCTCTTTCTCTCCGCTTTCCGGCTTTCTCAGGCGGATCAGATATTCGATGTTTCCTTCCGGTCCCCGGATGGGGCTGTAGGTGAGACCTTTGATCAGAAATCCCTGCCCGAGGACAAACTCCGCCGTATTCCGGATCACGGTTTCGTGTACCTTTCGGTCCCGGACGACGCCCTTTTTTCCGACCTCTTCCCGGCCCGCCTCAAACTGGGGCTTAATGAGACATACCATTTCCGCCCCTTCCCGAAGAAGCGGCCATACCGGGGGCAGGACTTTGGAAAGACTGATAAATGAAACATCCACCGAGGCAAAATCCAGCATCTCTCCGCCGATATCCTCCGGCGTGATATAGCGGATATTCATCTTTTCCATGCATTTGACGCGGTCATCGTTTCTCAGTTTCCACGCCAGCTGCCCGTGTCCCACATCCACGGCAAAAACCTTCGAAGCTCCGTTCTGGAGCATGCAATCGGTAAAACCTCCGGTGGAGGCTCCGATATCCATACAGGTAAAGCCCTCAAAAGACAGGCCGAATTCCCGGACTGCCTTTTCGAGTTTCAGGCCGCCCCGTGAGACATAGGGAAGCGTATTGCCACGGACTTCGATCACGGTCGATTCGTCATCCGGAAAAGCGCTTCCGGACTTGTCCTCCTTCTGTCCGTTGACATACACGATTCCGCTCATGATCGTCGCTTTTGCTTTTTCCCTGGACTCGGAAAGGCCGCGCTCTGTCATGAGGACATCTAATCTTTTCTTATCCTTCATTCATAAGCTCCAGTATCTGATTCGTGATCTTTCGGGCATCCGTTCCGAGCATTTCGCGAAGAGACCCGACATCCCCGTGCTCAACATACATATCAGGAAGCGAAATGTTGAGCACCTTCGCAGGATTCTCTGCTTCGTCCGCAATCTTCCGGCACAGAAGACCCATGCCGCCGGAAAGCACGTTTTCCTCCATCGTCACGAAAAGGTCATGACTTTCGGAAAGCTCCCGGATCAAATCCTCATCGAGAGGCTTTGCAAACCGCGCATTGACGACGGTAGGTTCCACTCCCTTTTCCCGGAGAAGTTCCGCCGCCTCCATGGCAGTACTTACCATGGACCCGAGGGCAAAAAGCGCGACTTTCTGTCCCCGCATAAGGATCTCTGCTTTTCCTTTCTGAAGAGGCGCCATCGCATCCGCAAGCCCCTCATATGCGCAGCCCCTCGGATAGCGTATCGCGGCGGGGCCTCCGAGAGAAAAGGCCAGAGAAAGCATCTCCCTAAGTTCCGGCCCGTTTTTCGGTGCCATCACCGTCATGTTCGGAACGGCTGTCAGATAGGACAGATCAAAGATTCCCTGATGGGTCTCTCCGTCCGCGCCGACAAGACCGGCCCGGTCCACCGCAAAGACAACGGGAAGATCCTGCAGACAGACGTCATGAACGATCTGGTCAAATCCCCGCTGCAGGAAGGAGGAATAGACTGCTACCAAAGGCTTCAGGCCGTTTCGGGCCATTCCCGCCGCACTGGTCACGGCATGCGCCTCGGCGATCCCGACGTCAAAAAAACGTCCCGGGAATCTCCGGGCAAATTCCCGAAGGCCTGTCCCGTCCGGCATGGCCGCTGTCACGGCCACGATGGAAGGATCCTTTTCGGCAAGTTCCAGAAACGCTTCCGAGAACCAGGCCGTGTAGCTCTTTCCTTCCGGTTTTGCGATCTTTTCTCCGGTCACCGGATCAAACGGATCCACACCGTGATAGTTTTCCGGATGCAGTTCCGCCGGCGGATACCCTTTTCCCTTTTTTGTCACCACATGGACGATCACCGCGTGATCAAGCTTCCTGGCCGCTTTCAGGGCTTTCTCGAGATCAATGACATCATGCCCGTCCACCGGACCGAGGTAGGTGATCCCCATATCCTCGAAAAGCATGCCGGGAACGATCATCTGTTTGATAGAATCCTTGGCCCGCTTTACTTTTACCACGAGGTCATCTCCGATACCCGGAAACCGCCTCAGGGTATTCTCCACGTTTTTTTTGAGGCCGGTGTAGCCCTGATAGGTTCTGACCCCGTTTAAATATCTGGACAGTCCGCCTACATTTTTCGAGATGGACATCTCGTTATCATTCAGGACAATGATAAAGTTCTTTTTCATCCGGGAAGCGTTATTCAGGGCCTCGAAAGCCATACCGCCCGTCAGCGCGCCATCCCCGATCACGGAGATGACGGAATAGTCCTCCCCTTTTAAGTCCCTGGCCTGTGCAATCCCGAGGCCCGCGGAAATGGAGGTGGAACTGTGTCCGGTGTCAAACGCATCAAAGGGACTCTCGCTTTTTTTCGGAAACCCGGAAAGCCCGCCGAGTGTACGCATGGTCCGAAGCGCCTCTTTCCTTCCCGAAAGGATCTTGTGGGTGTAGGCCTGGTGCCCGACATCCCAGATAATCCGGTCGGTGGGGGGATCAAAAACCCGGAAAAGCGCGATCGTCAGTTCCACAACACCAAGATTGGAGGCCAGGTGCCCGCCGGTTTTTGCGGTAGTTTCAATGATATACTGCCTTATCTCACCGGCCAGTGTCTTGAGGTCCGTGTATCCCAGTTTTTTGAGGTCACAGGGACCGTTTATCTTTTCAAGCAAAACGGCTTCTCCTTTAGTTCTTTCTTTCTGCGAGATAACGGATCAGGCTCTCGAGGAACTCATTTCCGGAGAACCGCTGCACTGCGCAAACCGCTTCTTCGGTATATTTTTCCACATCTTTTACAGATTTTTCCATGCCGTAGTAAGTAAGCCAGGTTACCTTTCCGCTCGCCTCATCCGATCCGATGGGTTTTCCGAGCTCCGATTCCGTGGAGATGACATCCAGAATGTCATCGCGGATCTGGAAGGCGAGACCGACGGAAAGGGCTGCCTTTCGGAGAGCCTCCACCTGACGCTTACCTGCTCCGGCCAAGATGGCTCCCGCCATGAAGGAAAGCTCGAGAAGGGCCCCTGTCTTATTCTGATAAATATAAACAAGTTCTTTTCTGGTCGGACGCTTTCCCGTAAGGCACACGTCCACGGTCTGTCCGCCAACCATGCCGTAGATTCCGGATTTATTTGCAAGAACGCTCATGGCCTCGATCACCCGTTTCGGATTTCCCGTGCTTTTTGCCGCTGTTTCAAAGGCGTAGAGCATGAGGGCATCCCCCGCGAGTGTGCCGATGTCCTCTCCGAACTTCGCCCAGGTCGACGGTTTTCCGCGCCGGAGAGTATCGTTATCCATGCAGGGTAGATCATCATGCACAAGGCTCGAACAGTGGATCATTTCAATGGCTGCCATGAACGGCCCGATAACTTTAAGGTCTTCTTCGGAAAGCTCTCCGCCTTCCGGATACAGCCCTTCTTTTGCCTTCCTAACAAGCTCATACGAGAGCATCATCAGCATGGGACGCAGCCTTTTGCCGCCGTTTCGCACGGAATAATTGGAAGAATCCATGATGATCTTCTGAAATCCCTCCTCTACCGGCAGATACGATGTCACGATCTGATCGGCATAGGCCGTATATTTTTTAAATTCTTCTTTGAAATCCATACGTTTCTCCGTTCAGGCATTATTCCTCTCTTCTGAAAGGACCCGGAGGTCCTTTTCCACCCTGTCAATACTCTGCCGTGCGGTATTGACAAGCTTAAGGCCTTCTTCATAGAGCTTAAAAGACTCCTCGAGACCGGTATTTTCATCCTCAAGCTTTTTCAGAACCTCTCCGAGCTCTTCAAAACATTTTTCAACTGTCATTGTTTATTTTCCTCGATTTTCCGAACCTCCGAGAGGACATTTCCGTCATGGATGGTGATTCTGATCCTCTGCCCGGGGTTCAGGTCTTTCACGCTTTTTACAGCACCCGTTTCTCCCTCGATATAGCCATAGCCGCCGCTCAGTTTCCGGAGCGGGGACAGCGAGAGAAGCCTCTGCGAGCACGCCGCGAGTTCTGTTTTTCGCTCCCGGAGCACGGCATTCATCGATCCCGAGAGTTTCTCCCGGAGATTTGCCTCCAGGATCCGGGATGTCCGGAGCCGGGCCTGCATAAGCGCGAGCATCTGCTTTTCATACGATCCGGCCCGTTCCCGGAGCTGTCCGATCACTGCTTCCGGGCTGTGCGGGGAAAGGCGTGCCTCGAGTCCGGCGAGCACAGCTTTTCGTTCCGAAAGGCGCCGGTTCATAGCTCCTGCGAGCATGGTCTCATAACCACGCAGCTCGCCTTCAAAGGCCGCAAGATCCATGGCGGCAAGTTCTGCCGCAGCGCTTGGGGTCGGTGCCCGAAGGTCGGCGACAAAGTCGGCAATGGTAAAGTCGGTTTCGTGACCGACGGCGGAGATCACAGGAGT
>JAZUHZ010000162.1:0-4261 GCA_045642005.1 Candidatus Avilachnospira sp.
GTGATGACGGCAATCAGATACACCGCAGTTTCGCCCACTCCGAGCTTCGACCATAAAAGGCCCAGACACTCGGGGGCTGCGACAAAATAGGTCGTGGTTACTGCCGACATAAAGGTGGCGGGAACGGCGGTAAATCTCCAGTTTTTTCCTTCCTTCCGGAGATACACAGAGGCGGCCCATAAAGTGATCATGGCCAGCGTCTGGTTCGACCAGGAGAAGTAGCGCCATACGATGTTGTAATCCATCCGGCAGATCAGGGCACCGGCCAGAAGAAGCGGAACCGTCAGGACAAGACGCTTTCTGTAGTCCGACTGATCCAAAGAGAACCAGTCCGCAAGCGTAAGCCGCGCGCTCCGGTAGGCGGTATCCCCGGAAGAGACCGGGCAGACGATCACCCCTAAAAGCGCTACCACGCTTCCGACCTTTCCCATGGTGGTCTGGCAGATCTCGTAAACCACCGTACTCGATCCGGCCCCGGCCGAAAGAAGCGCCTGGCTGCTCTCATAGCAGCTGACACCGGCCGCCGCCCAGATGAGCGCGATGATGCCCTCCGAGATCATAGCACCGTAAAAGACTTTCCGTCCCTGCCGCTCATCTGTCATACACCTGGCCATCATCGGGCTCTGCGTGGCATGAAAGCCGGAAATGGCGCCGCAGGCCACTGTGATAAACATAAAGGGCCACACGGGAGTCCCGAGAGCATGCTCGTTTCCGAAATGCTCCCATACCTCCGGCATGAGAAACTTCCCGCTTCCCAGGAGAGACCCCGCCACGCCGACCGCCATGGCGATCAGGCAGGCGCCGAAAAGCGGATAGATCTTTCCGATGATCCGGTCGATCGGAACAAACGTTGCAATAAAGTAATAGAGAAGGACCGCCCAGATCCAGAAACTTTCCCCGGGCGTTCCGTCAAAAAGGCGGGACAGAAGGCCGGCCGGGCCGGTGGTAAAGACCACGCCGCACATCACCAGAAGGATGACGGAGAATACCCGCATCACCTGCCGCATCCCGTTTCCGAGATAAATGCCCGTAAGCTCCGAGACACTGGCGCCCTGATGCCGGATGGACATCATGCCGCACAGATAGTCATGCACACTGCCGGCAAAAATGCATCCGAGCACGATCCAGAAATAGACCACCGGGCCGAACAGGGCTCCCGAAAGCGCCCCGAAAATGGGACCGGTTCCGGCGATATTTAAAAGCTGGATCAGATACACCTTCCAGAGCGGCATGGGCACATAGTCCACCCCGTCATTCACCGTAACCGCCGGTGTCTCCCGTCCGTCCGGGCCGAAATTCTTTTCAATAATTCTTCCGTATAAAAAATATCCTGCGATCAAAAGTACGACCGCGATCAGAAATGAGATCATTCTTCTGTTTCCTGTCTGTTTTCTTCAATGAGGGACCGGAGCACTTCTTCCGTGTCCGCTCCCACCGGATGCGACGGCGCCGTGGAAAGCCTTCCCACGGATTCCATTTCAATGGGACTTGAGGCGATCACATCTTTGTGTCCGTTCGCATACTCCACATACTGCACATAGTTGTTGGCCCAGGCCTGTTCGTCTTTCGAGAGATCCGAAAAGTGGTTCATCCGGCTCGCCGGAATGTCATTCTCTTTGGAAAGCGCGATCCATTCCTCCGTGGTCTTCTGAAGAAAGGCTTCGGAAAGAATGTCATAAAACGCATACCGGTTTCTCCAGGACGCCGCCGGGGTGGAAAACCGTTCATCCGACGAAAGCTCCGGATGCCCGAGCATGGCAAATACTTTCGGCACTAAAGACGGGGCATAGCCGGATGAAATAAAGATCCAGTCGTCTTTCGTACGGAAATAACCGTTCGGAAGACCGAGGCTCGCCCGGTCCATGGGATACCGGAGTCCAAAAGGCTCCTGGCAGGCAATCTGCATGGTGCCCATCGTGAAGATCCCGTTGTGATAGAGAGAGGATTTCACCACCTGGCCCTTTCCGGTCCTTTCCCGCTCAAATAAAGCGGCGCAGACCTCTCCCATCAGCGTGATCCCGGTAACGGTATCCCCTGCGCTCGAGGGCGGGAACACGGGCATATAATTACCGTCCGTGGGCGCCATGTCCCGGATAAATCCTGTCCTCGTCCAGAACGCGGTCTGATCATAGGCCGGTTCTTCCGCGGAAGGCCCCTCCTCGCCGTAGCCAAGCCCGATGGCATAAATAAGGCGCGGGTATTTCTCCCGGAGATCCTCATAATGAAGCCCGAGCCTCCGTAAGGCGGCCGGGCGGTTATTGGTGACAAACACATCACTTTCTGAAAGAAGCTGATGGCAGGCGGCCATTCCCTCCTCTGTTTTCAGATTGAGGACAATGTGCTTTTTCCCTGTATTGTAAATATCATAGACCGGGTTTTCTTCCTGCGTAAACCGGGACGGGCAGTAGGAGGTGCCGGTAACTCTCCACACATTTCCCGTTTCCCGCTCGATCTTTATGACTTCCGCGCCCATGTCGGCGAGAAGCCGGGCACATAAAGGCGCGGAGACATAATCAGAAAGCTCCAGAACCCGGATCCCTTCAAGTGGTTTCCCCATGATCCTCCTTTTCCTCATAGAACCCGATCGAACGGAGCACTTCTTCCGTATCCTCTCCGATCGCATGTGCAGGCTCGGTAAAAAGCTCTCCGACAGATTCCATGCACACGGGACTCCGCGGCAGCACATTCTCGTTCCCGTTCGGATAGGTGACCCGCTCCAGATATCCGTTGGCCCAGGCCTGTTCATCCGAGGAAAGCTCGGAATAATGCGGCATCACGGTGACAGGCACGTCATAGGTAAGGGCCAGTTCGGACCACTCTTTTGCTTCTTTCTCCAGAAATGCCTCACATAAAAGCGCGTAAATCTCCGGCTTATGTTCGCGGCGTTTTGCAGGATTTTCAAACCGCGGATCCGTACTCCATTCCTCATGCCCGAGCATGCGGAATATCGCAAACAGGGTTTTATCCCCGCCTACGAGCGATACCATCACATAGGAATCATTTTTGCACCGGAAATCGTAGTCCGTCGCATGATCGAGCCGCTTCTGGGGAAATTCCTTTCCGTACGGCGGCTGGGTGATGGTGATCATATGGCCGAACAGGAACACGCCTTCCTGGAAAAGCCCGGACTTGACAAGATCGCCTTTCCCGGTCCGAAGTTTATTCACATAGGCAGCCGTAAGTTCCAGTGCCAGCTGCGTGCCGACTGCCGTATCTCCCACGCACCACGGCGGGAACATCGGATGGTCATCCTCTAAAAGAGCCTGGTCCCGGAGAAATCCGGTTCTTGCCCAAAAAGCCGTCACATCCATGGCTTTTTTGGCCGCCTCCGGTCCTTTTTCTCCGAAACCGAGACTAATACCGTAAATCAGGCCAGGGAATTCCGGGCGGATCTCGTCATAGTGAAGACCAAGCCTTTTGAGGGCGTCCGGACGGAAATTGGTAAAAAAGATGTCCGCCGTGGAAAGAAGCTTCCGCATCGCCTTTTTTCCGTCCTCGCTCTTTAAATCAAGGACTACGCTCTTTTTCCCCGTGTTGCAGATATCGTAGGAAGGATTTTCCTCCATAGAATACCGGTTCGGACAGTATCCGATCCCGGTCTTTCGCCAGGGATCTCCGGTCCCCGGCTCGATTTTGATCACTTCCGCGCCGAGGTCACAAAGAAGCCTCCCGCAGGAAGGGCCGGCAATGTGCGCCGCCAGTTCTATGACTCTTACGCCATCAAGCGGTTTTCCCATCCGTCTCTTCTCCTTATTTCTTTGAATAATCGTAGAAGCCCTTTCCGGTCTTCACGCCGTACCAGCCCTTATCCACTCTTTCCTTGATATCATCATATCCGAGCGGTTTCTTTCCGGTCTTTTCATAGGAAGCCTGCATCATGTCAAAGGTCAGGTCAAGGCCCGTCAGGTCATTTAAGCGGTACGGTCCCATCGGATGATTGAGGCCGTTCTCACAGGCAGTGTCCAGATCCTCATAGGTGCAGTAGCCTTCGTCCACCAGCCACCGGGCCTCCTGATAGATTGCCCCGAGAATACGGTTCACGATGAACCCGTCGATTTCCTTTTTCACTTCGACCGGTTTCTTTCCGGTGGCAAGGCAGAAGGCCTTCATCGCCTCCACCACTTCATCGGAGGTCTGATCATTCCGCACGATCTCCTCCAGCTTCATGACAAGTGCGGGGTTGAAATAATGCAGATTGCAGAGCCGCTTCGGGCAGCCAATGTCACAGATAAACCGGGAGGAAACCATCCGGCTGGAATTG
>JAZUHZ010000163.1:0-3418 GCA_045642005.1 Candidatus Avilachnospira sp.
CTATCCCGCCAGATACAGTCCGGCGATAATGATGATTCCCCCGATCACTGCGGAGAGGGACGGGATCTCCATAAAGAAGAGAATCCCGAGGATGGCGGAGAACAGCGGCTCCAGAAGACGGGAGGCCGAAATAAACGCCGGGGAGATGAATTTCAGACCCCAGTTGATCACGCTGTGTCCGAGGAGCGTACAGAGGATGGCCATCCCGAACGCCGTGCCGAGATTCACCTCACCGTATCCGAACAGCGGATTCCCGCCGAGTAGGATCATGACCATGGTCACCACTGTCACGACGGAATAGACAATGGCGGTATAGGAAGCAGTCGACATATGCCGGCGGCAGATCCTGCCCATCGTTGTATAGATGGATACAAAGAAGGCGCCTGAAAGCGCATAAAGATCGCCTTTCAGCGTTCCTGAAAGCCCGCCCGAATCCCCGAGCGCGATAATGAGGCTTCCGGCAAATGCGATCAGGATGCCGGCCCACCGTTTCTTAGAGATCTTCTCATGGAAGAAAAAGAGAAGGATAAAGGTGACGAAAAACACCTCGGTGTTCACAAGGACCACGGAACAGGTGATGCTGGTCAGCTTGACTGACTCAAAATAGGCCGTAAAATGGAACGCAAGAAACAGGCCGCTCACCAGACAGCACAGAAGATCTTTCCCGGTGATCCTGTCTTTTTCCGCGCGGAGGCTCCGGATGCCCGGCACGATCATAATGAGCGAGGCAAACAGATTCCGGTAAAAAACGAGCACCAGAGACGGCGCCGTCGAATACCGCACGAGAATGGCGGAAAAAGAGGTCCCGAGAACCCCGAGGATCACGATCAGTTTTCTTTTCAGGTCACTCATTTCCGGTACCCGTCGGGGTTCTGGCTCTGCCAGCGGTAGCTCGAGGCACACATTTCCTCAATTCCGAACTGTGCCTTCCACCCGAGTTCCTTTTCTGCTTTCGCAGGATCCGCATAACACTCCGCAATATCGCCGGGACGGCGCGGATCGATCACAAAGGGAATTTCCTTGCCGCAGGCCTTCTCATAAGCTTTCACCACCTGAAGAACCGAATATCCGTGTCCCGTCCCCAGATTATAAATGACAAGGCCGGGCTTTTCGGCCAGTTTCCGGATTGCTGAGACATGCCCCTTCGCCAGATCCACCACATGAATATAGTCGCGGACGCCGGTTCCGTCGGGCGTATCGTAATCATTTCCGAAAACATGGAGTTTCTCCAGTTTTCCGACAGCCACTTTGGCAATATACGGCACCAGATTGTTGGGGATTCCGTTCGGGTCCTCTCCGATCAGCCCGGATTCGTGGGCCCCGATCGGATTGAAATACCGAAGAAGGGCGACATTAAGCGTCGGATCCGCAGCGCAGACATCCGTAAGGATCCGTTCGGTAAATGCCTTGGTCGTTCCGTAGGGATTGGTGGTTGCTCCTACCGGGAAATCTTCGGTGATCGGGACCGTTTCCGGATCCCCGTACACCGTGGCAGAGGAACTGAACACAAAGCTGCGGCAGGAGAAATCCCGCATCACACTCAGGATGTTTAATGTGCAGTTTAAGTTGTTCTGATAATACTCGATCGGCTTTTTTACGCTCTCCCCGACCGCTTTATAGGCGGCAAACTGGATCACGGCATCAATATCCGGACACTCCGTAAAGATTTTTCTGACCGCTTCCTCCTTTGTCATATCGGCCTCGTAAAACCGGAAATCCTTTCCTGAGATTTTTTTGATCCGGTCTAATACTTCCGGGCAGGAATTGTAAAAATTATCCGCCACGACAATATCATACCCGGCACCAAGAAGCTCCACACAGGTATGGCTTCCGATATATCCTGCTCCGCCGGAAACTAAAATCGACATAGAAACCTCCATTTCCTACTGACCACAAGCATAGCCGGTGTGACATATCAAAGATGTGTCACACCGGCTATGAATTACTCAGACTTCTGTATCAGACCTCACAGCTGCGGGCCGGCTGCTACAAGCGCCTTTCCAGCCTCTGTTGTCTCATACTTCTTAAAGTTCTTAATGAATCTTCCTGCCAGATCCTGTGCCTTTGCGTGCCAGATCTTGGGATCCGCATAAGTGTCTCTCGGATCAAGGATCTCGGTGGCTACGCCGGCAAGTTCTGTGGGAACCTCAAAGTTGAAATACGGGATCTTCTTGGTAGGAGCCTCATTGATGGCGCCGTTCAGGATGGCATCAATGATTCCTCTGGTATCCTTAATGGAAATTCTCTTTCCGGATCCGTTCCAGCCGGTATTCACAAGATAAGCCTTGGCACCGGACTGCTCCATTCTCTTTACAAGCTCCTCGCCGTACTTTGTGGGAGGAAGCTCCAGGAAGGCCTGACCGAAGCAGGCAGAGAAGGTCGGGGTGGGCTCGGTGATTCCACGCTCGGTACCGGCAAGCTTTGCCGTAAATCCGGACAGGAAGTAGTACTTGGTCTGCTCGGGAGTCAGGATGGATACAGGCGGAAGCACACCGAAAGCGTCAGCGGAAAGGAAGATAACGCTCTTTGCTGCAGGAGCGGCGCTCACAGGACGCACGATCTTCTCGATATGCGTGATCGGATAGGAAACACGGGTGTTTTCGGTCACGGTCTTGACGGCAAAGTCGATCTTGCCGTTTTCGACAACGGTAACGTTCTCCAGAAGGGCATTTCTGCGGATGGCATTGTAGATGTCGGGCTCGGATTCCTTATCCAGGTTGATAACCTTGGCATAGCAGCCGCCTTCGAAGTTGAACACACCGTCGTCATCCCAGCCGTGCTCGTCATCGCCGATTAAGAGTCTCTTCGGGTCGGTGGAAAGAGTGGTCTTACCGGTTCCGGAAAGGCCGAAGAAGATGGCGGTATTCTCGCCGTTCATATCGGTATTGGCAGAGCAGTGCATGGAAGCGATGCCCTTTAAGGGAAGATAGTAGATCATCATGGAGAAGAGACCCTTCTTCATCTCTCCGCCGTACCAGGTGTTTAAGATCACCTGCTCACGGCTTGAAATGTTGAATGCCACCGCGGTGGAGGAGTTGAGTCCCAGCTCCTTATAGTTCTCGACTTCCTTCTTGGAAGCGGTATAAACCACGAAATCAGGCTCAAAGTTTGCCAGTTCCTCTTCGGTGGGCTGAATGAACATGTTCTTTACGAAATGAGCCTGCCATGCCACTTCCATGATGAAACGGATAGCCATGCGGGTATCCTTGTTGGCGCCGCAGAAGGCATCCATAACAAAAAGACGCTTGCCGGAGAGTTCCTCCTGAGCCATCTTCTTAAGCTCAGCCCATACCTCTTCTGAAACCGGATGGTTATCGTTCGGATATTCCGGGGTATTCCACCATACGGTATCCTTTGAATTGGCATCCATTACGATATATTTGTCTTTCGGTGAACGGCCGGTATAGACACCTGTCAT
>JAZUHZ010000164.1:0-30888 GCA_045642005.1 Candidatus Avilachnospira sp.
AATCCCGGCCCCGGGATACATGGCCCGGATCGCCTTCGTTGCTTCATACCCATTCATATACGGCATCTGGATATCCATGAGAATGCAGTCAAAATACGCCGGTCCCTTCTGCCTGAGGATCTCCACGGCAGCTCTTCCGTCCTCGGCCGTTTCCACGACGATTTCCTCGTCCTCAAGAATGTCTGTCGCAATTTCACGGTTCAGTTCATTATCTTCGACAAGGAGGATCTTCTTTCCCCGGAAATCAGCCAAAACCGTCTCCGCCTCGACAGGAACCTCCTCCGGTTCTTCTGCCTCCAGAAGCTTAAACGGAAGCTCTACCGTAAATGTCGTACCGATTCCCTGCTCGCTTTCCATCGAGATCGTTCCGCCCATCATCTCCGTGATTTTCTTGCAGAGCGGAAGCCCGAGACCCGTACCCTGAATTCCGCTCGTCGTGGAGTTTTCCTCCCGGGAGAACATATCAAAGGCAATCTTCTGATAGGCAGGGCTCATCCCGTATCCGTTATCTTTTACGGTGAACCGGTAATTTCCGAGTTCCTCCGACTCCCCTTCTGTCCTCTCGGCCTCCACCCACACGTTGCCACCGTCCTGGGTATACTTGATGGCGTTGGTGATCAGGTTGACAAGGATCTGGTGCACATGAACAATATCGCAAAGGACGGTCTCCTCTCCGATCCCGCTCATCCGGAAAGAAAGAGCAATATTCTTTCCGCCGGCCTGAGCCTCCAGCATCGGCCGGATATTGGTAAAGATCTCGCGGATGCGGATACTGTTTTCGTGAATGGTGGCTTTGCCGCTTTCGATGCGGCTCATATCCAGGATGTTATTCACAAGGGAGATCAGCACGTCGCAGGACTCCTGCACCTTTGTCAGAGAATCCATTGCCTTTCCTTTATTGTCATAGTTTTTGACCGCCATATCGGTAAATCCCTTAATGGCATTGATGGGCGTCCGGATGTCATGGGACATGTTGAAAAGGAACGTGCTCTTTGCGACGTTGGCAGCTTCCGCGTCTTCCTTGGCCTTTTTCAGATCCTTACTGTATGCTTTTTCAACATCGATGATTTTCCCGTAATAATGCCTCTGGTTCATAAAGACCAGCGCAACTAAAAGAATAAGAAGCGCTGCTGAAAGCAGAATGGCTGCCTGATATTTTTTAACAAAGCCCTGAAACGTACGCTCCGGATAGTGCGCCCGGATCCATTTTGCATTCAGCCTTTCAAGCGTTCCGTCCGCTCTCAGATTCCCGATCACGGAGCTTATGCTGTCGGCCAGTTCTCTGTCATTCTCAGAAACGCCGATACAGGAACGGCTGTCGGAAAGGCTCAGATACCCGCTGATTCCGTGACCGTCCGCTCCCATCTCCTCAAGAATTCCGAGACCGATGATATACCGGACGATCACACAGTCACATTTTCCTTCGGAAAGCGCCCTGAATGCAGAACGGTTGCTGTCATAATAAATACAGGACTCTTCCAGCCCGTGCTCGATAATGGATTTCACGACGTTTCCGTTTTCCATCACACCGATGGATTTCTGATAGAGTTCATCGAGCGATGTGATCTTTTCCTTCGAAAAAACAACAAAGTCATCCGACTTCACGGGAGAAGTTGTGATGATCCTGTCCGTCACTTCCTTTCCCGTGTATTCACAGGTAAGAACGGCATCCGCCTCATTGTTATGAACAGCTTCCAGGGATTCCTCCCATGTCATCGGGTGGATCACAAGGTTCATCTGTAATGCATTGGCCACGACCGTGATCAGTTCAATATCATGTCCGGTCAGGCTGCCGCTCTCATCATAATACACATACGGCCAGTAATCGTCATCCGTAACAACGACAAGCGTCCGGTCATAGATATTATTGGGCTTTACAGAAATCTCCGGGACAGATTTCCGGCAGGAGGACAGCAGCAAAAACAAGGCCGTAACAAATAACAGAGAAATAATCCTTTTCATTTTTTGAATTGAGTTTTTCATAAGGTGCTGCTTTCAGTAACCCGAAACAGAAATAGTTATTCCGCCATATCTACAAGCTCAAGGAAACCGGAAATGCTGAGAGGCTTTGTAAGATGGCAGCTCATGCCTGCTTCCAGAGCCGCCCGGCGGTCTTCCTCGGTATCCTGTGCAGTCAGTGCGATCACAGGGATAGATGCAGCCCGCGGATCCGGCAGCATCCGTATTCTCCTTGTCGCCTCATAGCCGTCCATGATCGGCATACGGATATCCATCAGAACAAGATCGTAAAGATCCGCCCCTCCGTTTTCCACCATGTCCACAGCCAGAATTCCGTCTACCGCTGTTTCGACGGTAAGACCTGCATCCTCCAGGATATCCCGGGCAATTTCTGCACTGATCTCATTATCCTCAACAAGGAGCACACGCTTTCTGGTGATCGGTATAGAGTGCGGCTCCGCTTCCTTAACAGCTGCCGGTACCGGGATCTCAGGAACCGTCTCCTGCGGCTCTTCGCTTTTTTGTTCCCTGCTCCTGAGATATTCCAGAAAGTCTGTCATGGGCAGCGGCTTTGAATAGAAGTATCCCTGAATAAACTGAATTCCCGCTTCTCTGATCAGATCGGACTCTTCTTTGCTTTCGATTCCTTCTGCCACAATAGGAAGATTCAGTTTCTTTGTCATTTCCGCCACTGCACCGACCACGACCCTGGCGCGTTCCTTGGAAAAGAATGCTTTGGACATATCCATATCCAGCTTAATCTCGGAAACCGGGAGATCCACGATATACATAAGGTTGGATTCCCCTTTTCCGAAATCATCCAGAGCAAAACGATACCCTTTGGAGCAGAGCGCATTCATATTCTCCAGCAGGATATCCTTGGAATTGCTCACGGCAGTCTCTGTGATCTCAAAGCTGATATTTTGGGGGTCCACGCCGTATTTCTCCACGATCCGGGAAAGTTTTCCGGCGGTATAGTTATCATCACACTGGACAGCGGAAAGATTGACATGGATGGTCTCCACTCCAAGAGAAACCACTTCCGAATCGCGGATAAACTCACATACCTTTTCCAGTACACGCTCCCCAAGATCATTGATCTGGCCGGTGGTTTCGGCTACGGGAATAAACCGGCCCGGGGAAAGGAGGGACCCGTCCGTATTCCGGATGCGTACCAGCGCTTCGGCGGATTTTGTCTTTCCGGTGTGAGATTCCACAATCGGCTGAAGGAATACCTCCACGCGGTCCTCATCGAGCGCTTTGCTGATTTCATTTTCCACGGTATGAATATCCCGGTACTGAAAAATCATTTTTTCGGATACATTGACCGTGGTTGCAAGTCTTCCTTCGCTCTTTCCCCGTACGTAGGCAAGGAAACGTAAAAGCTCCTCTGTAGAACCGAACTGCTGGGCATCATTCACCGTAAAAAGGAGGGCGTAACTGGTGGCGTCACCATAGGCAGTGAAGATCCCGGAAAGAGCTGCAGTAACCGTGGGAAGAAGTGCACGATCCTCCACCACGGCAACAAGACCGGCACTCAGATTCTTAAATACAGGAATCCCCGCATCGGTAAAGGCTCGGATCATTTTCCGGCCGGCATCTTCGATCACAACATCCCGGTCTTCCAGTGCCTTGATATTGGTCGCGGAAATATCGATCACGTCAAAAACGCTTCCGTTCTCCATTTTCATGGAGAGATAGTTATGAAGCGCATAGGAATTAAAACATCCGAGGATACGGTCCAGGTAACTGTCAGGATTTTCCATGACAATGTAAAGGATCATAACACCTACCGCCATGGAAAATCCGACCAGAAGAAGCTCGTTCCGGAAGAACTGGATTAATGCGGCCAGGATCCAGAGCGTAGTGGTCAGAAGAACCGCCAGGCCTCGCCGGGGATTCTTGTTTCTTGAGATATAAATGGCAACATTGACGGTGAAAATGATATAGAGGATCGTACAGATATAAGTGATGATGACAGCCGGTCCGTAGGAATAGATGCCATCCTCCCCTTCATGTACAAGGATCGGAACGAGCGCGACCAGAAGGCTTTCGGCAGCCGTGCCCATCGCCATGGTCTTTTGCAGCCGGGAATGGCTGGCTGCCGTACTGTTCAGGTCCAGCGTGACATAACAGAAATTGATCCATCCCACCCAGATCATCGAAATGAGATAAGCTTTGCAGCTCAGCTTCATCATAAGCTCCGGAATTATGGAACGGTAATGAATTGCAAAAACGGAAAGCGCATCCAGGGATATGCACAGGATCGTCATTCGGAGAAAGCGAAGAAAGACCTTCTCACTCTGAAGGCCAAGGTTTTTATGACTTTGATACAGGATCAGCAGGTAGACGGCAATCACAAGCCCGCACAACTGTAAACTGACATTCATGGGTTCACCTCCCGCAAATGACTGAAACCGGTACTTTCTCCTGGAATTTTATTCTGCGTTTTGTGCGATCACTGTGCAGAGTACATGAATCAGTTCCTTCACAATGATAGGTTTCGTAAGATGACCATCCATTCCGGCTTCGGCAGCCTGTCTCCGGTCCTCGTCAAATGCATTGGCGGTCAGGGCATAGATTGGCAGATGTGCTTTTTCATTCATGAGGATCTTCCGGATCTCTTTGGTTGCCTGATATCCGTCCATCTTCGGCATCTGAATATCCATCAGAACAATATCAAACGGAATATCTCCTGACTCGTGGTACTTTCGGATGATGTCCACGGCCTCCGTTCCGTCACAGGCTTCTTCCACAGCAAGTTCAAAATCCCCTAGAAGTTCCGTTGCGATCTCCCGGTTCATCTCATTATCTTCAACTAAAAGCACTCTTCTTCCGGCCAGCACCTCGGCATTTTCATCAAATGCCGTCTCTTCTTCCGGAAGGTCTTCTCCCGCAAGACGGAAATTGAAGTGTACCGCCACCTTTGTTCCAACGCCTTCCTTACTGGAAACCTCGATCGTTCCGCCCATCATTTCAATGAGCTGCTTGGTAATCGCCATTCCAAGACCGGTTCCCTGTATTCCGCTTACCGTACTTGAACTTGACCGTTCAAACGGCTCGAAGATTTTCTTCACAAATTCCGGACTCATGCCGATTCCGGTGTCTTCCACAATAAAATCACAGCAAAGCCTTTCCGGATCTTCACAGGGCACCTTTTTCAGCCGGATGTCGATACGTCCGCCGGGCTCGGTATATTTCACGGAGTTGCTGATGATATTCAGGATAATCTCACTGAGACGGACTTTATCACCATAAATATTCTGATCGGCGATGCCGTCATCTGAAACCACTTCCAGACTGAGACCCTTGGAGGCGGCACTTGCATACGCGATAGTCATGGCATCTTTCCCGGCCTTCCGGATGTTCATGGGAACTTCGGAGATCACAACCTTTCCGCTCTCAATGCGTGACATATCCAGCACATCATTGATGAGGTTCAGAAGATGATGTCCTGAGGAAAGAACCTTATCCAGACAGTCATCCACCTTTTCACTGTCACCGATATGCTTTCTGGCCATTTCAGTGAAACCGATGATGGCGTTCATCGGTGTACGGATATCATGGCTCATATTGGAAAGGAACATGGATTTTGACCGACTCGCTGCCTCCGCCCGGTTTCTGGCTTCCGCAAGCGCGTTTTCCTGAGCAATCTGGGCTTTCACAAGCTCATCCATATTGTGTACACCGAAGATAAACTCATGGCTTTCAAACCAGGAAGGCGAACGTACAAGCTTTACCTGATAATAGACGGTTTCCTCCCCGTTCACCATAGAATAGTTTTTGAAAACCGCATGGCTGTGATTCAGTTCCTGAATTACATTTTCCGGAAGAAGGATACTTTTCAGCTCACTTCCGTCAGTGAAATGAGAATTATTGTCAATTTCGTTCAGGTATTCCAGATAACTCTCGCCATCGGAAAGAGATTTGTTCAGTTTCAGGTACTCTTCGGATTTTCTCACTTCCCGAATATAGTTCTGATCAAGATTTACAAAGAATACCGCATCATAGTCATCGGAAAGCACCGTTACAAAGTCAGCCTGACGCCTGTGCTCCTGCTCCAGCCGGATTTCCTCATCCTTATCTGCAAATCCAAGGGCAACTGCCACAGGCCTGGCATCCTCCGCTCCCACCTTCACGAACTTCATTTCGCAGTAACGCACCTGCCCGTTCTGACTTGACCGGTAAGTCGTGATAAATGTCTTTTTATCACTCAGTTCTTCCTCGATGTTCTCCAGGGAACCGGCCTTCAGCATCATTTCCCTGTCATCTTCATAGATCAGACGGTCCACATACATCCGGTACGCATCCGAATATTTGATCCCGCCCCGGAAGATCTGGCCGAACCGGCTTTCTGTATCTTCGTTCATTGTATAGGGTTCAAGGGAATCGGACTGCATATCTATGAAATACACAGAGGAATACTCAGAAGCCAGAATACGGATGATTTCAAAGTTTCTGTCATTCTCCGCTTTTCTTGCGAGTTCCTTCCGGATCTCCTCGTTCTTATCCGTGAAACCAAGGGCCACGGCCTGAGGATTATCGTCATCACCGACCTTTACGAATTTCATTTCACAGTAATGCGGATCGCCGTTATTTTCAGAACGGTAGGTGGTGATAAAAGTCTTTTTATTCTGCAGCTCGTTCAGAATATTATAAACGGAACCGGCACGAAGCATCATCATCCGGTCGGCTTCGTAAACCAGTGTATTGACATACATCCGGTATGCTTCCGTGTACTTGATACCGGAACGGAATATCTGGCCGAATTCTGTTTCGGTCTCTTCATTCATCGTATACGGATCCAGTTCATCGGTGGTCAGGTCAATGTAATAAACGGAAGTATACTCTGAAGCAAGGATTTCAATGATATCGGTGTTTCTCTGGCGCTCGGTTTCTGTTTCCACCTGTTTTCTGAGCTCTTCGTCTTTATCGGCAAATCCGAGAGCAACTGCCTTCGGGATTCCTTCATCATCCCCCACCTTAACGAATTTCATTTCACAGTAATGAGGATTGCCGCTGTTTTCTGACCGGTAGGTGGTAATAAAGGTTTTCTTGGAACGAAGTTCTTTGATGATATTTCCGATGGAACCGGCGCGAAGCATCCGGTTCCGGTCTTCCGGCACAATCAGCTTGTTCACATACATGCGGAAAGCATCCGAATACTTCATGTCTTTGAAAAGAACACCAAACTGGGTTTCGGTTTCTTCGTTCATGGTATAGGGCGTCAGATCATCTGTTTCAAGATTGATGTAATATACAGAGGTATATTCAGAGGCAAGGATCTTGATGATCTCATTGTTTCTGGTTTCTTCGGAAGCTCTTTCAAGTTCTGCACGGATCGTGCTGTCCTTGTCGGCAAATCCAAGCGCAACCGCTTTCGGCTCGTCTTCAGAATCACCGACCTTAACAAACTTCATCTCACAATACCGCGGATACCCGTTGTTATCCGAACGGAAATTGGTGATAAACGATTTTTTATCGAAAAGATTCTTCCGGATATTGGCAATCGATCCGGCTTTAAGCATCAGACTTTTGTCATCTTTATAGACAAGAGAATCCACATACATCCGGAAGGCATCACTGTACGCAATGCCGGAACGGAAAATATTACCGAATTCACTTTCGGTCTCTTCATTCATCGTATACGTCGAAAGGGCATCGGTATCAAGATCAATATAATAAACAGACGAATACTCGGAAGCAAGAATATTGATGATATCCATATCCCGCTTATGCTTGATATCAAGCTCCAGCGCTTCAGAACTGGCTTCATCAATGGCGAGGTAGGTCATGATAAACATTGTGGGAACGCCTTTTTTTCGTTCTACAACCTGTGCTACGCACCTTCTCCATTCATGCTTTCCATTGATTCCCTTGATCACATAGGAATACTCACGGCGGTCCCCGTCGGCCAGATACTGCCGCATAAAGTCAAGATTGGAAATCTTTGACCAGAGTTCCTGGTAGTCGTCCGCTACAAGACCCGCATAATTAATGACCGATTCACTGTAGCATCCTTTCTGTACATCCGGCATGTAGGAAGCGTCGGTATGAGAAATCATACGGTAGGTATCGGTCTCCATATCAACCAGCATAACAGAGATATACTCTGAAATCAGTTTCTTATCCACGTAACGGATGGCAATTTCTCTGTCACGGTCGGCAAAACCGAGGGCCACGGCTTTCGGCTCGGAATTATCATCACCGACCTTTACAAATTTCATTTCTGAAAACCGGGTGCCGTTTTTGTCATTGGAACGGAAAGTCGTAATAAATGTTTTCTGTGAACGGAGCTGCCTTCTGATATTACTGATGGAACCGGCCTGGAGCATCATTTTCTTATCAGCGTCATAGATCATAGAATCCACATACAGACGGTAGGCATCGGAATAGGACATATTCTTAAACAGAAGGCCGAACTGGCTTTCGGTTTCCTTGTTCATCGTGTAAGGAATCAGCTCGTCAGTCGTAAGATCAATATAATATACCGATGTATACTCCGAAGCAAGAATATGGATAATTTCCATATTATGATCCGCAATGATATTGTCCGCGGTCATCCCGGAGACTTCAGCTTCTTTTGTTTTTTCGACAGATGCGTTTTTTGTTTTCATGATCTTTTCCTTCAAAAAAAAAACACCCTAAACTAATCATCTAGGATGTTCATACAGTACTTAATACTATATCAGAAAACATACGGTTTCACAAGCTCTGATTTTTGGGATTTATTCTCCCGTTTTTTTACCAGCGCCATATCGACGGTATGAGCAATCTGTTTGATCATATCGTAATTCTCCGGCTCGATATCCTCTGCATCAATGGCCAGAATACTTTGAAGGGTCCCTTCCGCAAAGCAGGGAGCAGCGATAACAGAACGGATGCCCAGTTCTTTCAGAAGACTGCTCCGACTCCCTGAAGTGATGGTCGATTCAGGACACCTTACAAAAACGATGCCATGATCTTCATATCGATCCCACCATCCTGTAAACTCTTTTATGGGAACAGCATCAAAAGCCTCCTTCAGTCGGTTTCCTTCATCTGCTCCGTACAGATATGACAATCCGACGGCATTTCCTGATTCATCCGCTTCAAATACACAGGCATGTCTGCAGCTGAAAAATTCACATAATATCCGTAATACCTCCCGGATCGTTTTTTCAATCTCATCCGACGAAAGAAGAAGCTCCAGACACCGGTTGACAGTTTCTGCAAGATGTATCCGCAAAATGAGACTGCTCTTCTCTTTCTTTTTGATCATGTACTCCTCGTGGCGATCGGCAAAGCCAAGGGCAACCGCCTGCGGGTCAGAACTGTTTCCTACTTTTACGAATTTCATTTCGCTGTACCGCGGGCCTTCGGAACTCATCGCACGGTAAACAACCGTATAGGTTTTTTTATTTTCCAGTTCGTTAATTACATTATAGATAGAACCGGCGCGTCTCATCATTTCCCGGTCTTCCGGACACACAAAAGAATCTACACAGAGCCGGTACGCTTCGGAATAGGTGACTTTCGAACGTAAAAAAGTGCCGAGTTTTTTATCTGCATCGGCTTCCAGCGTATATACACTGATCTCCTGCGTCAGAAGATCCACATAATAAACTGAGGAATACTCGGAAGCAAGAATTTTTATGATTTCATTGTCCTGCTGATTCTTCTTTTCATTTTCAATTCTTGCCCGCAGCTCATTGTCCTTATCTGAAAACGCCATCACCACATTTTCCGGAACCGTTTTATTGCCCGTACGCCGGATGATTTTCATCTCACAATAATGCACCTCGCCCCTGATCAGCGAACGATACATGACGAAGAATGTTTTCTTTTTTCTGAGCTCTGCAAGGATATTTCCGACGGAACCGGCTTTTAACATCATCTGGCGGTCTTCCGGTATCACCATTTTTTCAACATACCTTCTGTATACCTCGGAATAAGAAAGACCGGAGAAATCATTTCCGATTCCTTCCCGGGTATCCTGATCCATGGAATACACACTGCAGGAGCTTTTAACAAGGTCAATATAAAAAACAGACGTAAATTCGGATGCAAGGATATCCGGGACATCAGGAGTGCCGACAGAATCCGCATTCTTTTTCTCCATTTCCTGGACAAACCTTTTATTTTTTAAATAGAACGCCTCCATCAACCGGGCACAGGAACCGAAAAGAATCCGGTCCCCGGTATTGATCTTGGGATTCTCAATGATCCATATACCGGAGATTCTTCCTTTTTCCCTGATTGCGGCAAGAAGCAGGGAGGTGAATCCGGTTTCTTCCAGAATTCCTCTGATTTCATTCTCTGCATCCATAGCACCGCCGTTTTCCGAAATATACAGCGTTTCTTCTTCCGAAAGCATATCTGCTGTCAACGGAAGATACCGGAGCATGCTTTGTTCTTCGGAATCAACAGTAAAATCATTCTGCGGATAGCAAAAACTGAAGGAACCGTTTCCCCCATTCAGTTGAACAATATAGGAACGTTCTCCCAGAAAATACCTGCACACAGAACCGACAAACTTCCCGGCGGTATCTTCATTTTCACAGGAACCGATGAACGATGCGGCAAAATCCGTAATCATCCTCATAAACCGCATACGGTTTTCCGATACCTCAGAGGCATTTTCCGCAATCACCTGGGCAGAGGTTCTTTTGTTCACGGAGGCAACTACTTCATAAACACCTGACTGTTTATCGTTATCAATTCTGGTAAGATCCAGTACCTTATGTTCATACCCTGTTCCGTTTTTTATCCGGAAATGCAGCTGAAAGCTGGTTGCATTTCGCAAAAGACTCCGAATTCCTTCCCAGCCGAGAGTATTGAGATATGATTTTCTGTCATCCGGATGAATCAGTTCCAAAATCTGATCAAACGATCTGTTGCCGAAATTATCTTCTCCGAAATATTCTTCAACGACAACCGATGACGACCGGATCAGCCTTCTTACAGAATGAGTAAAAGGATTGAGAAGCGCCAGTTCCTCACAGTATGCAGCCGGATTTTCTTCCTCACAGGACTGCACGACCTCATTTTCCCCCTCCACCACAATATTCATCTGTTTTCCGTCAGGCATGGTAAACCCCTGACTGTATTCAAGATGAAGGATTTCCGCAATACTGGAAAGCTCTTCATGGCTCAGCGTATTGTTTTTCATCTTCTTGAAGAGGTTCTGCCGCGACTGTCCAAGGCGCTTGGCAAGTTCCGAGAGCGTCATGTCCTGCTGTCTGCATATTTCCCTTATCAAATCTGATGTGGTCATTTCTTTGCTGTTGAAACCTCGCCTTTTTCAATAGACTGCATATCCAGAGTGGTGTTCAGTGCCTGCATAAGATCCTCCTCGGACTGTTTCACCTTTTCGAGATACTCTCTGGACCTGACCTCGTCTGAAAAGTTCTTATCCAGCATATTTGTATACCCGACAATATTGGTAACTGTCGTACGAAGGTTACGGCTGGCATTCAGTACGAATTCTGTTTTGGCCTTATTTGCGGCATCGGCCTGCTTTTTCGCCTCCGAAAGCTCGGAAGCCTCCAGAAGCCGCTGCTTCGTTTCGGCATCCACATCCGTCAGGCCGATCAGAACGTCAAAATTCTGATCATTTTCTTTTCCGAGCCGAATCAGCTTTGCCTGATGAAATACCGGAGATCCGTTTCTCATAAGCCGGATCATATAAATCTTTACAATGCCGTTTTCCAGACAGCTCCTGATTCTGTCGGTCCGGAGCACGGATTTGCAAAGCTCAGCATCCTCACTGTACACATACTCATCTACATAAGAACGCAGCGTATCAAAATCCATGAATCTTCTCAACTGACTGTTTTCCGACATCTTTTGATACAGTGCTTCTGAATGCCTCAGTACGGTAATCTTATTGTCATCGGGCTTTGCATAAAAGATCACTTCATAATCATTGGAAAGTCCGCTGATAATTGATTCCTGCTGTACCTTTTCTTCAAATTTCCGGAAGCTTGCCTGGAGAACCCCGTCATCTGTCTGGGCATGTTCATCCTCAATGTATGCTTTCAGTTCATCCCGATAGGAAATTAAAGCATCTACAATCACCGGATCGAAAAAGGTGCCTTTTTCCCCTTCCAGAACAGAAAGTGCCTGATCAACACTCATCGGTTCCTTATAAGGCCTTTTCGATGCCAGCGCGTCAAAGACATCCGCAACGGACATAATCCGTGCCGCCAGGGGAATGGCCTCCCCTGAAAGGCCTTCCGGATATCCGGTGCCGTCCCATTTCTCATGATGGTGGACAACGATATCACGGATCACATCCAGCGTCTTTTCCTCGACATTATCTGTAAAAAGCTCGTCTACGATCTGGCCTCCAAGCTTCGTATGAGTTTTGATCATGTCAAACTCATCCTGCGTCAGTTTCCCGGGTTTATTCAAAAGGAAATCAGAAATAAAGATCTTTCCCACATCATGAAGAACCGAAGAACGGATGACCTGTTCAGCATATGTCTCATCCTCTTCGGTCTCGAAGTATCCTTTTTCTTTCAGTTTTTTCACAATCATTTCCACATAGGTGCGGGTATTTCTTACATGGGCGCCGGTATTTACATCACGCCCTTCCACCAGCTTTGCCATGCCTTCAATGATGTGATCCTGCAGATCCGAATGTTCTTCGTAGGCATCTTTAATCATCTCCGACTGTTTCTTCACTTCACGCTGAAGAATATCCTGATTTTTCTTCTGAATCTGTAAATGCGAGATCAGAATATAAGATACAAAAAAAATGCCTGCTAAAAAAAATACCAGGAGAATTCTCTGTTCTTTCAGGATATCCTCAGGATTTCCGGAAGGATGGTAAATATTCGCTATAAACCGGATTCCGATCAGAAACCAGCCAAGGATCAGTACGGCAGAAATAACTGTCTGAATCTTTGTTTTTTGAAAAAAAATTTCTTTCATGGGCCATAAGCCGCAACGGCTTCCTGCATTTTTATCTGATCAGCGCAATCATGATATTCATAAGCTCTTTGAAATTTACAGGCTTCGGAACATGGGTGTCCATACCTGCTTCAATGGCTTTACGCTTGTCTTCAGCAAACGCATTGGCTGTCATGGCCACAATCGGAATATACAGGTTCTTTGATTCGAGCATGCTCCTGATCTCCCTGGTGGCTGTATATCCATCCATGACCGGCATCTGAATATCCATCAGGATAATATCGTATCCATGTGAATTGTCAGAAAACGCATCAATACACTTCTGTACACCGATCATCCCGTTCTCTGCTTCATCCACGATCATTCCCAGCTCTTCGAGGGCATCCTTTGCGATCTCACGGTTGGGAACATTATCCTCAACCATCAGAACCTTCTTCCCTTTTAATTTGTCGGGACCGAAATCAAATTCCTGAACGGATCCGGTTTTACCATCCTCCACAAGACGGAAATCAAACCTTACGATCACCTTGGTTCCTTTGCCGAGCTTGCTTTCCACACGGATTTTTCCGCCCATGCGTTCCACCAGTTCCTTGGTGATGGCCATTCCGAGTCCGGTTCCCTGGACGCCGCTTTCCGTACTTGAAACGGAACGCTCAAAGGGTTCAAAAATCCTTGTAAGGAATTCTTCACTCATTCCGATTCCGTTATCCTCGACAATAAGATCGCAGAGAAGTCTCCCCGGCCGTGCTCCCGGGATCTTTTCAACACTTACATCGACTTTTCCGCCGGGATTCGTATACTTGATTGCATTACTCATGATATTGAGTGCAATTTCGCTGATCCGGAGCTCATCTCCGTAGATATTCAGATCCCCGATATTACTGGTATGCAGATTGATCGTGATTCCCTTTTCCTTGGCTGCCTCATAAGCAATGGCCATGGCCGACTTGGAAGCTTCCCGGATATTGATCGGTGTTTCATTGATCTCAACTTTTCCGCTTTCAATGCGTGACATGTCAAGAACATCATTAATAAGGTTCAGCAGATGCTTTCCGGAGGAAAGGACCTTTTCAAGACAGTCATTCACCCTGTCCTTATCATCGATATACTTCTTTGCCATTTCCGTGAAACCGAGAACCGCATTCATTGGCGTACGGATATCATGCGACATATTGGAAAGGAACATGGATTTGGAACGGTTTGCTGCCTCTGCCCGGTTTCTGGCATCGGCCAGGGCATTTTCCTGCGCCAGCTGCAGCTTGGTAAGTTCATCCATGTTATGAATACCAAAGATGAATTCCCTGTACTCCTCCCAGGTAGAGGAGGAACGTACCAGTTTTACCTGATAATAAAGCGGTTCTCCGTCTTTGATCATGGTATAGTTTTTGAAGAATGCATGATTGGCATTCAGTTCTTTGATGATATTGTCCGGACTGAGCGTGGCGATCAGTTCTTCTTTGTCTTCAAAATACTTGTTTTTGGAAATCTCATTAATATACTCGGTATAGGTCATTCCGTCTACAAGCGGACGGTTCAGGCTGAGGTATTCATCAGAAATACGAACCTTGTCAATATAGTTATCATTCAGACGTACAAAGAATACGGCATCATAGTCATCGGAAAGACCGGTGATAAAATCAGCCTGGCGGCGGTGCTCATTGGCGAGACGGATTTCCTCATCTTTATCGGCAAATCCGAGAGCAACGGCCGTAGGCTCTGCATCCTCATCACCCACCTTAACAAACTTCATTTCGCAGTAACGTACCTTACCGTCCAGATTGGAACGGTAGGTGGTGATGAAGGTTTTTTTATCTTTTAACTCCCTTTTGATATTCTCGCGGGATCCGGCATGAAGCATCATGCTCTTATCCGAACCGTAGATAAACCGGTCCACATACATTTTGTATGCATCCGAATAATTGATGCCGCTGCGGAAGGTCTGACCGAACTGGGATTCGGTATCCTCATTCATGGTGTAGGGCTCCAGAGCGTCTGTGGTCATATCAATGAAATACACGGAGGTATACTCGGAGGCCAGAATCCGGATGATTTCAAAGTTCCGGTCGTTCTCGGCTTTTCTTTCCAGTTCTTTTCGGATCTCGTCATTTTTATCAGCAAATCCGAGCGCGACGGCTTCCGGATTGTCATCGTCTCCTACCTTTACAAACTTCATTTCGCAATAATGCGGATTTCCGTTGTTATCGGAACGATAGGTGGTAATGAAGGTCTTTTTGTCCTGGAGCTCTGCCAGAATATTGTAGATGGAACCCGCTTTCAGCATCACAGCCTTGTCGTCTTCATAAACCAGCGTGTCCACATACATCCTGAAGGCATCCGAATAATTGATACCGGAACGGAAAATCTGACCGAACTCTGTTTCGGTTTCCTCATTCATGGTATAGGGATCCAGTTCATCCGTCGTCAGATCGATATAATATACCGAAGTATACTCGGAGGCCAGAATCCCGATGATATCGGTATTTCTCTGACGGACCGTCTCCTGTTCGATCTTGTTCCGCAATTCCTCATCTTTGTCGGCAAAGCCAAGGGCTACTGCTTTGGGATTTCCTTCTTCGTCACCCACTTTAACGAACTTCATTTCACAGTAATGCGGATCGCCGTTGTTGCTGGAACGGTAATTGGTAATGAAGGTCTTTTTGTTTCTCAGCTCCTTCATGATATTTCCGATAGAGCCGGCACGGATCATCTTCAGCTTGTCCTCCGGTACGATCAGTGTATCCACATACATACGGAAAGCATCAGAATAGGACATGTTTTTAAACAGAACACCGAACTGGTTTTCTGTTTCTTCATTCATTGTATAAGGGGTCAGTTCATCTGTGGTCAGATCAATATAATAAACAGAGGTATATTCAGAGGCCAGCACTTCAATAATCTCACTGTTTCTCTGAATGATAGCTTTACGGGCCAGATCGCTGCTGATTTCCTCATGTTTATCAGCAAATCCGAGAGCAACGGCTTTCGGTACGCCGTACTGGGTTCCTACCTTTACAAACTTCATCTCGCAGTAATGCGGATTTCCGTTGTTGTCGGAACGGTAGGTGGTGATAAAGGTCTTTTTTTGTGAAAGCTCCTCGGAGATATTTCTGACAGAACCGGCTTTCAGCATAACTGCCTTATCTTCAGAATAAACAAGGCTGTCCACATAAAGCCGGAAAGCATCACTGTACTTGATGCCGGAACGGAAAATCCGACCGAATTCGGTTTCAGTTTCCTCGTTCATGGCATAGGGGGTAAGCTCATCGGTTTCAAGGTCGATATAATACACCGATGAATACTCGGAGGCCAGGATCTCAATGATTTCGGTATTTCTTCTCTGTTCCAGCTCCTGCTTCTGCTTTGCACGGATCTCATCATCCCTGTCAGCAAATCCCAGAGCCACCGCCGTGGGAAGATCATTTTCATCATCGACCTTGACAAACTTCATTTCGCTGTAACGGTTGTCTGCCGAGCGGTACTGGGTAATATAGGTTTTCTGCTTTTCCAGATTCTTCCGGATATTTTCTACAGATCCGCTATACAGCATCATGGCCTGATCTTCCGGATAGATCAGCTTGTCAACATACAGCCTGAAAGCCTCTGAATAAGATATGCCCTGATTAAAAATCTTTCCGAATTCCGATTCGGTTTCGGCATTCATGGTATAAGGGGTCAGCTCATCCGTACGAAGATCAATATAATATACAGAAGAATACTCGGAAGCCAGAATTTTGATAATTTCCATGCTGCGTTCCTGTTCATGGATCAGGGACTCACGGCGGTTTACATCATTGATATCGTCCAGCTTTGTATTCAGCTCAAGAGCAAAAACTTTTCCGTCAATCATGATCGGACGGCTGAGAACATGATAGATGTCCTTATCCATCATCTCATACTTGTCCATGACAATATGCTCCGCGCATGATTTCTGCGGGATACAGTTTTTGCAGCGGGATCCTTTTTTCCAGTGATTATAGCAGGGCATCACCGGCTCTAAAATTCCTTCTTCATTGAAATCGCAGATTTCTTTATTCTCGGGGTCAATGATCAACGCCACATCAAAAACGCCGGCCAGCGAAGAAAGCATTTCCCTTGCTTCTGCAGCGGTCATAGAAACTATTTCATTTGTTTTCTGAGCTTTTCCCGATTTCATAGTACCCTCTTTGTCATGTTGTAAACCTTTTGGTTTCGTCGAATAATGAATATTTATTTACAAAATTTAAGTAGATACTATAATGTTTTGCAAGTTTTGTCAACCGATATATTTCATCTTTCCTTTCTGCGAAGCGTCCTTAAGTAGGCTTTCTGTTCCTCCGAGATCCGGTAGCTCTCAACGGCTTTCTGGATTGCCTTGTTGTGTGTCCATTTGTCGAGGCGATTCCCCTCGATATAGGGAACGGCGGCGTCCCATTGTTTTGTGAGTGCTTCCGCAAAAAGCCAGGCTGTCATCATATTGACATAGTATTCTTCTGAGCGGAGCTCTGCCGGCTGGGAAAGAAGCGTCTCGTCAAACAGATCCTCCAGAAAATGAGACATCAGCATATGCATTCCGAACCGCCGGGTATAGGTCGCCTCCGACGCGATCCATTCCGGAATCTTCTTTTTGATCTCCGGGAGATGTTTCAGGAAAACTTTCGGCTGGATTCCGTCACAGACAGCCCAGTTATCGACATACGGAAGAAACTTTTCCAATGCGGCAAGACAGCTTTCGAAGTCCTTCATCCGGTTGATCAGTACAGAATGAAGGATGTTTTCTTCCTGGTATGCGTGCGGAAGCGCCTTCAGAAAGGCCTCGACCGTTTCCTCCTCCGGCAGTTCTTTCACGATTTTTTTATATTCCGGTGTACGGATCCCGATGAATTTTTCCCTCGGAACCGTTGGAATCAGTTTTGCGGCAAAATCCGCATATTTTGTATCCTGATGGTCAAATAAAATTTCCTGAATTCCTGTCATATTGTCTTCCTCCTTCCGGATAGCATGACTGATACCTGAAAAAAGAGCCGGGCTTCAGAAAAGCCCCGGCCCTTTTCTGTCCGTCTCATTCCCTGGTCTGTTCGATTCCATTCACCGTCCAGACCCCGTTTTGACTGACGAAATAGCCGTCCGGCGTCATTCCACCGAGCATACAGGCACCAAGGATCCCGTTTGAAACAGGATTCAGATAATAACACCTGGCCTTATGATCCGCTCCTCTGACCCACTGCCATCCGGTAAGCATGATTCCTTTTTCATCAAAGAAAAACCAGGAGCATGAGGGCTGTACAGAAGAAGCATAGGGATTCACAGCTTTTATCCACCCTGTTACAGCCGTATCATTTTCCGAAAAGGCATGCCAGCCCGCGGAATCAAAAACCCATCGTACTTTTACAGCGCCATCTTTTCCTGCGTTATAGGATCCGGTAACTTCCGTTTTGGAAGAAGAATCGTCCTCTTTTTCCGACGGTTCCTCAGAATAGGGAGCCGCCTGGAAAACAGGTTCCACAGACCCAAGCGATTTCTCCATAACACCAACAAGAACAAAAATGTGATTTCTGTCCTGCAGAATTCCGTCGTTTCTGCTGCCAGACTTCTGTCTGTAGTTACAGAGAGAAAGCCTGGTATCCACCTGACTGATATTCTCTGCAGAGCCGTCAATGTCTGACATTTCAATATGCGTTTCCCCGCGGAGCACATCCTCAAAACTTCTTCTTTCTTTCACCGGACAGTCTTTATCCGGAAACAGAAGAATTTTCATGGCAGCCGATTTCGGAAGTCCTGCAGGAGGCGTGATTCCTGCTTCTTTTTCATCAAAGAAAATCTCAGAAACCGGAAGGTCCCCGTATGCACCGAGCACAGTATCCAGTTCGGAATGGGTGATTGCACGGGACTTTTCTGCCGAGCTGAAGGTATAGAACGGTTCCCAGAAGGATTCCACGATTTCGTTAGCCTTAAAATAATGGTGGATAAATCCATAGTTTTTCTGGAGATATCCTCCGTCTTCTTTTTCAACCGGCATATCGTTTTGCTGAGCATGCGCACAGAATGTGATATCCGCGCCGTTATACCAGAAATGCCTCTTCTCCGGGTCCCGGATCATTTTTTCTTTTATCATGATTTCTTCCACTCCGGTTGCGGTGTAGGGAGAAGCGGCGGATCCGTGAATCTCTGCGTCCAGCTGTTTGATCCTTGCCTCCAGATTCGCCGTCTGATATTTTCCGGGTGTGATCATATTGGCATCCTTGCACTTTCGGAGCCTTGCCTCAAGAGACAGCCTTTCCATCGCTGCTGCGTGGAGATAAGTTCCGAGAATATAACTGTCAAAAGTGTCAATCGAATCATATGCCTGATGTTCCCACTTGAAACAGGTTGACATATAGTACTGATAAATCCCCAGAAGATCCGTCATGAAGGTCGCTCCATTCGGGAGGGTTATGGTATAGTTGGTTGTGATCAGGGTATGCAGCAGCACACAGTATTCGTCAATCTTTTCACTTGCGCTTGACGGGTCCTGGATCCCGTTTGTCAGTGCCAGGATTCTTGCTTCCGCCAACTCGTCTCCGGTGAGTCCCTTCTGATCAATCTCATAAAGCGCCTGATCATAATTGGTTGCTGTATTGCTGTTCTGACAGGCAACGATCACCTGATTAATAATCCCGTCTATTTCACTTTTTGTGATGTGATTCTGAATTTCTTTCAGTTCCCTGATCATCTCCTGCTGCCCGGCGAGAATGGCATCCAATGCCTTTTTGATCTCTTCCTCGTTTTTATCAGGGAATATTTCGGACATGATCTTTTCAGCTGCAAAACCTGCCACAGAACCCGGGATTCCCTCAATAAAGGAGGAAAAAGCTTTTGTCAGCACATCCAGTACGGAAGCAAGCTCCGGTGCCTGCAGGTTTTCTGCCCCATCCAGGAAGCTTCCCGGTACAGAAGGGCTGGCAAGAGGAGCTTTCATAAAGTTTTCTGCTGAAACAGAATGAGACGGACGTATGTCATTCAGTTCGGGCAGCTGCTCTTTTACCGTTTCAATTTCCTCCACAACGACTGGCTGAACCAAAGTCCCCTCAGATATTTCTCCTGTAATAAAGTCCTTTCCGAAAGTCTCTGCTGATATTTCAAAAGTAGCGGAAAACGAAACGGAAAAAACCATGGAAATCATCATGCACAGACTAAAGATTCTTCTTTTCATACGAAACCTCTTTCTTTCAGCCTGTCCGGCCTCTTTTTCGGGTCGACAGTATCATTTTTTCTTCCGGATCCGCTTTATGATGAGAACGGCGAGCACCGAAAGAACCGTTGCGATCAGCACCCATTTGAAAACCGAAAGCACCAGTGACAAAAGGACGGCAAGGATCCCGCCGAGGATTCCAGGAGAGGCTGACTTATTCTCCGCGGTTTTTGCGGTCACACCGAATTCCAGCTCCCCGTCCGGCAGTGTATCAAAAGAAACTGTATAAAGATCCCCGTCTTTTTCCAGTTCTTCCGTACGGTCCTGGAGCGTGGGCTTATACGGGGAACGGATCTTTACATCCAGTGTTCCGAACCGGTGAAAGGAACGGGCCGGAGACAGCAGATAGGTATAATAATTATCCACACTTTTTCCGGAAGTACTCCCGAAAAGCTCCGGGTACAGCGGAACGGTGACCGTATTGACAAAAGTCTCCCCCGGGCCGGCCGTAAGGCTGTATTCATACCAGCGGATCAGTCTTCCCGCGCCTTCCGAAAGAACCGGACCGCACAGAACCTTTCCCTCTCCGAAGGAGACCGCATTCCGGTTCCAGGCATCGATGACCGCGTTATACCAGTCGGTATCACTGATATCGGAAGGCCTTTCCTCCATCTTCATAATCACGGAAAAAAGATCCGTCACCTCTTCCGTTTCCGGCTTTAACCCGGAGTCTTCCACCTCCGGAGCAAAGTCCTTCCCGAAGGAATAAATCGTAAGCAGTTCATTTTCCCCGACAGGGAAAACGGGACCTTTTTCTGCCGAAGGGAGCCACAGACATTCCCAGCCCCCGAAAACCGCCGGATTAAAATTCCCGTTACCGGTAACTGTATAACTTTTCCCATATACCGGCATATCCGGGGAAAAGAACGGATCTTCCGACAGTTCATCGGAAAGTTTCGTTACATCCGGTTTCCCGCCGAAACTTTCCACATAAGTAACCCGCGTGCGGTAAGGAAGCTCAACTCCGTTACAAAGAATCCGTACCGGATTCTCTTCGTCCGCAAACTGGCTGCCTCCGGAATATCCGGCAGCAAAACAAAGCTCGGCCCGAACCTCTGTGTCGGCTTCATTGAAAAGGGTATATTCCGCTGTCACGGTTCCGGTGCAGGTCTCATTTTCCATGACGGTAAAGTCATCTGCAACACCGGTAATATCAAAGAACAGATCCTCATGGACCACCGTCAGGGGACAGTCTGTTTCGAGGACAGCGCCGCCCGAAGATACCCCCTCACTCCTCAGGACTGCCGAATTGGCAAAGGCATCCACTGAAAAAAGAAAGAGGAAAGAAAGAGCGGCAGCCAGCAGCCTGAACCTGCGGTTTTTTGTTCCGTTTTTGATTTCCATCTGTGATCTCCTTCTCAGACTTCGTATCCGACTTCTTTCTTTCCCTGATGTATTCAATGAATTGCTGCAGATATTGAAAAAAGTCAAACGGTTCTTGCCTACCTTACTTTTTTATTATAACCACTTTGTCATCAGATTCAAGACATAATGACAGAGTCCGGACCATGCAGACATTTGAACTGCCAATCCAGGCTTTCTTTTCCGGGAAAATCGGGGTATAATCCGTAGTACCTACAGGAAAGGTACCGGATTTCCTTCAGAATATGCAGGAAAAGCCGGAAGCATAGAACCATGAAAGAAAACGAAAACCTGGATCTCAGTATATTTGATATCGTGGGGCCCGTCATGATCGGGCCCTCCAGTTCGGGAACTGCCGGCATGATGCGGATCGGATCCGCTGCCAGGCTTTTTCTGGAAGAGGAACCTTCTTTGGTGGAGATTGTTTTTCACGAGAGGAATCTGTCCCATTACGAAGGCTGCTGCAGCCATCTGGCGCTTCTTTCCGGCCTCATGGGGTTTGCCACCGATGATGAGCGGGTTCCCGATGCGCTTTCTGAAGCTGAAAAACGCGGGCTCTCCTTCCGGATCTCTTCCTTCCCGAAAGAGGAGTCCCCCGACATGCTGAGAGTAAAACTCTTCTGTAAGACTGTTTCCGGGAAAGAGCATGCTTTTGCGGCTGTGAGCACGGGCGGCGGGAGCATCCGTGTGGAAAGCATTGAGGGCTTTCCCGTTTCCGTATCCAACTATGTGCCGCATCTTTTCCTGCCGGTCCTCCCCTCCGTTTCCCGGGACAGGATCCAATCCCTGCAGAACACCCTGGAAAACCTTACCGGCGAAACATTTCTTCTTTCCCGCGCGGACGAAAGGGCCCTTCTGTACTGCCCCTGGAACCATGCCTTTCCGGAAGAACTCAGAAGGAAGCTGGAAACGGTTCCCGGCATTTCGGAAGTACGATTCATTCCTGCCTTTTTTGAGAGCGGTTCCGTCGGAATCCCTCCCCTCTTTACCGAATTTTCGGAGCTTCTGTCTCTCTGCGAAAAAGAGCGCTGCACCATTGCGGAGATGATGATCCGCTATGAAATGCAGCGCTCCGGAAGAGACAGGGAGATGATTGTGAACCGCATGCGCGGCATGTGGGAGATCTGTAAAAAAGCCGTCAGGGAGGGCCTTCGCGGGACGTACCGTCCCGTCTTCGGGCTGGATGACGGAAGGAACGCCGGGCGGTTGCTCCGGGCATATGAGGAAGGAAAAACGCTTGGCGGAAGCATTCTTCCGAAGGTTTCTGCCTATACGCTTGCCGTCATGGAATATGCTGTCAGCATGGGATGCATCGCGGCAACTCCCACCTGCGGTTCTGCCGGTGTGGTCCCGGGATGCCTCTGTGCCCTGCAGGAGGAATACGGATTTTCCGATGAAGAGATGGTCCGGGCCCTCTTTACCATGACCGCTCTCGGGATCATCATGGCCTATGACGGAGTCCGTTTTTCCGGCTGTGCCGCCGGGTGCCAGGGAGAAATGACGGTTTCGGCCGCCATGGCGGCCATGGGGATCGCCTCTTTGGGGAAAGCCTCCGCCAGGCAGATCGGCGATGCCGCCGCTTTCACGATCAAAGGGCTCCTCGGTCTCGTATGCGATCCGGTCATGGGGGTGGAGGTTCCCTGCATTAAGCGGAATGTAGAGGCAGCTGCTGCCGCTCTCTCCGCCGCCGACATGGCCATTGCCGGGATCGAAAGTTATCTCTCTCCGGATGAAGCCAGTCTCGCCTTAAAAGATGTACAGGACCATCTGCCGGAATATCTCCGCGGCGGAGGCGGAGGATGCGCACACGTCTGTGCCGGAAAAGTCAGGATCTGAACAGAACAGAGTTTTCCTCTTTCAGCACTTCCATCGCCCTTTTATATTTTTCTAAGCGTTTCAGGTCTTTTTCGGAAACTTCCGGGAGTCGGGAAAGATCCATGTTGTGGGAAAGATCGGCCATCTTTACCTTACGGGCAATCGGGTTCTTCTTTGCCCGGAGGATGAAATCCTCATAACTTTCTTTTTTACCGCGCGTCATTGCGGCAACCCCGTCCGCAATGACATCCCCGAATTCTTTCCGGATCTCCTCTTCCGTCACATCCGTGTCCTCAAGGACATCGTGAAGAAGCGCAACGCACTTTTCCTCGTCACTTTGTAAGATCTCATTTCTGCTTACGGTCAGCGGATGCTGGATATACTCCACGCCTGACTTATCCACCTGCCCGGCATGGGCTCTCTTTGCAACCTCATATGCTTTTTCAATGATATCCTTTTTTTCCTGAATACCGTCAAAAGCTTTCTCCTGTATGTGATCAAAGTGACGCCCCTGACACCAGTATACCTTCATTTCCGTAACGTCAAACACCATGGATACGACGGTCGGACAGACCTCCTGCGAAACTTTCTGCAAAATGGCAAAACAGTCCTTTACATCGAAGTCATCGGAAGCCTCCTCGAGCATTTCCTTTGCCGTCTGGTATCTGTCCCACCCCATCCATGGATGCGTTTCCCTGTCCATCTTGAACGGTGAGAAATTCGTCAGCACCTGATACACAGGTTTTTCATAATATAGGAGTCCCTGACCCGGGATGATATGCAGCACATTGCCGTCCCGGTCGGACAGCGAGGACATAAAAGTAACTCCCGGAATGCTGTACACCGGTTCCTTCTCTGCGATTGCACGGATTTCCCCAAGTGTCTTCTTTTCCATAAGAAGATCTATGTCAAGCATAATCACATTATGCCCAGGTCCTTTCGGATTGCTTCTCTCATCAAACGGCCAGCAGGTCGGCATCCCGACAAAGTCACCCCTGCGGTTCGCCCCGAAGAGCGGCATCCAACCTTCCGCTGCATCGTTAATCTCAATATATACACCATCTTCGGCCTCGCGAACCCTGTACTCCATATCCAGAATATCAAGGTTCCATCCGACGATCGTCTTTTTTCTGTTTGATATGATACTTGTACACATAGCATTCTCCTTGTCACGGGGACAGGTTCCTTGTCATCTCCTTGTCAACGGGGATGGTTCTCACTGACCTTACTGGCAGAGTTTTACCACGATCTCGTTGATGACCTTGCCGTCCGCTTTTCCCCTAAGTTCCGGCATCACGGTCTTCATGATCAGGCCTTTGTTCTTCGAAGCCGCCACATCGGCAAACTTTTCATTGATGAAAGCAGCCACTTCCTCCGCGCTCATGAGCTTCGGCGCATACTCTTCCATCACCGCCATACGGGCCTTGTACTCGGCAAGAAGTTCCGTACGGTCTGCAGGGCAGGTCTCCACCTGTTCCTTCACGCTCTTTAACTCCTTCATGATGGCCTGATCCACCATGGAATCCGGAATGTCATCGCGGCAGCCGGCGTCGATAGCCAGCTTCTTTGCTGCCGATACCAGTGCGGAAATGGAGTCCTTTCTCTGTTTGTCGCGGTCCTTCATGGCCTGCATCATATCTTTCTGTAGTGTCTTAAAATCCATTGTGTTTCCTTCTTTCTATTTTATTTCTTTCATACTCCTGCGGAATGCAGGAACTCTTCACTTACTTCCATTTTTCTGCCTTTTCCTGCATTCTTTCAGCATCATTTTTATTTGCGGAAGATTCACAAACGCATCTGCGATGCCAAGGAAATATTCCGCCCGCAGATAATTTCCGGCCTCATATTCCCGGGTACCGAGGGTAACTGCAAGACCGGGCACATCGAGCTTTGCACCCATCGGGAAACCGTACTGTTCGGAAAGAGCCCGGAGTTCCTCTCCGGAAAAGTCCTTTTCCCCGCCTTTTCCTTTTTTACGGATGGCAGAAAGCTCCTTCTTCGCATTTTCCGCTTTCGCGTCATACAGAAGACTCAGGCTGTAGCAGGCCTTTGCCGCTTTCCATTCCTCTTTTTCCACAAAGTAATAGCCGTAATTCCGGAGGCATCGTGCCACATTTTCCTTCGTAAAAGAGAAGTCGGACGCTTTTTTCGTAAGCGAAAGAAACTTCTCCATTTCATCCCGCGCTTTCTCGATCTCCGCCAGTTCAAAAAAGGTGCCCGCATGGGCGGGATTCCAGGAAAGGGCTTTCTGAAGGGCTTCCGCAGCCTCCTCATACCGCTTCTCCTTCAGAAACAGGCTTCCGTACAGGTAATAAACGTCCAGGAACATCCAGCCGGCGTAGCGCACTTCCTTATGGTCCGGATTCCGATATTTGTAGAGAACTTCTTCAAAAGGCTCGTTAAAATCAAAGTATCGGCTCTTTTCATCTTCAGAAAAGATGGTAATGGTATCCGCCCGCTCCGAAAGGCCTTTTAAGAGTTCGCGTGCGGTCTCCGTGTTATTTTTCGAAAGGCAGTCGATGGCCAGCTGCAGTGTCACCTTGTCACAGGCGGTATCTTCTAAAAAATCTCCCATGCATTCCTCCTTTTCGTGTCAAGGGGACATGTCCCTTGTCATCTCTACTCTCTGAACAACTCCTCGGCTGATTCCTGTCAGGCGCTCAATCTGGCGGACAGACAATCCGCTTGCTTTTAAGACTCGAAGAGCTTCATCTCTCGCCGCTTTCTCATACGTCTGCAGCTGCGTTCCGCAGACAGAAAAAGGCAGTTATACGATTTCTTTCCCGATACGGATATAATATCCTTCCTGAACCGCGGCAAATGCTGCAGCGATGCATGTCAGAAGTATCAGTACGTGCACCAGCTGCCAGGGAAATCTGCCGATACACAGCGGAACAGCAAACAGAAGCACTCCGCATACTTTGTTCATCACCGTATGCTCTGACACAAGCCGTCTATAAATAAGGAATCCGCTGATCATGTTGATGCATTTGATCGCGGCAATACAAACAATACAGACGATTATCCACCTCGGAATATTCACCGCCTGCAGAACTTTCATGATCACGATTCCCGTAAAAACAATGTCTGCGGCCGTATCAAGCCGTGCACCCAGCCTGGTTTCCTTTCCCCAATGCCGTGCTGCGATTCCGTCAAAAAAATCAGAGATGCCACCGAGACAATAAAGCATATAAAACCATGTTGAAAATACCGGGCAAAAAATCAGAGAGAGTCCGCACACAATTCTGATGCCTGTTATTATATTTGCCATTGTGATCGTCTCAATTCTATGCTTTCCTTTTGTTTTCTATTATACAAAAAAAGCGCGGAACGCACCAGCGTTTCGCGCCTGATTTAACGGGAATTATTTTTTCTTCGCAAGCGCCTTCGCCTGATCGTAGTATTCGGCGGTGGCGGTGAAGATGGCATCGCCGCTGGAATTCAGGGCGGTCTCGACAGAGTCCTGGATCACGCCGATGATGAAGCCTACCGCAACAACCTCCATGGCAATATCGTTCCCGATGCCCATCAGGGAGCAGGCCATGGGGATCAGAAGCAGGGAACCGCCCGCCACACCGGAGGTGCCGGCTGCTCCGAGCGTGGATACGATCGAAAGCACGATGGCAAGCCCGATCGGAATGTTCATCCCGAGGGTATTGGCTGCCGCGAGAGACATGACCGTGATCGTGACAGCGGCGCCGTCCATATTGACCGTTGAGCCAAGGGGAATGGATACGGAATAGAAGTCCTTATCCAGTCCGAGATCCTCACACAGTTTCATATTGACGGGGATATTGGCTGCCGAGCTTCTGGTGAAGAAGGCGGACACGCCGCTCTCTTTCAGGCACTTAAAGATCAGCGGATAGGGATTCTTTTTCAGAAGAACACCGACAACGATCGGGTTGATGACCAGGGCTACGAAAAGCATGGTGCCGACCAGAAGGAGGATCAGCTGTCCGTAATTGGCAAAGATCTCAAGACCGTTGGTGGAGATATTGGTGAACATGATGCCCATGACACCGATGGGGGCGAACTGGATGACCCAGGCCACGATTCTGGAAACGGCATCAGAGAGATCCGTGATCACTTCCACGGTTCGCGGAACATTGAGGAGTTTCAGAGAAAGGCCCAGGATTACTGCCCAGAAAAGAATGCCCAGATAGTTGCCTTCCGCCACGGCCTTCACAGGGTTCTGAACCAGGTTGACAAGGAGGGTCTCAAAGATCTCTTTCAGGCCGGAAGGCGCTGCGGAATCGCCGTAGGCTTCGATATTGGCCAGCATGATCTTTACAGGGAAGAGTTTGCTCGTGATCACGGCAAAAACGGCCGCCAGGAATGTGGTGGCAAGATACAGGATCACAACGGTCCGGAAACGTGACCCGATGCCCTCCCCCGCCTTGGCAATGGCCGAGCATACCAGAAGTGCGACAAGAACCGGGGCAACCGCTTTCAGGGCGCCGATAAAAAGTGTTCCGGGGATTCCGAATACGGTTGCGCCGGGGCACAGAAGGCCCAGTACCGCGCCGATGACGAGACCGATCACGATCTTAAGGATCAGACTGCTCTCTGTCCATTTCCTGATAAAACCTTTCATACAAAACCACCTTTCTTCAATATTTGATGATGTAAGGGTCAAAAACCCACTTTGAACAGCCGGCTGCAGCAAATGTGGGGCGCAAGACGTCTGGTGGACGTCTGCGTTCTCAGGCGCCGCAGGAGGTACAGCCCGCGCAGGCCGACGGTGACAGGGCACAGCCGCCGAGCGCCGTTTCTCTCAGTTCCGCGGGAATTCCTTTTCCTGTACGGAACATGATCGAAAGCATTTCATCGAAGGGGATCAGCTGCTCCACTCCCGAAAGCGCCACCTGGGCTGCCGCCAGGGCATTGGCCACACCGGCCGCGTTCCGGTTCTGGCAGGGGTATTCCACGAGGCCGTTCACCGGATCACATACAAGCCCGAGCATATTCATGACCACCATGCTCGCGGCACTCAGGCTCTGGCCGGGAGTGCCTCCGAGAAGCTCGACCGCAGCACTTGCGGCCATCGCCGAGGCGACTCCCACCTCTGCCTGGCATCCGCCGACCGCGCCGGCCACCGTGGCGTTGCGCATCGCCAGATATCCGACCGCTGCCGCATTGAAAAGCGCTGATACCAGCTGACTGTCGGTAAATCCGTATTCATCCTGCAGGGTCAGCAGCACACCGGGAACAACTCCCGAGGAGCCAGCCGTCGGTGCTGCTACAATAAGTCCCATCCCGGCATTCACCTCCAGCACGCCCATGGCATAGGCAATGCCCCGGGCCATCATGGAACCGCAGGCAGACTTTTCGCTGCCGGCATGATCAATAATCTTTTTAGCCTCGCCGCCGATCAGGCCGCCCATACTTTTTTTCGGGGCTGCAATGGCGGACCTGGCACTCTGCTTCATGATTTCCAGCGCATGCGTCATTTTGGCGATGACCGTGTCCCGGTCGGTCTCTCCCTCCGAGCACTCCCTCCGGATCATAATCTCGCTGACAGGACAGGCTGAGGACCTGCATAACGATAAAAGCTCTTCTGCACTCTTAAAACTCATCTTATCCTCCTTAAATTGCCTGAATCAGCATAACATCGTGAACATTTCTGTTCAGCCTGACGGCCGCCACCACATCCTCCGGGATCGGATCGTCAGATTCCGCAAAGGTATAGGCAATATTGCCCTTCTCCTCCCGGAAAAGACGCATGAATGCGATATTGACAAGGCTCTCGCTTAAACAGTGCGTGATATGTGCCAGCACGCCGGGACGGTCATTCTGGATCACAAACATGGCATGATACTGTCCGGTGAAGTCGACTTCGACGCCGTTTATTCGGCAGACTCTCGCCTTGCCTCCCCCGAGAGACTCGCCGCGGATATTCATGGTCTTTCCGTTTTCACACTCCATCAGAATGTCCGCGGTGTTCGGGTGGACCTCCGTCTCCTCAAAATCGGGGACGAAGGAAAATTCGATTCCCTGCTCCCTGGCAATCTCAAAGCTTTTCACGATGCGCTCGTCATCGGAGCGGAAGCCGAGCAGACCGCCGAGCAGAGCCTTGTCTGTTCCGTGTCCGTGATATGTTTTTGCAAAGCTGCCGTAGAGACGGAAGGTCACCTTCCGGATCTCCCCCGGGGCAAGTTTTCTGGCCAGATAGCCAATCACATCGGCCCCGGCTGTGTGGCTGGAACTGGGTCCGATCATATTCGGACCGATGACATCAAAAGCGCTTATGAATGACATTTTTCTTCCCCTTCTTAAAAGACGTCTTCTGGATTGGTGAAAGTTACATAAAAACTCTTGCTGTTCGAACGGTTTTACTGTATCATGTGTATATCCATTTGTAAAATTTATAAAAATAATAATTTAGATTAATTATATTAATCTTCTATTGGAGAATTTATGGAATTCAGACAGCTGATCTCTTTTTTAAAGGTTGTCCGTCTCGGAAACCTGAGTCTGGCAGCAGAAAATCTCGGTTATTCTCAGTCAGCGGTGACGATCCAGATTAAGAAGCTGGAAGAGGAGCTTGGTGTCCGGCTTTTTGACCGGATCGGGCACAGGCTTTCAATCACGGATCAGGGCAGGCGTTTTCTGCCCTATGCAGAAAGAATCATCGAAGAAATGAAACTGGCGCGTCTTGCCATGGAACCCTCTTCGGAGCTTCAGGGTACTCTCCGAATCGGTGCAGTTGAATCTGTAATGATGCATTATGTAAACCGGATTGTCAGAGTCATGCATGAACTCCATCCGAAAGTGTCGATTCGCCTTTATACAGGCACTCCGGAAGAACTGTCCGCCATGCTGGACAGTGACCAGGCTGATCTGATCTATGTCCTGGAAAAATCTTTATCGGATGACAGATGGATCAAAGTGATTGAAAAAAAAGAAGAGATCGTTTTTGTATCGGCCCCGGACCGGGAGATCTGCAGAAGAACAGATATTTCCATGGAGGAGCTCCTTCAGGAGCCGATGATCCTCACGGAAGCAAACGCCAACTACCGGCAGGCCTTCGATAATTATCTGGCACGGCACCGGCTCTCCTTCCATCCTTTCATGGAAGTCAGCAGTACACAGTACATTCTGCAGGCCGTCACGGACTTAAACTGTGTTTCTCTCCTGCCCCGATATGTGGTAAAGGAAGCTGTTGCCAATCAATGCCTTACGGAGCTTTCTGTCCGCGGTTTCAGTCCGGAAATGTACAGCCAGCTCTTTTTTCACAGAGACAAATGGAAGACCCGGGAGATGGAGGAATTTGTATGCATCGCCGAAGAAGTCGCCGGTGTTCGGGCAGCCTGGACATAAGAACTGCTGTCTCCGCCTATGCTGAGTGTTCTTCTGCAGCACAAATGAATCAGCTCGTCAGTTCTTAAAAAGGCCCTCCTGACCACCGTTTCTGATGACCGGGAGGTTTTTTTCTTTTCGATTATTTCACAGGAAGCTGAATCTCCGTGAGCCAGTCCTCTTCCGTATTCGGAGGAAAGCATACCGTCATGGGGATCGGGTTCCGGAAGACTGCTGTCCGGAGGCAAATCCCTTGCTCCGCAGGCTGCGCAGAAGAGCAGGATGCACATGAGCGGGATAATCAGAAATTTCTTCCTGCTCATAGGCTATTTCCCTTTCTTTTTTCTGCT
>JAZUHZ010000165.1:0-5056 GCA_045642005.1 Candidatus Avilachnospira sp.
TGCTGGAAAAGGCCGGACTAATCAGTTGTCTTGACTACTACAACGAACGACATGCATTGAAGTTATGCTGAACCGCCGTATGCCGAACGGCACGTACGGTGGTGTGAGAGGGGGAAGAAAATTCCCCCTACTCGATTTCACACCTGTTATGCAATACAAGGAGTATCCATGGATAGAAACAATGTCCCGAAAGGAAGAGAAAAAAACGTATCCGGAAAAAGCGCTGACGTGAACCGGAAGGGTCAGGGCCTCGGCACCGGTCCCGTAGGAAACGGCGGCGGATTCGGCGGTGCGGGCGGAAAACGCCCCACCGGGGGGATGAACCTCGGAAATCTCGGGAATTCCCTCAATAACATGATGCCCGGACAGCTTAGAAGCCGTGGAAAAGGCGGCTGCGGCTGCCTCGTAGTCGTCCTCGTGGTTGTGGTCCTTCTCTTCGGTACCGTGCTCCGGAGCTGCTCCCGCATGGGCGGCGGTTTCTCCCTCTTCAACCTTCTCTTCGGAGGAGGCGGACAGAGCTACGAAGAGGCCTATCAGTATCCGGTCGGGACCCAGCCGGCGACCCAGCCCGCGACAGTCCCGCAGATCCCCTGGCACGAGGAACCGGAGAGCCAGTACGTTCCAAGCGTCGCAGAGCCCCAGACGGAGAGCCAGAAACCCTCTGTAAGCTACGGAAGCCCGGCCATTTCCTACACCTCCAACAATAACGGTGTCCTCGATGAGACCACGATGGACGGGATCCGTGACCGGTATACAAAGTATTCAAAGAAAAAGAGTGAGAATACTGCGACGGTCATGGTCTATATGTGCGGTTCCGACCTGGAGTCCCGGAGCGGCATGGGCACCTCCGACCTGCAGGAAATGATCAAATCCGGTCTCGGAGAAAACGTCAATCTGCTGGTCTACACCGGCGGCGCCAGGAAGTGGCAGAACAGCGTGATGAGCGCCTCAAACAACCAGCTCTATCAGGTAAAGACCGAGGGCGGACAGACAGGACTGGAGCGTCTCATTGACAGTGACGGCAACAAGGCCATGTCCGATCCGGCCACCCTGACCGGCTTCATCAAATACTGCGCCAAAAACTTCCCCTCCAACCGGAACATCCTGATCCTCTGGGATCACGGCGCAGGAACCGTGAGCGGCTATGCCTACGACGAAAAGCATCCGCAGAACGGATATATGAGTCTTTCCGGGATCAATAAGGCCCTGAAAGATGCCAAGGTAAAATTTGACTTCATCGGTTTTGACGCCTGCCTCATGGCTACCCTGGAGAACGGTCTCATGCTCAATGAGTACGCGGATTACCTGATTGCCTCCGAAGAGACAGAACCCGGAACCGGATGGTATTACACCAACTGGCTCAGGCTCCTTTCCCAGGATCCGGCGGTATCCACCGTGAAGCTTGGAAAGCAGATCGCGGACGATTTTACCGATGCCTCCCAGAAATATGCCAGAGGATCGGATACGACCCTTTCCGTCATTGACCTTGCGGAGCTTGCGAAGACTGTGCCCGCAAAATTCATTGACTTTGCCGTAAGCACAAATGAGCTGATCGGTTCTGATAATTATAAGAGCGTTTCCACCGCCAGAGGCAACACTAAGGAATTTGCAAGCTCCGAAAAGATCGACCAGATCGACCTTGTGAACTTTGCGGAAAACCTCGGCACGGAAGCCGGCAATGATCTGGCTGCCGCCATTCAGAGCGCGGTCAAGTATAACCGGACTTCCCGGGGATATGAGAAGGCCTACGGGCTTTCCGTATACTTCCCCTACCGGAGAGTGAAAGACGTCGATACGGCAGCGAAACTGTACGATTCCATCGGCGTGGCGGATGAATACGCCGACTGCATCAAGGCGTTTGCCAACCTCGAACTCACCGGTCAGGTATCTGCCGGCGGTTCCGGCGCCTCCTACGGATCGCTCTTTGACATGCTCGGCGGAAGCTACGGATCCGGCTACGGCGGATATTCCGGGCAGCAGGGCGGAACCACCACGATGGATCTCAGTTCCCTCTTCGGCGGAGTTTCTGCTCAGGGCGCTCAGGGAGGCTATTCCGGAGGATATGGCAGTTATTCGGATTATTACGGGTCAGGCTACGGTTCCTCAGGCTCCCTTGACACCGAGATGATCGGTTCCCTCCTCGGAATGTTCCTCGGAGGAAGAAGCAGTGTGGCAGGTCTTTCCGCGGAAAACACCAAATTCGTGGATCCCGAAGCCATGCAGAAGGCCGCCTCCTATGTAGCCGAAAACTCCCTGAATGTCAGCCATCTGGCCTGGACGCAGAGCGGCACCTCGAAGGTTCTTGCCTTTGACGATGCGGACTGGGCGGCGGTGGATCACCTTCTTCTCAATGTTTTTGTGGATGACGGAGAAGGATTTATCGATCTGGGTCTTGACAACGTATACGAATTTGACGATAATGCTAATTTAATCGGAGATTACGATGGTACCTGGCTTTCGGTCAACGGACAGATCGTCGCCTACTATTTCCTGGACGAGGCAGAGGGAGAGGACGGATCCTATCTGATCCGCGGCTATATCCCGGCCCTCGTAAACGGCGTGCGTTCAGAGATCTATGTGGCCTTTGACAACGAGAATCCGAACGGGTACGTGACCGGATATAAGTACGTATATCTGGATGGAACCGATGGAAACGGTCAGGTGGCCAAAGTCCTGTCCCTTACGGAAGGCGATACCATCGAATACATTGCCGACTATTATACGTATGATCTCGAGTACGCGGACAGCTATCGGATCTCGGATCCTGTAACCTATGACGGGACCTTTATCATCGAAAATACGGGGATTAACGGAAACACAAGCGCCAGCTACCGCATCACCGATATTTACAATCAGAACTACTGGACACCGCAGATGTAACAATTCTTAGGAGGAAACTATGGACACAAATGTAAGACCTGATTCCATGGAAAGAATCAGCACGGAAGAACTTGCCAATGCCTTCATTGACGAGCAGATCAAAGCCATCAAAGAGCAGGTGGGAGACGGAAAAGTACTCCTTGCCCTTTCCGGCGGCGTTGATTCATCAGTAGTAGCAGCACTTCTCATTAAGGCCATCGGAAAGAACCTTGTATGTGTGCATGTGAATCACGGACTCTTAAGAAAAGGAGAGCCTGAGCAGGTATGTGAGGTCTTCGGACGTCAGCTCGGCGCGGAACTCATCTATGTGGATGCCACCGACCGTTTCCTCGATAAGCTCGCAGGCGTATCCGATCCCGAGACCAAGAGAAAGATCATCGGCGCGGAGTTCATCGATGTTTTTGCAGAAGAAGCAAAGAAACTCACCGGAATCGGTTTCCTGGCCCAGGGAACCATCTATCCGGACATTCTGGAAAGTAAAGGAATCAAGGCACACCACAACGTGGGCGGACTTCCTGCAGAGCTCAACTTCGAACTTGTGGAACCTGTAAAGCTCCTTTACAAGGACGAGGTGCGTATGGTCGGCAAAGCCCTCGGACTTCCCGACAGCATGGTATACCGTCAGCCCTTCCCGGGACCGGGACTCGGTGTCCGCTGCGTAGGCGCCATCACCCGTGACCGTCTCGAGGCCGTGAGAGAGTCCGATGCCATCCTCCGTGAGGAGTTTGCAGAGGCAGGCCTCCAGGGCAAGGTATGGCAGTACTTCACTGTGGTACCGCCCTTCACCTCCACCGGTATCAAAGAAGGCAAGAGAACGGACGACTGGATGGTTATCATCCGCGCCGTGAACTCCGTAGACGCTGTCACCGCTTCCGTACCGGAAGTCCCCTACGAGCTTCTCTTCAAGATCCGCGACCGCATCTTCAAAGAAGTCAAGGGCGTCAACAGAGTCCTCTTCGACCTCTCCACAAAGCCCCTTGCAACAATTGAGTACGAATAATCGCCAACGGCTTTGGTGAATCAATCCAAATGCCCCGTAAATACTGGATAGTCCCGGTATCTGCGGGGCCTTTTTTTGTGCCGGATGGTAGCATTTTTCAGGTGGGATATGCATAAGCGTAAGGAAGTTGAAGAAAAGACCAGGGAAAGTGTTCTTGGCAGACTTGCGGAGTTAAAGAAAGAAACCTCAGAACAGCCAAGAAAACCGTTGGTGCCAAAAAAGCAAAGAGGACCGGAACTGGATTAGGCTTCTCCCTTGAGCGACAATGACGGGGGCGTGACACGCTCCCGTTATATGTCGATTAAGCAGGAATCATGTAAAATTATATGGACAAATGCGGAATAAAATATATGGACATTTTGCCGTGCCCATGATATAATCACAGAGTATATGAGAGGAGGCTTTAGATGGTTATTGGATCTGAAAGTGAAACCGTTGAGTTTAAGCTTACTACCGGAGAAAAGAATGAGGCTGTAGAAGCTATGGCAGCCATTTTGAATAAACATTGCCGAGGCACAGTGTATTTTGGTGTAGATGATTCCGGATTTGTTAGAGGACAACAGATTAGTGATTCTACCAAAAAGGATATATCAAGAATAATTAGCGACGCCATTGAACCGAGAATTGCGCCGACTATAGAGGTGCTCACTATAGAACAGCGAACGATAATTAAGGTGTCTTTTTCCGGACATAATAGACCCTATGCAGTTAATGGCAAGTATCTAATTCGAACAGGGACAGAGAATAGGCGTATGTCTTCTGATGAATTAAAACGGCTGATAAAGAATGATGATTACTCTTCCAAATGGGAAGAAGAGTTGACGGATTATACTGCTGATGACCTGGATGATGATGCCTTGAAGGATTTTTATCAGTCTGCAAAAGACTGTGGCCGCTTGTCCATGAAGGAGTATGACAAAGAGAAACTGCTCACTACCATTGATATCGTACGCGGAGGACAAATAAACAATGGTGGGTATGCCCTTTTTGGGGAAAATGCCAAGATTGGGTTAAAGCTGGCATCATATGCTACAGACAATAAAGTTACCTTCACAGATTTGAAACTCCTTGAAGGTAATATTTATAATCTTGTAAATGCTGCTTTAGATTACATTTTGAACCGCATCAACTGGAGAAGCGAAATTGGAGCAAGAAAGAGAAAAGAGATTCCGGAAA
>JAZUHZ010000166.1:0-9267 GCA_045642005.1 Candidatus Avilachnospira sp.
GACAGTTGTCCACACCTACCATAATGGAAAGCTCGTCGGAGCCCTGGGTGATCGTACGGCAGTTGATTCCGTTTTCTCCGAGAGCACGGAAAAGTTTTCCGGAAATACCGGGACGGAACGTCATCTTGCGTCCGACGGCCGCCACGAGAGCAATGTTCTCCTGAATCTCCACCGCATCGGGTTTCAGGGTTTTTTCAATCTCGGACACCATATCATACATCTGCTCTCCGGCCGCCTGCGCCGACACAACGACGGAGAATGAGTCCAGACCGAGATTGATGTTTTCCGCCTTGACATCGTAGTGGTCGAGCACCTCAAGAGCATGTCTCAGGTGCTTATTGGATGTGATCTGTCTCTTTCTTACCGTAATGATGCTGTAGTTTTTCTTACCCGAGATACCGGTGATGAAACGCTCATCCTCTTTTTCTTCAGAGGGATCGATGTGCTCCACAATCATGGTGCCGGGGTCCTCCGGACGGTTCGTATTCCGGATATTGAGCGAAATGCCGGCCTCTTTTACGGGGAGAATGGATTCCTCATGGAGAACGGATGCTCCCATATAGGCGAGTTCCCTTAGCTCCGCATAGGTGATCTTCTCAATCGGAAGCGGATTCTCTACGATCCGGGGATCTGACATCAGAATACCGGATACGTCCGTCCAGTTCTCATACACGGAAGCCCCTGCAGCAGCTGCTGCCAGAGAACCGGTAATATCCGATCCGCCCCGGGACATCACTTTGATCTTCCCGTTCGGAAGAGAACCGTAAAATCCCGGAATGACGAGTCTTTCATACTGTGCAAGTGCCTCGCCGATTGCCTCGGCGATGCGGCCGGGATCAAAACTCCCGTCATAATTCATGTAAATGCAGTCCCTGGCGTCCAGAAAATGAAATCCGAGATATTCCGCCATCAGACGGCTTGTCAGATACTCTCCTCTCGAAACAAGTTCATCCACGGACATATCCCGGGAAAGCTTCTTGCGAAGTTCCGCGAGAGGCTCCTCGATCCGGAAGGTAAGTCCGAGTTCGTCCCGGATCTCTGTGAACCGGCCGGAAATGGTATCAAAAATATCATCACAGGAAACCCCGTAGGTCAGATGGGCGTGGCAGAGATATAAAAGATCTGTCAGCTTATGATCCTCTTTGTTTCTCTTGCCGGCTGCACTGATGACGGCAATGCGGCGGGAAGGATCCGCCTCCATGATGGCTTTGACTTTCTTAAACTGTTCGGCGTCCGATACGCTGGAACCGCCGAATTTTACTACTTTCAACATATTACTCCTCTATTTCCGCGAAGAAAATCTTTCTGCCGCTTTCTCTCATCTCTTTCGCCTCCCGGTGCATATCCGCCACGGAGACGAAATCTGTGATATGTGATTTATTTCCTTCGGAAATATAATACTTATGCTTGATAAACCGGTTGTCCGCCGTACATCCCATGCAGGATTCCGGAAGCATCGCGCGCTCCCCCGCAGCAATGCCAGTCAGATCCCTGAGTACCGCGCTCGCCGTGGGATACCTTCCCGCGCCCTGCCCGTACAGACTGATCGTACCGGAATTCTTTCCTTTATACATGACCTGATTGAAATTGGAGGTCACTCCGGCAAAGGTGGAATACGGCTTCAGAAGAACCGGCTCCACATAGGAATATACCGTACCGTTTTCATTCTTTCCGCAGCAGCCGATGAGCCTTACCTTGCTGTCCGGTTCCCGGAAAAGATCAATGTTCTCGATTCCTTCTAAAAGCATTCCGTCCACCGGAAGCAGCCCGAAGGAAACCGCGGAAAGAAGGATGACTTTCCGAAGCGTATCCAGCCCGGAAACATCCGCTGTGGGATCCGCTTCCGCGTAGCCGAGTTTCTGCGCCACCCGGAGGGCATCCTGATAATCCGTGAATTTTCCTTCTTCAATGCCGGAAAGAATGAAGTTGGTCGTTCCGTTAATAATCCCGCCTGCAGAAAGGATCTCATCCGTTTTTTTCGCTACGGAGATATTGTGCAGAACGGGGATGGCACCGCCGCACGCTGCCGAGAACAGGAACCCGACATTCTTTTCCCGGGAAAGCTCCGAGAGTTCGATCCCCTTTGCGGCAACCAGCGCCTTATTGGAGGTAACAAAATGTTTGCCGGCATTCATGACTTTTACGGCAAAATCAAAAGCTGCACTGACTCCGCCCATACACTCACACACGGCCTCCACACTGTCGTCACCCGTGATCTCGTCAATGGACGTCACCATAAAATCCTCTGTTTTTTCAAACGGAAGCACAAGTACCGGACCCGCCTCCAGAAAATCGGAGGAACAGATCATTTCATATACGCCGCGGCCAACGGTTCCGTATCCAAGGACAGCAACTTTCATAAATTTAACCCTCGTTTTTTGTTAAACATGTTTGAAAATATAGCACAACATTTGCAAAATATCAAGTATGAATATTTGTAATATTGTAAATGACAAAACTGCAACTATATATTTATCTTTCCATCACGGTATACGTTCCGTTCTCCGTGTCCTCCAGAAGAAGAACGGCATCATCGCGGCGAAGGAGTTCCCGGGTTATTTCTTCCCGGAGCCTCTCATACTCCTCTTTTGACGCCTCACGATCCGGGTACCGTTCTGCTGCCAGAAGATCTGTCTGATATTCCACGGTATCGATTCTTGCGATTCCGCTGTCATCGGCCTCTCCGAAAAACGGCTCGTAAAAATTGTACCAGAATTTTCCGGACAGATCATAGGTATTGGTTACCAGATAAAACGTCTTCTGCTTAAGTTCCTCCCGGCTGTATTTTCCCACCGTCTCCTCCGCCAGGCTGTTGGTCGCCTTCATCGACCGGAAGAAGAAAATGTTGTCGTAAAATCCCCGGTAATAATATTCACAGGTTCCCCGCAGAAGAAGGAGAAGAAGAAATGCTGCCCAAAACGCCTTTTTCCCTTTTTTTCTCCGGCGTCCAAGGACCGTCACCATATACCCGCCATAGATCATACAGACCGTGAAGCTTACGTAAATCCACCGCATTTCCAGGCGGATGGTCACGGAAGAAGAGGCGATATACATCATGACCGAAGTAAGAAACAGCGCATCTATTCTCCAGTCAGCGCCGGGGATTTCCTCTCCGGTCTTTCGGGTCTTCAGTTTCTGAATAAAATAGCAGAGGACGATGCCGAGCATGAGCGCTGCACCAAGGAGCGAAAAGGCTTTGACCCACAGGGCCGAATCCGGGAAGGCTTTTCCGGTAAGGTAATCAGGCCCGGTACAGATTCCCAGTACAAACCCGACCTGCCGGATGGCAAAAAGAACGGCTTCCCAAAGCTGAAAGGATTCGGCGACATCACTCTTTGAGGTGCCGGCCGGAATCAGCTTCCGAAGGGCTGCAAAACGGATTGCCATGACCCCCGCAAAGATAAATGCAAGAAGAAAGACTCTTCTCCATTTCACGCTGCGTTCGGTTTTCCCAAGGAAAAATGTCAGAAGCGCCGGTACCAGGAGACCGATATAGCGCTCATGGGTAAACACCGCAAGAACAAAAAGAAGAAGGATCCACACCGTATCTTTTTTCTGCCGCACAGGATCCTCCGCGTCACGGTACAGATAATCCAGTTCTTTCATAAGTATCCACAAAGAAAAAAACTGGGAAAGCGCTTCCACGGGAGCGATCATCTGGCCCGCAATGAAATAGGAAAGATGCGAGAAAAGACAAAGGAGCGTGATCAGAAAAGAAACGGCATTGTTTACGGCGAGTTTTTTCAGAAACACAAAAACCGCAGCACCGTTCGCAGCCAGAAGGAGGCTGTTTACGAGGGCAATCCGTTCCAGATGGCCTGTAATAAAACGGCAGATCAGGTACAGAACGCCAAAAAAGACCGGCCGGTAATAGGTCTGTCCCGGCAGAGCTCCAAAGGCATACTGCCAGAAGGACATCCGAAGAGAATACCAGTAATTTGCCAGATCATCCATATAGAGGGAAGCGATCTTTATCTTCCGGTTGACAAGCAGTGCGAACAGAAAAAAGCAGGCAAAAAGCAGCACGGATGCGATAAATCCGTGCCCGGACAGCCATTTTTTCCATTTTTCAGCCGTACTTCTCTGCATATTTTTATTGTAACATACTGTGTTTCCTTTGATAAGCCGCTTTCTGAAAAAAGGCTTCACTCCTTTCCGGAGTGAAGCCTTTCTGAATCAGGAACATCCTGTCATCAGTTCTTCGGATAAGCGATTGCTGCCTGTGCTGCTGCAAGACGAGCGATCGGAACACGGAAGGGGCTGCAGGATACATAGTCAAGACCGATGATATGGCAGAACTCTACAGAGTAGGGATCTCCACCGTGCTCACCGCAGATACCGCAGTGAAGCTCAGGTCTGGTTTCTCTTCCAAGCTGAAGAGCCATCTTCATGAGTTTGCCGACACCTTCACGGTCAAGCTTAGCGAAGGGATCATTCTCAAGGATCTTTCTGTCATAGTAGGAACCAAGGAACTTGCCTGCATCATCACGGCTGAAGCCGTAGGTCATCTGGGTAAGGTCATTGGTGCCGAAGCAGAAGAACTCTGCCTGCTTTGCAATCTCGTCAGCGGTAAGAGCCGCTCTCGGAATCTCGATCATGGTACCAACCTGGTACTTAAGATCTGAACCGGCTTCTGCGATAATAGCGTCTGCTGTAGCAACTACGATATCCTTGCAGAACTTCAGCTCCTTGAACTCGCAGGTAAGCGGGATCATGATCTCGGGAACGATCGTCCAGTCGGGATGATTCTTCTTCACATTAAGAGCAGCATTGATGACAGCTCTGGTCTGCATCTTTGCGATCTCAGGATAGGTAACTGCAAGACGACATCCACGATGACCCATCATCGGGTTTGTCTCGTGAAGTGCGTCGCAGATAGCCTTGATTTCAGCAACAGTCTTGCCCTGAGCGTCTGCAAGCTTCTGGATGTCAGCTTCTTCCTGGGGAACGAACTCATGAAGCGGCGGATCCAGGAACCGGATACATACGGGGTTGCCCTCAAGGGCTTCGAAGAGCTGCTCAAAGTCACCCTGCTGTAAGGGCTCGATCTTTGCAAGAGCGGCTTCTCTCTCTTCTACGGTATCAGAAACGATCATCTCACGGATGGCATCGATTCTGTTGCCTTCGAAGAACATATGCTCGGTACGGCAGAGGCCGATACCTTCTGCGCCAAGCTCACGGGCCTTCTTTGCATCTCTGGGGGTATCCGCATTCGTACGAACCTTGAGTGTTCTGAACTCATCAGCCCATGCCATGATACGGCCGAACTCACCTGCGATCTGTGCATCTACGGTAGCGATTGCTCCATCGTAGATCTTACCGGTAGAACCATCGAAGGAGATCACATCACCCTCGTGATAGGTCTTGCCTGCGAGTTCGAACTTCTTGTTTTCCTCGTCCATGACGATTTCCTTGCAGCCGGATACGCAGCACTTACCCATACCACGGGCAACAACTGCAGCATGAGAGGTCATGCCGCCGCGAACGGTAAGGATTCCCTGTGCAGCCTTCATGCCTTCGATATCTTCGGGTGAAGTCTCAAGACGGACAAGAACAACCTTCTTGCCTTCTGCAGCCCATGCCTTTGCATCTTCTGCAGTGAATACGATCTGTCCGCAGGCTGCTCCGGGTGATGCTGCAAGAGCCTTGCCGATTTCTGCTGCGCCCTTTAATGCCTTGGCATCAAACTGCGGATGAAGAAGAGTATCAAGGTTTCTGGGATCGATCATGGAAACAGCTTTCTTCTCATCGATCATGCCTTCGTCAACGAGGTCGCAGGCAATCTTCAGTGCTGCCTTTGCGGTTCTCTTACCGTTACGGCACTGAAGCATGTAGAGCTTTCCGTTCTCAACAGTGAACTCCATATCCTGCATGTCGCGATAACGATCCTCAAGGATGTGGCATACATTTACGAACTGCTCATAAGCCTCGGGGAACTCCTCTTCCATCTGCTTGATGGGCATGGGAGTACGAACACCTGCTACAACGTCCTCGCCCTGTGCGTTCTTCAGGAACTCACCCATGAGCTTCTTCTCGCCGGTAGCGGGATCACGTGTAAAGGCAACACCGGTACCGGAGTTGTCGTTCAGGTTACCGAATACCATGGGCATTACGGATACTGCGGTTCCCCATGAATACGGGATATCATTGTCACGACGGTATACGTTGGCTCTGGGGTTGTCCCAGGAACGGAATACGGCTTCGATAGCTTCCTTTAACTGTACAACGGGATCTGTGGGGAAGTCCTCACCGAGCTGCTTCTTGTATTCAGCCTTGAACTCCTCTGCAAGATCCTTAAGATCTGATGCGGTAAGCTCTACGTCGAACTCAACACCCTTCTGAGCCTTCATCTGATCGATCAGGGCCATGAAGTACTCTTTTCCTACACCCATAACAACATCCGAGAACATCTGGATGAAACGGCGATAGGAGTCATATACGAAACGCTCGAACTTGGGATCGGGGTTACCGGCGATCATTGCTGCAACAACTTCGTCGTTGAGTCCCAGGTTCAGGATGGTATCCATCATACCGGGCATGGAAGCGCGGGCACCGGAACGTACGGACACAAGAAGCGGATTCTTTACATCGCCGAACTTCTTGCCGTTGATCTCTTCGATCTTCTGTACATATTCCATTACCTGACCCATGATCTCGTCATTGATCTGACGTCCGTCCTCATAATACTGTGTGCAGGCTTCGGTTGTTACGATGAAACCCTGAGGAACCGGAAGACCGATCTTGGTCATCTCTGCGAGGTTAGCGCCCTTACCGCCAAGGAGCTCACGCATGTTCGCGTTACCTTCGGTAAATAAATAGACCCATTTGTTTGCCATAAATACTCTCCTTTATTAAACAACTGTTAAAAATTAACGCACCTTAAAAGTACGCCGAATCGCGCACCGCATATATTCTATACATAATAAGTACAATATGCAAGGAAAAACATTGTACTTTTGTGAAAACAATCACACTTTGAACCGGTAACCGACACCCCAGATCGTATCAATAAACTGCGGTTTTCCGGGATTCAGCTCGATTTTTTCCCGAAGCTTCTTTATGTAAACCGTCACGGAAGAAGTCTCTCCCATGGATTCCGCCTCCCAGACCTCCCGGAAGAGTTCATCCTTTGTAAATACGCGGTTCGGATGCTCCGCAAGGAAAAGGAGAAGATCAAACTCTTTCTGCGTAAGTACCTTTTCCTCTCCGTCTAAGAACACCTCCCGGGATGCTTTATTGATCTTTAAGTTTCTGATCTCGATCACCTCGCTGACCGGTTTTCTTTTATCCGTCAGACGCTCATATCTTGCAATATGCGCTTTCACGCGGGCCACAAGTTCGGAAGGCGAGAACGGTTTGGTCATGTAATCATCCGCACCGAGCCCGAGACCCAGGATCTTATCCACATCATCCTTTCTGGCCGTTACCATCAGGATCGGAACATCGCTCCTTCCGCGCAGTGCCTTAAGCACTTCAAATCCGTCCATTCCGGGAAGCATCACATCCAGAATAATGAGACTGTAATCATTCTCCCCGGCTTTTAAGAGCCCTTCATATCCCTCGCACGCAGTATCCACTTCAAAATCCGAAACCTCCAGATAATCCTTTTCCAGTTCCGCGATTGCCTCGTCATCTTCAATGATCAGAATTTTTTTATCCATTTACCTTCCTCAAAATAAAATGCTGGGTAAGCCCCTCCCCGGGGCCGCCGGAAGCCCAGATACTGCCGCCATGATCCTCAATGATTTTTTTCACAATGGAAAGCCCGATTCCGCTGCCGCCCTGGGAAGAATTGCGGGAACTGTCCGTCCGAAAGAAACGATCATAGATTCGCGGCAGATCCTGCCTGTCAACGCCTCTCCCGTTATCACTGATATCACACTGGATAAAATCTCCGTCATCCGTCAGGACCATACGGATCTTCCCGGGCTTTTTATCCAGATATTTCACGCTGTTCGAGATGATATTGCTGATCACTTTATTGAGCTGCTCCGGATCGGCAATCACCCGGACTTTCTGGGACACCCGCTGTTCATAAGTAAACTCAATACTTTTTCCGGATAACTCTGCCCCGAGGTCCTCCGCGCATTCATCAAAAAACTCCCTGGCCGACAGCTTCGTAAAGGTATACGGGATCCTGTTGGTATCGACCTTGCAGTAAAAACTCAGCTCATCGATCAGCCCGGTCATTTCCTCCGCTTTCCGGTGGATGGTCTTCAGATACTTTTCCTGCTTTTCCGGAGAGGCGGCCACCCCGTCCAGAAGTCCCTCCGAATATCCCCGGATCGTCGTGATCGGAGTTTTCAGATCGTGAGCGATATTGCGGATCAGTTCCCTTTCCTCGTTATCCGATGCAATCTGTTTCTCCTGGGAATCCAGAAGACGAACCCTCATTTCCTCAAAACTCCGGATGAGTTCCCCCATTTCCGAATCCGAATCCGTCTCCAGCGTAAAATCCAGCTCACCTTCCTTGATTTTCTTCGTTGCTGTCTTCAGTTCCCGAAGCGGCCGGATAAACGAACGATAAACCCAGAAAAAGATCAGCACACCGGCAGCAAACATTATTACCATACAGGTGCCGTAGGAAATCCGCCCGTCCATCTGCATCAGAAGCGCCCCCAGAAACACAAGGAGGGAAGAAAACAGGATAATGATCAGCTGGGTAAAAAGCTTCATTAAAATCACCTAAAGCCGGCAGAAACTGCCGGCTGTACTACTACCTGAATGAATCCTTACTGCAAAAGCGCACATGCATCTCCGGAATCATAGCCCCGGGAGATGCATGAAGCGAATGGTTAAAGCGAATTAAAAATCAAACTTATCAGAGAAGTACCTGTCAAGATCCGCGATCTTCACTCTCTCCTGCTCCATAGAATCACGATGACGGATCGTCACGCTGCCGAAATTCTCGGAAGTCTCGTCCTCGGAATCGAAATCATACGTGATGCAGAACGGTGTACCGATCTCATCCTGACGGCGGTATCTCTTACCGATGGAACCGCGCTCGTCAAACTCGCAGTAATACTTCTTTGTCAGTTCGTCAAAGATCTTCTCAGCGCCCTCATTGAGCTTCTTACTAAGCGGAAGAACTGCAATCTTCACAGGAGCAAGAGCCGGATGGAAATGCATCACGGTTCTCTTATCGCCGCCGGGAAGCTCCTCTTCGTCATAAGCGGCGCAGAGGAAAGCAAGTGTTACACGGTCAGCACCAAGAGAAGGCTCAACAACGTAGGGAACATACTTCTCACCGGTCTCGTCATCCTGATA
>JAZUHZ010000167.1:0-6361 GCA_045642005.1 Candidatus Avilachnospira sp.
GATGGTACCGGAAACGGAATGGAGAACGTATTATGAAAGATAATCTGACCGAAGAAAAAATCACGTCAGAGATGATCTACGACGGAAGTGTCGTCCATCTTTTTAAAGACAGCGTCCGGCTTCCGGACGGAAAAACGGCAGACCGGGAACTGATCCGGCACGTAGGGGCCGTGTGCATTATCCCGCTGACGGACCGGGGCACGGTGATCGTGGAGAAACAGTACCGCTATCCGACCGGAAAAGTCCTGATCGAAATCCCTGCCGGAAAACTCGAGGACAAATCCGAGGACCGGCTGCTCGCCGCAAAGCGCGAACTTCGGGAGGAGACCGGCTATACCGCCGGCAGCTGGCGGGATCTCGGCGCCTTCTATCCGGCACCGGCCTATTCCGACGAATACATCGAGATGTATCTGGCCTCGGATCTCAAAAAAGGCGAGCAGGATCTCGATCCGGATGAGTTCCTCACGGTTTCGGAAGAGCCGCTTTCCTTCCTGCTGGACGAAGTGATGAGCGGAAACATCGAAGATGAAAAGACGCAGCTCGGCATCCTCAAAGCCGCATTCATTCTCGGCTCCCTTGATACAGGAATCGGCTCTGCCGATTCCTGTATCGACGGTGACGAATACGATGACTGAAAAATGACAGGGAGGCAGCCGATGGCAAATAACAGAATCCTTTTGGTGAACGGAGAGACCAGACGTCATGGAAATACCGACGCCGCAGAAAAAAGTCTGACAGAAGGCATCCTTTCGGCAGGCGGCACAGTCGATGTGGTACGGTTATCGGATCTTTCCATGAAGTATCCCGGCTGTTCCGGATGCATGCACTGTCAGAAAAATATTCCGTCTCTCTGCGTCTTTGAGGATGATTACACCGCCCTTGTATCCAGCGTCCCGGAGTATGACGTGCTTCTTTTTGTTACCCCCTGCTATTTCCACGGCGCGACAGCAAAGATGCGGTGTTTCCTGGAAAGACTGTACTGCCTCTATGATATCCGCGGCGGTACAAACCGGATGCAGGGCCGCGGTCAGCGCTGGGCCCTCGCGCTCAATGCCGGGGATCCTCCGGAAGGCGGGCTCCTTGTCACGGAGGAAGCCTTCCGCGAAGAAGCGGAATACGCCCGCATTCCCTACCGGAGCTGGCTTGTCGGCTCCACCTCCGACCGCGGTCACAAAATCCGCGAAGGCTCCGATCGGTATGCAGAAGGGGTATCCTTTGGAAAAATGCTGGCAGACTGGGAAGAAAAGATTCCCCGTGACAATCTGTTAATTTCTACTTGAATCTGACCTGAAAATCATGATAGAATTTCTAAAAATATCTAGAGGAGAAACTTATGATTTCAGATAAAGTTTATTTCAATGCCGCGGTGTATTCCGTTTCCATGGACGGTACAGAGACCAGGGCTGAGGCCCTCGCGGTGAAAGACGGAAAATTTGTTTTTATCGGCTCCAATGAAGAAGCGAAGAAGTATATCGGAGAAGGAACCGAAGTCAAAGACTGCGCCGGAGGAAGCATACTGCCGGGATTCTGCGACGCGCACATGCATTTTATTAATTCGGTTCAGAGATTCGGTGTCGTGGATCTGAACAACCTTGTCACCGACCCGGATCATCAGACCCCGGAGGAGATCATTTCCATAATGCAGGAGCGCATCCGAAGCTTCGTTGAAAAGCACCCGAACTGTTCGTGCATCCAGGGAAGCGGATGGGACCGTATGTGGTTTGCAGGAGGCCTTTCCGGCATTGTCCGCCCGATCACCAGACATGATATTGATGCCGTCGTTTCCGACAGGCCGGTGGTGCTCAGCTCCTACTGCGGCCATGTCTGCCTGATGAACACGAAGGCGCTGGAAGCCTGCGGGGCAACAAAGGAACTGCCCGATCCCGAGGCCGGAATCATCCGGAGGGAGCCGGACGGAACTCCCGACGGATATATTCAGGAGCCTGTCATTATTGTTCCTCTGGTTTCCAAAGTCCCCGGCTACGTATTCACAGCCGAACAGATAAAGGACGGCATGCTGGAAGCGCAGGCGCTGTTCCATTCCCGCGGATTTACCATGGTTTCCGACTGCATGGGAAACGATCCCTCCTACCGGCTTCTGAAATCCATGGCGGAAAGCGGAGAGCTCAGACTTCGCATCGACGGCGTATACAATATCAATGACGCTACCAGAGAGAAAGATCTGGAAAGCGCGATCGCTCTTCGCGGAGCGTATGATTACGAAGATCTCGTCAAGGTTGACACCATGAAATATTTCGTGGACGGAAACCTTTCCATGTGCGAGCCGTACAGCGACGAATACTATGCGCAAAACGGCGGAGAAAAGGCGCGGGTTCCGCTCCTCTGGAACGAGCAGAATCTGATGGAGTCCATGGAGAAGGTTCAGGCGGCCGGATTTAATATTCACGTGCACGGCATGGGAGACTACGCCGCCAGATATACGGTCGACTGCTTCATCAACGCCCAGAACAGGTATAATAAGGACGGAAAGCTGAGAAACATCCTGGCCCACTGCTATTACGTCAAGCCGGAAGACCGAATCCGCATGGGCGAAAACCATATTATTGCCAGCATTCAGCCGCAGTGGGAGTGCGAAAGTGACATTTCTGCTCCGTCGGAAACCATGTTTGTCGGAAAAGAGCGCCACCATGGCTGTTATCCGAACAAGAGCTTCGTTGACGCAGGAGTTGTCTGCGCTTACGGTTCCGACTTTACCGTTACCATTCCGAACGGCCTGGAAGGCATTCAGGTTGCCATGACGAGGCGCGTCACCAGGCTGGATCCTCTTTATGAGGCATACAAAGATGTTCCCGCGCTGAATCCCGACGAATGCGTTTCTCTGAAAGAAGCCGTGAAGGGACAGACGATCAACGGTGCCTATCAGTTCCACCGCGAGGATATTACCGGTTCTATTGAGCTCGGAAAGAGCGCGGATTTTGTTCTGCTCGACGGAAACATCGAGAACACTCCCGCTGACCGGATCGTGGATCTTACGGTTCTGGAGACCGTGTTTAAAGGCGGCACGGTTTTCCTGGCCTGAGCGGGTTCCGAAGGCAGATGAATACTGATTAAGAGGAGTACTATGAAAGCAGATTACCTTGTAAAAAATGCGGCGGTTTTTACTTCGGACGCGAAGAATCCTACCGCCGAAGCTTTTGCCGTCAAAGACGGCAGATTTCTCTATGTCGGAAACGAAGAAGGCCTTAAGGACTATGAAGGAGAGGTGCGGGATCTCGGCGGGCAGTTTGTCATGCCTGCCTTTGTGGATGCACATGTACACATCTGTTCGAGCGTATGCGGCCGCAGAGCGCCGAAAGCACAGATTATCCCGGGAACTGACAAAGAGGAATGCCTTCAGTTTATCCGGGACTATGTGAAAGAAAACCCCGGTCAGGAGCTTTACAAGTTCATGATGGAACTCTCCCGGCTGCAGGGCGAAAAACTGACAAGGGATGACCTGGATCCGATCGTTCCGGATTCCCGGATCATCATTCTCGAAGGGGAATGCCACAGCCTCTGGTGCAATTCCTACACCCTGAAGCAGGCGGGCGTTACCGGGGAGACCCCGGATATCGCTCCCGGTCTCAGCTATTATGAAAGAGATGAAAACGGCAGAAAGACCGGATATATGATCGAGATGACGGCACTGCCCATCACGCTCTCCCATTCCGTCAATGTGACCAAAGAGCAGATCCGCGAGGAGCTGGAGCCCTTCCTCCGTTTTGAGGCAGAGCACGGCGTGACAGCCGTCTTTGAAGCGGCGACACCGGGTGCGGTACCGTTCCATGAGCGGGTCTACGAAGTCCTGTGCGAAATGGACCGGGAGGGAAAACTTCCGATCAGCGTAGAGGGAAGCTACACAATCTATGATCCTCAGCTTCTCCCGGGTGCGGTAGAAGAACTGAAAGGGTAACACCGGGAATTTGACACGGAGCATGTGAAAGACAGAACGATGAAGATCATGATGGACGGAACCCTCGGGATCCGTACCGCATGTCTCGTGAATCCCTATACGGACACCGGTACAACGGGAGGCACCGTGATCAGCACAGAGCAGCTGACCGGGCTTCTTCTCGACCTCAATAAGAACGGTTTTGATCTGCATGTGCACACCGTGGGAGAAGGAGCGGTGAGAACCGTTCTGGATGCCACGGAGAAAGCACAGCAGATTCTGGGAGATGACTTCCGCGTCAATGTGACCTGCGCCCATATCGAGATCATGTGCGACGAAGATCTCGGAAGATTTGCGGAACTTGGGGTTTTTGCGAATTTCAGCCCGTTCTGGCACGGCGGCAACTGTATTTCCGGAGGATTTGAAAAAGCCGTTTCCTTCCTCGGCGAGGAGAGAGCGCGGAAGATGTACCGCTCAAAGACGCTCTGGGATACCGGCGCTGTCGTGACATGGTCCAGTGACAGCGTCATGTTTAACGATTATTCGCTGGATACGTGGAATCCTTTTGTCGGGATTCAGGTAGGCATAACGCGGAAAGACATTGAGCTGGCAGAAGTCCCCGGTGACTGGAGCACCGCTTTTGAGTGGCCGGAAAAGAAAGAATGTGCCTCCATAGAAGAGATGATCCTCGGATTTACCGCTAACAGTGCGCAGCAGCTTCGTCTGGACGGACAGAAAGGTTCGATCGAAGCGGGCAAAGACGCGGACTATCTCGTGTTCGAAAAGTCCCTTCTGACCATGGATCCGAAGGAAATCCGGCAAACGCTCCCGGAGAGTGTGGTTCTGGCCGGAAAGCGCTATAAGTAAAAAAAAGAAACCGGAGTGCGCGTTGCGCCCCAAAAAAAGCAGAAACCGGAGTGCGCGTTGCGCATCCGGTTTCTGTTTTTATGTTTCCCGGTACAGTTCGTTGAGTATTTCTTTCGCTTCTTCTTCGCTGTAATCCTCTTCATCATATTCTTCAGAAAACTCGACTTTGAGACAGGCAAGTCTTGCCGCTTTTCGCTGCTGTTTCCGAAGCTGCCTGCCTTCGAGGAACAGATAATCAAAAACCGTATCGGCAAAAAACCAGAAAAAGACAAACAGCAGTTCCAGGGGAGCCGTTTCCCACCAGTCAAAAACCGTGAGCATCACACCGCTCAGCACAATCCCTGCTGTCATCCACCAGAAGACTTTCTGATGATACTTGTTTTCGTTTTCGACAGAACCAAGATCATATGCGAAATCGTCTTCTATAGTGCTTTTTATTGTTTCCTGCTCCTCCCCGGTGAATTTCTGTCCGACGATGGAAAGAACGATTGGATATTCCTCCGGAACAAGATCCGCGATGCTGTTCACATATTCAACAAATTCGCTGTTCAGACTTTCATACCCGTGAACGCTGTACGGTGAAATGATGTCATCGAATCCGCTGATCCTGCAGGGAATGGTGGCGATTCCATGGTCTATATAATCTCTTTCCAGCCGCTTTCCCAGATTCCCACTTTTTCGGTCGTAGGCCTGTAAGTTTCTTTGTTTCGTTTTCCGGTTCTTCATTAATTTATATTTCACTTCCCGAAAAATAGTATTTTTCTTCCGACACCAAGTATAGTCAGGTCGGATCATCAAGTCAACTGTATTGAATCACTTGATTTTTACGGAATGTACAAAAAAGCGGAAAAGCCTTATTTATAAGGCTTTTCCGCTATTTAGTGAGCGAGAGGGGGCTCGAACCCCCGACCCCTTGATTAAAAGTCAAGTGCTCTTCCGACTGAGCTACTCGCCCGTCCCACAAGAAAAGCGAGCCTTATGCTCGCTCTTCTATGATTGCGGGGGCAGGATTTGGACCTGCGACCTCTGGGTTATGAGCCCAACGAGCTACCGGACTGCTCCACCCCGCGATAAAATGAATGGGGCCTACAGGGCTCGAACCTGTGACCCCCTGCTTGTAAGGCAGGTGCTCTCCCAGCTGAGCTAAGACCCCATAGAATGGATGAGGGTGGATTCGAACCACCGAAAGCGTCGCTAACAGATTTACAGTCTGCCCCCTTTGGCCACTCGGGAACTCATCCTTATTACTTTGTAAAAGTGCAATATCCCCCTGTCGAGGGATATTAACGACCCGGATCGGATTCGAACCGACGACCTCCGCCGTGACAGGGCGGCGCTCTAACCAGCTGAGCCACCAGGCCTTTCATAACTCGCTGCGCTCGTTATGTGAGGGAAGCTCGTTATGTGATGTATTGCTATACACCCTGAAAACTGAATACCGATACTCTGGAAGCCTCTTAAAAAGGCCTTGCGGATAAGCCCTCGACCTATTAGTAACAGTCAGCTGAGTGCATTGCTGCACTTACACCTCTGCCCTATCAACCTTGTGTTCTTCAAGGGGTCTTACTTCTTTCGAATGGGATATCTTATCTTGAGGGGGGC
>JAZUHZ010000168.1:0-15729 GCA_045642005.1 Candidatus Avilachnospira sp.
CCATGTCACCGTACAGGTAGATATAGGAATTGGACGGATGATAATATGTCCGGTGGAACTCGAGAAACTGCTCATATGTCAGGTTCGGGATCTCCTCCGGATCTCCTCCGGATTCGTGCTCATAGGTGGTCCCCCGGTAGAGGGCGTTCAGCGTAAACCGTTCGAGCACGGAATCGGGATTGGAAAAAGCTCCTTTCATTTCGTTATACACCACGCCGTTCAGGGTGAGCTCATCCTCTTCCGAGAACTCGTAATGCCACCCCTCCTGAAGAAAGATCTTTTTCTCTTTATAAATATTCGGGTGGAAGACGGCGTCCAGATACACATCCATGAGATTCATGAAATCCTTCTCGTTGCAGCTGGCCACAGGGTAGACTGTCTTGTCCGGATAAGTCATGGCATTCAGGAAGGTATTCAGGCTCCCCTTAACCAGTTCCACAAACGGATCCTTTAAGGGAAACTTTTCCGAACCGCACAATACGGAATGCTCCATGATGTGTGCCACGCCCGTGGAATCCTCAGGAGTTGTCCGGAAACCGATCATAAATACTTTGTTGATATCCTCCGTGCGAAGCGTAAAGATCTTTGCGCCGGTCTTTCTGTGCTCGTACACGGTACCTGTGCCGCCGCACTCGGGAATCTCTTTTTCTGAAATCTTTCTGTAAATATCTGTAAACATGCTCATCCTCTAATTTCTTTACAGGTTGCCGATCAGCCGGTCTTTCACCAGGGCACAGCACTCTCTCACACACATATGAATGAACAGAAGGCCGTCCGACGGTGCCGGAATCCCGTAGATCCTGTCGTTATAACTCTTCCCGGCCACAAGCTGCGACCGGAGCATATGATAATCACTGGAACACAGGCCGATCCGAAGGGGCGGCGGGATCCTCCGTTTCCCAAGGTCTTCTTCAATCACCGCAAGGGAATTCTTAATGTTATCCGCCGTGGAACTCGAACTGGATTCGATCAGAAGCCGCGACTCGTCAATCCCGTTTAACACCATGTAGTTATACATGGCCAGAGCCTCCGGCAGCCTGTTTTTTTTCTCTATCCCCCCGGAAAGCACAAACACGGTGTCCGGATTTGTTTCGGAATAAAGGATTGCCGTATCCAGGCGCTTTTTCAGTGTGGTGGAAATCCCGTCATCATACACTCTTCCGCCCATGACGATGACATAGTCACAACCGCCCGACGGTGCTTTATTGGCCTCGTTCAGGAGAAAAATCATCATAAAAAAGGCCGTCAGCGCCCCGATGGAAAATGTGGTGTATAAAAAAGCCGGGAGACGTTTCGGCATCTCCTCTTTCTGCTGCTGCCTTTTCTTTTCAAAAATGCCGATCAGAAGGAAAACCGCGGAAATCACCGGCCAGATGCACACAAAACTTGTGCCGATGCCGGAATAAACGACGATCGCCACAAAATAGGCTATGCAGAGTGCCGCAATTACGAAAAACATTTCTCAGGCTTTTCCTCCGAGAATATCATATACCGCCGGCATGACGGAAAACTTTACCCGAAGTCTCTCCGAAGCGTGCGGACAGCTTTCCATCACCGCATCCGTCTCCTCGTCCCGGATCTCAAGAACCTTCACCGGCACATCTGTCATGTCCGGTTTCAGGATCTCAATGACATCACCGGTACAGAACTTATTTTTCTGGATAAAATGCGCATACCCCTCTTCGTCCACACGGTCCACACTCCCGTAGAATGTGTAGTCCTTCACATAAGTGGACGCATCATAAATCTGCGCATCCTCCCCCGGAGCGCCGAAATAAAACCCGGTCGTAAACTCCCGATAGGTGCATTTCCCGATCTCCTCCTTATAGAGGGGCAGGTTCTTCCGGTAGAGTTCCGAATCTCTGAAATAGTCATCAATGGCCCTCCGGTAGGTCCGGGCACAGGTGGCCACATAAAGCTGGGTCTTCATCCGTCCTTCAATCTTAAAGGAATCGATTCCCGCTTCACAGAGTTCCGGGATATGTTCGATCATGCACAGATCTTTGGAGTTGAAAAGGAAAGTTCCTCTCTCATTCTCGGAGACCGGGAAGTATTCCCCGGGCCGGGAGCTCTCCATGACGGAATACTCCCAGCGGCAGGGATGCGTACACTGTCCGAGATTGGCGCTTCTTCCGGTCATATAAGCGGAAAGAAGGCATCTTCCCGAATAGGAGATACACATGGCCCCGTGGACAAAAGCCTCGATCTGCCGATCCTCCGGAATCCGGGAACGGATCTCCGAAAGTTCCGAAAGGCTGAGCTCCCGGGCGCAGACCACACGGCTTGCACCAAGCGCAAACCATGCCTTCATGGCCTCATAGTTCGTGGTGTTCATCTGTGTGGAGACATGCAGCTCGATGCCCTCACAGATTTTCCCTGCCATCATAAAAAGCCCGAGATCAGAAATAATAAGGCCGTCCGGACGGATCCCGGCAAGTTCATGGAGATACTTTTCCGCTTCCGGAAGGTCCCTGTCATGAGCAAAAATATTGACGGTGATAAAAACTTTCGCACCGTGCTCATGAGCAAAGCTTATGGCCTCGCACATGGCACGCTGATCAAAGTTATCCGCCTTCGCCCGAAGGGAAAAGGCCTCGCCGCCGATATACACGGCATCCGCGCCGTAAATTACGGCCGTCTTTAAGGTTTCAAGATTTCCTGCAGGTAGCAGGAGTTCCGGTTTCTTCATTCATACCTCACATGATTTCTGATATACGGAAAATGCAACGCCGTCTCCGACCGGGAGCACCGAGGTCAGAAGACAGGGGTTATGTTTTATCTCATACAGGAATTCCCGCATCCTCTGATGGGTGGTCCGGTCTCTCCTTGATACCGTATAGCGGGATTCCATTACGGTATCCTCCTGAAGCACGTTGTCGGTGACAAGGACCGAACCATCCCCAAGAAGCTGCAGAATATCCGGAAGCCACAGGAGATACTGTCCTTTTGCCGCATCCAGAAAGATGAGATCAAACTTTTCCCCGTTTTCTGAAAGTTCCGAAAGGACCTCTCCGGCATCCCGCGGGATCAGCGTGACCCGTTCCGAAAGGCCGGCCCGCCGGAGATTCTCCCTGGCAACGGGAATCCTTTTTTCATAGTTTTCTATGGTGATAATCTGTGCTTTCGATTCCGCCAGCACAATCGTACTGTATCCGATCGCCGTCCCGATCTCGAGCACCCTTTCCGGTTTCCGAAGGGCCGAAAGTGTCCGGAGAAAACTCTCCGTCTCCCGACGTACGATCGGGATTTTGTGCTCTTCGGCATAAAGCCTCAGTTCCGAAAGGAGCCCGTCCTCCTCCGGTTCCAGCGAATGTAAAAAATCCGCCACCCGTTTCTCCGTCATGCCTGTTATCCTTCCTCGTCACCGCCGCCGACCACATTTTCATCCGGCGCAGATTCCTTTCCGGCCTCCTCCTCTTCGAGAAGAACCGCACTCTGTTCCATGATCCGGGTAATAAGTTCCTTCGTGGTCATGGAGGTATTGAGCGTGTATTCCCCCGGTACGGGATCGGGTTTATAAAACGCTGTCATCACGGAAAAGGCTTTCTCATTCCGGATCAGACCGTTTTCAAAAAGCACCTTCGGCAGATCGGAATCATCCGAAATCTCCAGCGTGATATCATGTCCCGGCGCGCTTTCCGCCGGGATCTGGAAAAAGATATCCCGGCCGAAGTCGTAGGCGTATTTCGCCGCAACATACACCGCCAGCACCGCAAGTGCCGTCAGCATGATCCGTATGGCCAGCCTGCCGATCATATTGGCGGCTGAGGACTGTTCTTCACGTTCCCGGTTCATTTATACTTCCATCACCACTGGTATGATCACAGGACTTCTCTTCATCCTGCGCCACAGATAATCCGAAAGATCCTCACGGATCCTGTTTTTTATCGAAGAAGGACTCATTTTTTTCTTTCCCCGGATGCTGTCAAACGTATCCAGGACCACATTTTTCGTGTCCTCCATGAGTTCTTCCGCCTCCCGTACATATACAAATCCGCGGCTCTGGACATCCGGCCCCGCAAGGATCTCTCCTGTCTCTTTGCTGAGTGTCACCGTCACAATGACGATTCCGCTCTGGGAAAGGGCCTGCCGGTCCCGGATCACGGAATTCCCGACATCTCCGACCAGAAGGCCGTCTACCATCACGGGTCCGGCCTGCACATGGTCCGTAATCTCACAGAAGTCCTCTCCGATCTCAATCACATCCCCGGTATCGGCAATCAGAATATTCTCCCGGGCCATGCCCACCAGCTCGGCGATATCCCGCTGGGAAAGGCGGTGCCGGTATTCCCCGTGAACGGGAATGGAATACTTCGGATGAACAAGGGAATAGATCAGCTTGATTTCTTCCTGACACGCGTGTCCGGACACATGGGTATCCGTGTAGATCACCTTTGCCTTTTTCTGGCACAGTTCATTGATCACACGGGCAACCGCCTTCTCATTTCCGGGAATCGGCGTCGAGGAAAGGACAATCACATCATCCTCCGTGATATTGACCTTTTTATGCTGTCCGCTGGCCATCCGGGAAAGCGCGGCGGTGGTTTCCCCCTGGGAACCCGTCGCAATCAGTACCGTTTTCTCGGGAGGAACATCCCGGATCAGGGAAAGATCCACAAGCGTCCCCTCCTGTACGCTGATATAGCCGAGTTCCGCTGCGGTATTGATTACATTCACCATACTGCGGCCGTCGATACAGACCTTGCGCCCGTACTTTTCCGCGGTATCAATGATCTGCTGAACGCGGTCCACATTGGAGGCAAACGTTGCGACAATGATCCTTTTCTCGCGGTTCTGGGCAAAGATCGTATCAAAGGTATGTCCGACGGTTCTTTCCGACATGGTAAACCCGGCCCGGAGAGCATTGGTGGAATCACATAACAGAGCGGTCACGCCCTGCCGCCCGAGTTCTGCCAGACGCTGGAGGTCAATCGGGTCTCCGAATACCGGCGTGTAATCCACCTTGAAATCCCCGGTATGTACGAATACGCCCTGCGGTGTATGAATAGCAAAGGCTGCCGCATCCTGGATGGAGTGGTTGGTCTTGATAAACTCAATTCCGAATTCACCGGCCTCAATCCTTTCCCCGAAGGACACGACCTTTAAGGTGCATGCTTCAAGAATTCCCTTCTCCTCCAGCTTGTTTCGGATCAGTGCAACGGAGAGCTTCGTGCCGTAGACCGGCACATTGAGTTCGGAAAGCACATAGGGAAGCGCTCCGATATGGTCCTCGTGTCCGTGCGTGATGAAAAAGCCTTTCACTTTTTCCGCACGCTCTTTCAAATAACTGATATCCGGGATCACGAGGTCAATTCCCGGGGTCTCTTCATCCGGAAAGGCCATACCGCAGTCTACGACAATAATACTGTCTCCGTATTCGAAGGCAGTAATGTTCATGCCGATCTGCTCAAGACCCCCCAGAAAAATAATTTTTACTTTTTCCTTGGTTACAGTCTTTTTTTTCTTACTCATTCAATAAAGATTACCCGATGTCAATCTCGTCTTTGAGCTGTTCTCTGAAGATTTCAAAGACGGCGTCTGCCTCCTTGTCATCGGCGACGGACTCATAGATCGCTTCCTCGTCTTCCGGTTCCGATACATCCTTCATGATGTAGCACTCCCCGTCCTCATCCTCCGGCGCGTCGGTAACAAGAATATATCCTTTTCCGCCGAAAATCGTTGAGTCAAGAATTGTAAACTCAACTTCTGATCCGTCGTCCATGATCATCACGATCTTATTGTCATCCACGGTAATTCATTCCTTTCTTTCTTTTAAACATTGTTCCAGGATCAGGGCCGCCGCGATCTTGTCGATGTAGGTCTTCCGTTCACTCCTCGGTACTCCTGCCTCGTCTAAGATCTCATCGGCTCCGACCGTCGTAAGCCGTTCATCACACAGGAGTACCGGCACCGAAAGTCCCTCACACGTAAGCCGGTACCGGAGATTTTCTGCAAACTCCCGGCTTTTCTGTGCCCTTTCCCCGGCGGTTCCGTCCATATTTACGGGATCTCCGACAACAATCCGCTCTACTTCCTGTTCTCTGACGATCTCCGCGATTCTCCGGAAAGTCTCCCGGAGTTTTCCTTCTCTATCCCTTGTGATCGTCTCAAGCGGTGAGGCTATCGTCCCGAAAGGATCGCTCAGGGCTACCCCCACCGTCTTTGAGCCGTAATCAAGGCCCATCCATCTTCCCATTTTTAAACACCAAAAGAATGTCACTTTCTGTGACACCAAAAAACGAAAAGCACCCGGGAGCTCAGCTTAATCTTGTGGTAATGTAGTTGGCTGCGAGTTCCTCAATGATCTCGTCGCGTTCCACCTTCATGATCAGGCTTCTGGCCCCCTTATAACTGGTAATATATGTGGGGTCGCCTGACATGATGTAACCGGTCAGCTGATAAATGGGATTATATCCCTTCTCAATCAGAGCCTGGTACACATCCCGCAGTACATCGCTCACATTGGGGCGTTCCGTCTCCTTATAAAAACCGATGATCTGAGTATTCGTTATATCCTGACTGTTCATGATCTGACTCCTCGTGAACATTATACCCCAAAACAGATCCTTAGTCTACCACATTTCCGGTAAGAAGAAGGGTTTCCCCGTCAGCTCCGCCGGAAACAATTCCACGGGCCGTCCCGGAAAGCAGGTCTCCGGGATGGAAGGGAGTATTTTCCTCCCATGGGAGCATGCACCGCACATATTCCCCCGTATATCCGGTCACAAAGCACTTTCCGGACTGGTTCACGCACTCTTCCGCTAAAAATTCGAGCTTCTTCCCGACAAAACGCTGCCGGAATTCATGACTCATCTCTTCCGAAAGCGAAAGAAGCCTGCCGCTCCGCTCTGCCTTGACCGCCTCCGGAATCTGACCGGGCAGGCGGTCCGCTTCCGTTCCTTTGCGCCGGGAATACTTGAAAATGTGCGCTTCATAGAATCCGATCTCTCTGACAAAGGAAAGCGTCTCCCGGAAGTCCTCCTCCGTTTCCCCGGGAAATCCCGCAATGATGTCGGTGGTAATGGCCACATCCGGCCATGCGCTTCGGAGGATCTCACAGCCCTTTTGATATTCTCCGGTCGTATAACGTCTCCGCATGCTCCGAAGGATCCGGTCACAGCCCGACTGCAGGCTCAGGTGAAAATGCGGACACAGCTTTTCATATTGCTTAAGTTCCTCTGTAAAGCTTTCCGTAATGAGCCTCGGTTCCAGGGATCCGAGACGGATTCTCCGGATGCCGGGGATTGCATTGATCTCCCGGATCGTCCGAAGAAGTTCTCTGCCCATCGAAGAAAGGTGAATGCCGGTCAGCACCACCTCAGTGACGCCCTTTTCGGAAAGTCCGGTCACTTCTCTCACGGTGTCTTCTACAGGGCGCGCGGTGACCGGTCCTCTGACATACGGGATAATGCAGTAGGAACAGAACATGCCGCATCCGTCCTCGATCTTCACAAAGGCTCTTGTATGACCGTCGAGCTCCGTAAGGAACCGTTTCTCCCATACGTTTTTTTCGGGGACAGGTTCTTTTATGTCCGAAAGGCGGTTTCGGAGAAGTTCCGGCAGAATATTCTTTTCACGGTTTCCCACCCACAGATCCACACAGGGCTCCGGTGCTCCTTTTCCCTGGGACACCGCATCCGCATAGCAGCCGCAGGCCACGATCAGGGACCCGGGAGAAAGCTTCCGGACCCGATGAAGCATCTGGCGGGATTTCCGGTCGGCGATATTTGTCACCGTGCAGGTATTGATGATATAGACGTCGGCCTGTTCTGTGAAGGCCACTTCCCGGAACCCCTCATCCCTGAGTTTTTCACTGATCAGATCCGACTCGTAGGTGTTGACCTTGCATCCGAGCGTATGGATCGCAAATGTAGTAGTTTTATCCATCTTTCATTATTGACTTATTAAAATACCTGCGATAAAATTTAAGCAGCAATCAATCGGAGGTAAGCAATGAAGGTTAATATCAAACTCGATTCCATTGACAAGGTACGTAATTTCGTCAACACGGTTAACCGCTACACTTCAGATTTCGACCTCATCAACGGACGGTACGTCATCGATGCCAAGTCTATCATGGGAATCTTCTCCCTGGATCTTTCCAAGCCCCTGATCCTTGAGATTCATGAGGCGGACAACGAAAAAGATGCCCTGATGGAAGACCTGAAGCCTTACATGATCTGACGGTACTTTATTATAAGACCCTTGCCCGGCGGCAAGGGTCTTTTTCATTAGCACCAGATGATTTCGTCCGACGCAACGGCCCGTTCCACCATCTCGTCGATGCCATCCGCAAGTTTCTTTTCCGAGTTCCGGATCACATTGACATTCGGCTTGGTGACCGGATGCTTGGCCACAAAGATCGTACAGCAGTCCTCATACGGCAGAATGGAGGTCTCGAACGTGCCGATCTTTTCTGAAAGATCGATGATCTCCTGCTTGTCGAATCCGATCACGGGGCGGTAAACGGGCAGTTCGCACACCTCGTCGGTGGACCTAAGCGAGAACATGGTCTGAGAGGCCACCTGACCGATGGACTCCCCCGTGATGAGTCCGATGCAGTCGTTCTCGTTGGCAAGCCGTTCCGCAATACGCATCATATAGCGGCGCATGATGATGGTCAGCTCATCGTGCGGACATTTCTCATAAATGGCAAGCTGGATCTCCGTGAAATTGATCACATGCAGCTTGATGGCGCCCGCATAGGCGGATACCATCTTTGCCAGATCCACCACCTTCTGTTTGGCTCTTTCGGAAGTGTAGGGCGGTGCATGGAAATAGGTCGCCTCCAGCATGACACCGCGCTTGGCGATCATGTAGCCGGCCACCGGAGAATCGATGCCGCCGGACAGAAGAAGCATCGCCTTGCCGTTGGTTCCCGTGGGCATGCCGCCTGCGCCGGGGATCACCTTCGTATAGACATTCACAAATTTCCGGACTTCAATATACACCATAAAATCAGGATCGTGCACGTCCACCCGGGACCCGGGATAGGCGTTCAGGATATCGAATCCCACATCGGCGTTGATCTCGTCCGACGTCTTCGGATAGGACTTGTCCGCCCGGCGGCAGCGTACCTTAAAGGTAAACTCCTGCTCGGGATGCTCGCTTTGCACAAACTCGAGCACGGTCTTTCGGAGCTCGTCATAGGCGCACAGCGGGAACTGCATCATGGGGCAGATGCCGGTGATGCCGAATACCTTTTTGAGGGCGCCGAGCACCTCATCATAATCATACTCTGCCTGGGCATTCACATAAATCCTGCCCTGTTCTTTCTGGATCACGAAATCGCCGTCCAGGTGTTTGATATGCTCCCGGATCTGATGCATCAAAGCATCCTCAAACACATAGCGGTTCTTTCCCTTGGTTCCGATCTCGGAATACTTGATTAAAAAACTCTGATATTTCATAGTGCCCCCGTCACATAAACGCTTAAACGAGCGTTATTCTACTCCATTTTCCCGTTGATTACAAGTCCCCGGAAAAGATTCGCTTCCGGGCAGCCTCCGTTCAGTACCGGGTAAACCGTCTTAAAACCGGCAGCAGTTCCTCAATGCAGTCCGCGGCATAATCCGCATCCTCCACGGTGGAATAGATCCCGAAACTGAAACGGAGTGTGGAATCTAAGAGTTCCTTCTTCGTTCCGATGGCCTGCAGGGTCCCCGAAATCTGCGGGTGGTTGGAGGAGCAGGCGCTTCCGGAAGAAACAAACACACCCTTTTCTTCGAGGGCATGTAAAAGCACTTCCGCTCTCACCCGTTCGAAACCGGCGCTCACGATATGCGGCGCAAATCCCATGCCGGAGGGAAGTTCGCTTTCAAGGGTCTTTCCGGTGTTGACCGTCACTCCGTCCATCTCTGAAAGCCTTTCAATGAGCCTTCCTTTCACAGCCAGGAGGTTTTCATGAATCCGGTCAAAATCGTGATAGTACATCTCTGCCGCAAGACCCATACCGGCAATGCCGGGGACGTTATCGGTGCCGGAGCGCATGTCCTTCTGCTGCCCGCCGCCGAAGATGATGGGACTTACATTGCACTTCTCATCGATAAAAAGGAAACCGCATCCCTTCGGTCCGTGAAATTTATGGGAACTCACGGACAGCATATCGACGTGCCAGGCCTTGGGACGGAGTTTTAATTTTCCGTAGGCCTGGATGCAGTCCGTATGGAAATAGCACTGCGGATTCACACTCTTTATGATCTCACCGATCCGGTCAATGGGCTCCACGGATCCGATCTCGTTATTCACCGCCATGACAGAAACAAGGATCGTATCCGGCCGGATGCTTTCTTTCAGTTTCTGAAGGTCAATATGCCCCTCGCTGTCTACGCCGATGAACTCCACTTCATATCCCTGGGAAATCAGAAACTCCATCGGCTTATAGACAGCCGCGTGCTCGATGCTCATGGAGATAATGTGCTTACCGCGGCGGGACCGCTTAAGAGCCGTCCCGATAATGGCCATGTTATTGGATTCCGTCCCGCCGGAGGTGAAAACGATCTCCTGCGGTTTGCACTTTAAGGATTTCGCGATCTGCTCCCTTGCCGTCTTAAGGTACCTCTCGGATTCCATGCCCTTTGTATGCCTGGAAGAAGGATTCCCGTAATCCTCCTCCATGACTTTAACCATAAGTTCTGCCACCTCGGGGCGCACCCTCGTGGTGGCAGCATTGTCCAGATATACTTCTCTCATATTTATTTCAGAAGATCTTTTGCGGCATTCTGCAGAATGCTTCCGAGCAGTCCGCCGTCATCTTTCTTCTTTCCCTCTTTTTCCTTTTCACCGGTCAGCGAAGTAATGAGGCTTGAGAGGCCCTCTTCCTTTTTACTCTGCTTTCCGCTTCCGGAAAGAGAGGAAAGGATCCCGGCCAGAGCGTCTGTTTCCTCCCCCTTTAAGATTGCCCTGACCTTCTTTTTCGTATCGGCATCCGCCTTACGGTAGAGGTCGAGGATTGTCTTTTCGGAAGCGGTAAGTTTTACGGAAGTCGTGGCGGCTTTCGTCCCGCTGTCCTCTTTCGCCTGGGTTTTTGCTTTTGTATACTTTGAGGAAGCTGCCGCCTCCAGTAAGGATTTCTGGGTGACACCGGTCGCTTTTGCGATCGCCTTCAGCTGGTCATCCGTCAGTTTCAGTTCACCCCGTTCCGCTTTGGAAATCTCCGTGGAGGTTACCGTCTTTGCCTTTTTGGAAAGCTCTGCCTGGGTAAGACCGGCCGCTTCTCTTGCTTCTTTGATCAGTTTTCCGATTTTATTCGCCATCGTACTTCTCCTCTCCCTGCATTTTCGTTTCTTCTGTGAATCCTTCCGCCGACCCTTCGGTGACCGGCACGGTTTCTTTTATCTTCTTCCACTTTTCTTTCCAGACGGCCGCAATCTCTTCCCGTTTCGCCGGGCGGATATAGTAAAATGCCAGAGTGATCAGTGCTGCGGTTTCCAGGGCGAGAAGGATAAGCGACCAGTCAAGCGCCAGTTCCTCCGTGCCGAGAACCCCTGCATTGTCAAAGATATCCCGGTGCAGAAACGCGGTAAAATCAATCAGCGAATGCATGATCACCGGCCACACGAGAGAACCGGTCCTGAGATAGGCTGATGCAAATAAAGCGCCGATCCCGAAGGCGTAGCCCACCTGCAGGAGCGTCATTCCGACGCCTGCACCGGCTAAAAGGTTCATAAGATGCGCCGCCGCAAAAATAAAGGAAGTAAAAAACACGACCGCGGGTATTTTTTTCGGGTGCTCCCCATGAAGCCGCATCCAGTTCGGAATGTTCACGCCCCGAATCAGGATTTCCTCGGAAAGTCCCGGGGCGATCCCGAAAAGCAGGGCTTTCGGAACCTCCTTCCAGGATACGAAACTCCCTCCCAGAAGATTCAGACCGACGATCACAAGAAGCGGTGAAGTCAGGAGAAACCCCTTTCGGAACATTCCCTCGCGCGAGCAAAACGAATACTCTCCGCGAAACCAGAAGGCAAAAAAGCAAAGGATCAGAAGGGAACATGCGATCGTGATGACCTGGGAACCTGTAGTCATCACCGCCCCGGGATTCATTCCGGAAAGGTTCTCCGCAGAAATCCCCGGGCTCTTTTCTCCGGAAAAAAGAAGGTCCGCCGCCACCGAAAGGATAAAATAAAGGACAAGGACCAGAAACATCGCCAGTACGGGCCGGTTCATCACAAAGTGATTCCGCACTCTTTTCTTTTTTTCTCTTCTGTTCATTGATTTTCCTCCGAAAGCAGGCCCTCTTCCGCCGCGATTTCCAGACGGATCATGATCAGGGAAAGGACCGTAAGCGCTGCCGTCTCCGTGCGAAGGATCCTTTTTCCGAGGGATACGGGAAGAACCCCGTGATTTTCGGAAAACCGGATTTCCATCGGGTCATATCCGCCTTCCGGACCGATAAACACAGAGATATCGGCGCCGGGGATAAACTCTATGATTGCACGGCACGTCCCGGCCATTCCCCGTTCCTCCTCATAGGGGATCAGACTCAGGCTTCCGCGGCTTTCGGCTTCTTTTACGGCTTCGACAAAAGGCACCGGCTCCCGGACTTCGGGAACAACACTTCGTTTGCTCTGTTTGGCCGCGGCCTCTGCAATGGACTGCCAGCGCGATATCTTTGCCGCCGTTTTTTTCGGTTCCAGTTTTGCGATACAGTTTCTGCTCTCGACCGGCACGATTTCCGTCACGCCGAGTTCCGTGGCTTTCTGGATGATCAGTTCCATTTTGTCGGATTTCGGAAGACTCTGATAGAGGGTGATCCGGGCCGGAAGCTCATGGTTCTCTTCGGATACACGGTCCACCGTAAGCCAGAGGATCTTCTCCTTTTCATCCCTATCACCGCTCACGGTACAGTAGAGATCCCTGCCCTCCTCATCCGAAAGAAGGACTTTCTCACCGGGCCGAAGGCGCAGCACATTGACCGCGTGATTATAGTCGTTTCCTTCGATCATCACCCGGTTTTCCGCGATATTTTCGTTTTTGATAAAGAAATGATACATACCCGTAATTATACAGAAAATCACGCAAAATACAACACCTTGATTTCCGCATAGAAAGTATACGAAATCTGCACATTTCCCTGTTGACTTCCCGGGATGGAAAAACTATCATACGGCTCAGAGAAACGGAGAACGAACCATGAATGAATCAGAAAAACCGGTAACGGTAAAAAAAGCCATCGGCCCGGAAGCCTTTGTATTTCTTCTGTGCTTCTTTTTGTTTTTCTGGCTGGTCGGCCGGAAAATGGGCGTTGTCAATATGATCAATACCCTGATGAATTCCGGCTTCGATCTGATCGTCAATACCTGCCTCTACATTATGGCAGTGGCGGTCATTGCCGGCGCCCTCGGATCGCTTTTTTCCGAATTCGGGGTGGTTTCCCTGATCAATAAGATTTTAAGCCCCCTGATGAAACCTCTGTGGGGTCTTCCCGGCGCTGCCTCTCTCGGAATTGTCACCACCTATCTTTCCGACAATCCAGCAATCCTGACGCTGGCGAACGAAACCAATTTCCGCGTCTATTTCAAAAAGTACCAGCTCCCCGCCCTTACCAATCTCGGAACGGCGTTCGGAATGGGTGCCATTGTCACAACATTTGTCATCGGACTCCGGGGGCCCTCGGGGGAGTCCTTTGTCAGCGCAGCGCTCATCGGCAACCTCGGCGCCGTCATCGGAAGTATCGCCAGTACCCGGCTGATGCTCCTTCAGACCGGTAAGATTTACGGAAAAACCGAACTGTGCGATGTTCCTTTCGCCAGCGCCGAAGTGGATGAAACGCATCGTGTTGTCCGTCCCGGCAGTATCGGGATCCGTTTCATCGACGCCATGCTGGACGGTGGAAAAGCCGGGGTGGATATGGGCATGGCCATCATTCCCGGCGTCGTGATCATCTGTTCCATCGTTCTCATGCTGACAAACGGCCCGTCACCGGACGGAACCTATACCGGTGCGGCGTATGAGGGTGTGGCGCTGCTTCCGTGGCTGGCCGGAAAGATTTCTCCCGTGCTCAATGCCATCTTCGGTTTCACCAGTTCCGAATGCATTGCGGTCCCCGTGACAGCCCTCGGTTCTGCGGGCGCCGCCATCAGCCTGATCCCGCAGCTCATTGAAAACGGGCAGGCCGCCGGAACGGACGTGGCGGTCTTTACGGCCATGTGCATGTGCTGGAGCGGTTACCTCTCCACGCATGTGGCCATGATGGACTCCTTAAAATGCAAAAATCTGGTCGGGAAAGCCATCCTTTCGCACACCATCGGAGGGATCGTCGCCGGCTTCTCAGCCCACTGGCTGTATGTGCTGTTCCGTTTGTTTTTCTAAAAAAGTTCTTGAATCCTTTGTCCGATTGTGGTAAGATACCCGATGCGTGATGATTTACTGATCATGCGACTGCGGTCTTAGCTCAGCTGGGAGAGCGTTCGCCTCACACGCGAGAGGTCGCTGGTTCGAGTCCAGTAGGCCGCATCCGAAAAGAACCCGGGAGTTACCCGGGTTCTTTTTTCAAAGACGAAAATCCGTTTCTGCAGAAAGGAACATGTATGGCGCAGGGCAGTTTTGACTACTTACTTGAAAAGCGACTCGGGAAGCTTTCTCCGGACCTTTCCAGACGATACCGGCAGTGTATGTCGGTATTTGACCTGTTGCTGGAGAAATTCCATCTGGTCTATCCTACATTTACCGACCACTCCCTTCTTCACTGCATGAATGTCCTCAACTATTCCAATATGCTGATCGGGAACAATATTGAAAAGCTCTCTGCCGATGCCATTTACGTTTATCTGGTGTCCGTGGCGCTGCACGATTCCGGGATGTCTATTGAAGAGAAAAAATTTGACGAATATGTCCGGAAAGCAGGCGTCACCGAATATGTCAAAGCGCACCCGGAAGAGTCGGTAATTTCCGTCTCCCGAAGATTCCATAATGATTTCTCTGCGGTATTTATCCGGGAGAATGCGCTTCTTTTTGATATCCCCGACGAAACGTATGCCGACGCCATAGCCAGGGTGGCCCGGGGACACCGCAAGGTGGATCTTCTGGACCGGAAGGAATATCCGGTGGACTTTTCTCTCGGGGAGGGAAGACATGTCAATCTCGCCGTTCTCGGCGCGTACCTCCGGATTGCAGATGAAATGGATATGGCCAGCGACCGAAACTCCAAACTCCTTGAAAATGTTTATGTCGAAGAATCCGGCGACAAGATCAGCAAACTCGAATTCCAGAAATGCGAATCCATCCGGAGCGTTTCGTGTGAAGGCGATGCGCTCGTCGTAACCTGCTGTCCGCCCGATCAAACCGTAGAGAACGGAATCCGGGAGTATGCCGACGGGCTTTTCACCAAGCTCAGAAACTGCCGGGAAGTGATCCTCTCTTCCGGAGATTACGATTTTCCCTACCGGGAGGTACAGCTCATCATTCAGAAAGAATAACGGAAAACGAAAAAGCGCGGGCAGTGCCCGCGCTTTTTCGTTTCCGTTTCCGTTTTATCAGTTATTCTCTTTCGCACGCTTCTCCGCCATTTTCTCCAGGAACTCATCCCCGTAACCGTAGTGTTCCACGACATAATCAAGGTCCTTGTCGCCGCGCCCGGAAAGATTCACCAGAATCGATTCGGGCTTTCCTTTTTCTCTGGCCTCTCTTATGGCAAAGGCAAGCGCGTGCGAGCTTTCTATGGCGGGAATGATGCCTTCAAAGCGTGAAAGCAGGAACAGCGCCTCGATAGCTTCTTCGTCGTCAACGGTA
>JAZUHZ010000169.1:0-2049 GCA_045642005.1 Candidatus Avilachnospira sp.
AGAAGGCCGTCAGGAAGGCAGAGCAGAAGAAAGAATCGATCTGCTTGGCAGACTTGTGGACGAGGGAACTATTTCCGTGGAACAAGCAGCTGAAAAAGCAGGCATGAGTGTTCCCAAATTTGCAGAAGCGATGGAACGGCACAGGGAAAATTGCCGGATTCCGTGTAAGCGTTAAATAGTCTGTGTCTTTTCTGACATTCTCCATGCCATTACAATGATCTCCGAGAAACATTAGGGGTAACTATTCAGAACCCCCGATAACCGGGTGATTCTTTGTGCAAAAGGGAGAAAATAAAAAACTTTTTTCTCCGTGATTTCAGGCTCGAAAGCCCGTTTGTTAACAAAGCTTTTTCTGCCGCCGGAGTTGTCAACATCTCTTCTCTAAACAGGCTGTTTCTGACTGCCAGCCGCGGCAGGAGTTGATAACCGACTGTGAAAAGGCGTTTCTCAGCCTTCTTCCGGCAGAGTTATCCACCGTCATTCTGCCATAACCGGCGGTATCGCCGATTGGATTTTTTCCTTATCCTATAGTAAAATAAGGCTATAGATAAAGGAAAGGACGGTGGTACGGATGCCGGTAACTGAAGAGTATATCAAACAGCTTCTCAGTATGATTGAGACCCTGAACCGAACGATCTCGGACCTCGAAGCCCGTATGGCATCCACGCAGGAATCCATGCAGAGTACCATCGATTCCCTGAACGAAACTATCCGTACTCAGCAGGAACTGATCAAAGAGCTGCAGGAAAAGCTCAATAAGAACTCAAAGAACAGTTCCAAACCTCCGTCAAGTGACGGGTATAAAAAGCAGACAAAAGACCGCAGCCTCCGGGAAAAGACCGGTAAAAAGCAGGGCGGACAGGAAGGACACGAAGGCGTGTCACTCTTCTCCAACAGGAAGCCGGATAATGTCATAAATCATATGCCTTCCCGGTGTACCGGCTGCCCTCGCTACGCCGAGTGCCTTGCAAAAGCAGAAGTTGCAGAGACGCGTTCCGTCATCGATGCAAAACTGGAGACTACCGTTACAGCCCACTGTGCCATGTGCGTCGGGTGCTGCCCGATGGACATGCAAGAGCATACCGGGGAATTCCCCGAGGATATCAAAGCAGTGGTCCAGTACGGGGACAGTCTCAAGGCCCTGGTCGTAACGCTCAATACCTATGGCGCGATCAGCCTGAACCGTATCCACGAGATCCTCGGGAACATCTTCAGCATCCCGATCTCTCCCGCAACGATCGCATCGGTGGTCTCCGGCTGCGCAAAGAACATCCGGTCCGTGCTTGACAGGATCCGGGCGCCTCTCCTTGATTCCTGTACCGCCCACTGTGACGAGACAGGCATACGGGTCGAAAAGAAGACCATCTGGGCACACGTGTTCTCCAATGAGGGCTACACCTATCTGACCTTAAGCAACAAGCGCGGCTGGAAAGGGATGGATGAGGCAGGGATGCTTCCGCTCTATCACGGCATCGCCATCCATGACTGCTGGCAGTCCTACTGGAAGTACGGGGACATCACCCATGCCATCTGCGGAGCCCACCTTCTCAGGGAACTGAAGGGCATGGAGGAGAACTATCCGGACCAGACCTGGCATAAACGTTTTGCAGACCTTCTCATGGCAATGAAAAAGCTGAAGGATAAAACGGTTGCCAAAGGCTGTGAGGCCGTGAGTTACTACCATCTTCACAAGTTTTCCGGTCTCTATGATGAGATCATCGCCAAAGCCTGTGAGGAGAATCCCCTTCCCGAGGTCACGGAAAAGAAACGCGGCCGCAGAAAGAAGGGAAAAGCAAGAGCTCTGATCGAAAGGCTTCGGGACCTGAAAGATTCAGTAATGCTGTTCCTTAAGGACTTCAGAGTTGATTTTGACAACAACCTTGCAGAGCGAGACCTGAGGGTCATAAAAGTGAAAACCAAGGTCTCAGGATGCTTCAGGACCTATGAGGGTGCCGAAGAGTATCTTACGATCATGTCTTATACCGGTACAGCTCGTAAGCAGAGAAAAAATGCTTATGAGGCTATTTATAATGCAGTGATCGGAAACCC
>JAZUHZ010000170.1:0-6524 GCA_045642005.1 Candidatus Avilachnospira sp.
TTTCGCTATTGCTTCTTCTCCCCCATGCCTCACGGCATGAAGCTTGCAAGTCGCTATCGGATTCGTCGGCAACTACGCTCCTTGGGACTTTCACCCAAGCGTCGGGACATGCCCGTCATACACATCTCCGTGCGTGAAACATGGCACAGCCATGTTTCACGTACTCGATGTTTCACGCAACTCATGTAGGTTTACGCCATGTTTCACGCAACTCATGCAGGGTTATGCGGTGTTTCACGCAGCTCATGCAGAATTTTACTTCAGCAGTTCGGCAAGGACTTCTTTGCCGCTTGCGATCAGGGTCTCGCCAATGCCGGGGCAGAAGTAGGAGCTTCTGGCTTCGTAGCCGCCTTCGTCGAAGGCATCCTGCATGGGGAAGTAGGCCTCTGCGCCGTTGGTGAGGCAGCAGGGAAGGATGCACTTGTAGCCGGGGGCGGTCTTTAACTGACGGCCGATCTCGGTGAAGGGCTCTCCAGGTACACCGATAAATGCCACCGGTCCGATGCGGAGTCCGCTCACGGGCAGATCAAAGTGGTCCGGGCCGTTGTCTTCGATATCGCAGATTCTGGTAGCCTCGGCAACCACGGTGGTGAGTTCCATGGCGGTGAAGGGGATGTCGTCATCGCGGCCTTCATCGTGGAGTTTCTTGTATTCGCGGGCGAGCGGAAGCTGTTCCGGAGTGCCGCGGTGTGAGGGAACGGTCACGGTCTTTACGATCATGTCGATGGAATCGACGTCCACATATTCCGCCTTGTCAAATACCTGCAGCACGGTGCCGGCGAGGGCGCGGCCGACGAAACGGCACATGCCGGGGCTCTTCATCTCGTTATCAAAGCTGATCTCGGTGTCGTTCATGTCACCGCCCTCGGGCCATACATGGGTGGATCCCACATCGCCCTGAGCGCCTGCGAAGAAGACGAGCTTGGTTCCGGGAACCGCGGTCTCGAAGGTCTTTCTCATCCAGCCGTCAAAGTCGGGGGAGATCAGGTCGATGTTCAGGGTATCGGAATGGATGCCGTAGTTCATGAACACGATGGTGTCGCCGCCCTCACGGTCGAAGCGCAGGACATTGACTCTCTGATCAAGCTCTCCGATGGGATGATCGATGTTCGGGTCCTCGATGGGCGGGCAGGTCCAGGTGGTGCCGTCTTTCATCTTGTAGCGGCGGATGTAGGCCACACGCTCGGGAGCTTTGCCGACGATGAAGCCCATCTTTGCGGGCTTTAAGTCGTTTAATGCCATGAGGGAAGCGTCGATCATTCTCTTTCCGAGGAATGCCGCGTACTCGTCCTGGGGCGCATCGTCCGATGCGAACATCTCGTTATGGAAGATGGCGGGGCCGGTATGGGTATGGGTGGCGTGGATGAAGATATCGTTATAGGCGATGCCGGTGGCTTCGGCGATGTTTTTCCGGTAGCCGTTTGCGAGTTTCATGGGGATCTCGCAGGTATCTACGGAGAGCATCATGATCTTCCGGTCGCCGCACTCTAAGGCGATGGCGGACATGAGAAGGTCGTCGAGGATGCCTTTGGCAAATCTTTCTTTATAGTATCCGAATACCGCGATGCCGAGATGCGGGTTGATCTCGACGCGGGAAAATCCGACTTTTAAGGTGCTCATTTTTTTCTCCTTCTGTTTCTCTTTGTGAGCTATGAAAAACCTCACGCGCATGAGCTGTGTGAAACATCTCCGTGCGTGAAACATGGCTGCGCCATGTTTCACGTACTCGATGTTTCACGCAGCTCATGTTGGTTTTATTTCACATGTGTTACTGTAATTTTCCTAAAAGTTTTACGCCGCCGTCGATGATGAGTTCTGCGACGCCGCCTTTGAATTTGGAGGAGCGGGCTTCGTAGCCGCCCTCATCGAAGGCGCTCTTCATGGGGTAGTAGCCTTCGGAGCCGTTTGTCAGGCACATCGGAAGGATGCAGCGGAAGCCGGGGGCTTCTTTGATGGCTTTTCCGATGTCGGTGAAGGGCTCGCCGGGGATGCCGAGGAAGGCGACGGGACCAAGCTTAAGGCCTGTGAGTTCAAGTTCGAAGGCGTCCGGACCGTTTTCGTAGGCGCACATTCTCTCCGCTTCCGCGACCACGGTGGTAAGTTCCATGGCGGTATAGGGGATGAGCTCGTCGTGGCCGGAGTCATGGAGTTCTTTGAACTTGTGGGCTCTCGGAAGGTCGGCCGGATCGGGCTTGTTGGCGGGTACGGCCACGATATCGGAAAGGACTTTGAGTTCGTCCACATCCACATATTCGACCTTGTCGTAAACCTGCAGCACGGTGCCGCAGAGGGCGCGTCCCACGAAGCGGGCCATACCGTCGGACTTCATCTCGTTATCGAAGGAGATGAGCGTATCGTTCATGTCGCCGCCTTCGGGCCATACATGGGTGGATCCCACATCGCCTTCGCAGCCGTTAAAGAACACGATCTTTGCTTCCGGGATGACTCTCTCGAAGGTGCGGGTCATGTGGCCGGGCCAGTCGGGGCTGATGATATCCAGGTTGATGCAGTCGGCATGGAGGCCGTAGTTCATCAGTACGATGGTATCCGCGCCTTCGCGGTCGAAACGGAGAACGTTGACTCTCTGGTCCAGGGTGCCGATGGGGTGATCAATGTTCGGGTCTTCGATGGGCGGGCAGGTCCAGGTGGTGCCGTCTTTCATCTTATAGCGGCGGATGTAGGCCACGCGATCGGGGGCCTCTCCCACACAGAATCCCATCTTTGCGGGCAGGAGATCCTGGACGGCATAGAGCGCCGCATCACAAAGTCTTCCGCCGAGGAAATCGGCGTATTCATCCATCATTTCTTCGTTGACATCGAAGTGATCGTTGGATCTGGTGTAGGGGCCGGTGTGGGTATGGGTGCACTGAAGGATGATGTTTTCGTATTTAAGGCCGGTCTTTTCGGCGATTGCCTTCCGATAAGTCCGGCACTCTGCCTGGGTCAGGCCGCAGTTATCGACGCTAATCATGACGACTGCTTCGGCGGGGTCGACTTTCAGGCCTTTCTGATAGCGCCCGGTGTCGGGGTTGTAGACTTCCGTTTCCACCGTGTCGTCGTTCATGGAGAAGGCCACGGTGTTGGCATAGATGTGGTCAAGGATCTTGCTTGCAAAGCGGGGAACATAGTAGCCGCGGACCGGGATGCCGGCTTTCGGGTCGATGTTCACTCTGGAAAAACCTACGCAGAATTTTTTCATAAAACCTCCGTGTATCTGTATTTGTCAGTTCTTTTTTTATCGGCACGCATGAGCTGTGTGAAACGTCTCGATGTGTGAAACACGGCTCCGCCGCGTTTCACGCACCGAGATGTTTCACGCAGCTCATGTCGATGTTTTACGCAGCTCTTACATTTCCATAACACGTGTGAAACAGCTGCGCCGTTTCACGCGTGTTATGCTATCTTACTTTAATGTCTCGATGAGTTTTAATCCTTCAGAGATGATGAGCTCGGCAACGCCGGCCTTGAATTCGGAGGAACGGGCCTCGTAGCCGCCTTCTTCGTAGGAGTCTGCCATCGGGAAGTAGCCGGTCTCGCCGTCTGTCAGGCAGCAGGGGCATACCATCTTCCAGCCTTCGGCGGACTTGATTCCTTTGCCGATGCCGTTGAAGGGCTCGCCGGGGATACCGAACATGACGACGTCACCGATAGCCACAGCGGAGAGGTACATCGGGATGTATTCCGGTCCGTTCTCGAAGCGAACCATTCGAAGGGCCTCGGCTACGATGGTGGTGAGCATCATGGCGTTGTAGGGGATCTCCGCATCTTTTCCCGCCTCATGGAGTTCCACGTATTTGTGCGCGGTCTCGATGTCGATGTCGTCAAGGTCGGAGGGCATCTGCGTGGGAAGCTTGATGGTGGTCTGAACGAATTTCAGCGACGGAACGTCGATGTATTCCACTTTGTCGTAAACCTGGAGCACTGCGCCGGCTACTACGCGGCCCATGTGACGGGCATGACCGTATCCGCGGGAAACACCGTCGAAATCATTGAACATATCGTTGAAGTCGCCGCCCTTCGGGAAGACGTTGACGTGGTTGATGTCACCTTCTGCGCCGTTGAAGAACAGGCACTTTGTATTATCCACGGTCTTCTCAAAGGTTCTGCGGAAGAATCCGGGCCAGTCGCCGGAGATCTTGTTGCCGCCGACTACGTCGGGATGGCAGCCGAAGTTGGCGAGCACAATGGTGTCAGCGCCTTCACGGTCGAAGCGGAGCACATTTACCGCGTCATCGATCTCTCCGACAGGACGTACCACATCGGGATTTAACACACCGGGGTTGGTGCGGACGGAGCCGTCCTTCATGATATAACGGCGGACGAAGGCAATGCCGGGAGCTTTGGATACGGCAATACCGAGCTTTGCTTCTTTCAGATCCTCGACGGCGAATTTGGCTGCATCGCAGAGACGGTGCTCAAGGAAGTCACCGTATTCGTCAATGAGCTGCTGGATGTATTCCGGATCAAATTTGTTGCCTTCCTCATCCTCATTTCCTTCGGAGCAGGATACAAGGTAAGGACCGGTATGGGTATGGGTGGCGGAAAGGAACACGGCTTCGTAGGGAACGCCGGCAGCTTTTGCCATGGCATTTCTGTAGCGGTCGGATGCCTCTGTCTTGATGCCGCAGTTATCGACTGCCGCGAAGATAACGGTAACGCCGTCTTTTTCGAGAGCCAGCACATTGGCCTCAAGATCATCGAGTACACCGGTGCAGAACCGGGGCTTAAAGTATCCCGCAATGGCGATGTCCGTCATAGGGGTGATGTTGACACGTGCAAATCCCGCTTTTAAGTTGCTCATTTTTTATACCTCACTTCAAATTTTTGATTTATCAGTTTATTAATGTAACCAGATTCCGGATACCGGAATCAAAAGATCCCTCTGATGATTGCTGCTCCGTGAGTCTTTTTTCCGCGACAAAGCATTTTTTCACCAAAAAGCACTTTCTGAAGACGTTGTGGTGAACTCCTTTCAAAGGCAGAGGCACTTTTTCACCACAGACACTCTTTTCAGAGCCTTTTGGTGAAATAGTTGCCCGCTTTTTCACCACAGAAGCATTTTTCTCCTGCTTTTGGTGAAATCGCGTGCGGATTTTTCCAGTCCGGCTAAGCTTTTTTCACCACACACATTATTTGTAGAGCGCTGTGGTGAATTCTTCTTCGACAAGTTCACCAAATCGGCTGTCCGTGACACTTTGTGGTGAATTTTTGCCCTGGGGCGTTTTTCGATTTCACCATTTCGAGGTTTTTCGAAGCTTTGTGGTGAATTTCTGGCCCGGGTATTGCCGCTCCGTGTCATAAGATTCCTCGCCGCGCTCGGAATGACGGGGTGGGCGGCTCCGATTGACCGGGGTGGGCCGGATTGACGGGGAGAATTATTTTCTCAGCTCGCCGAGGAGTTTGGTTCCTTCTTCAATGATGAATTCGCCGACGCCGGGCTTGTAGTTTGAGCTTCTGGCTTCGTAGCCGCCTTCTTCGTAGCAGTCCATCATGGGGAAGTAGCCTTCTTTGGCATTGGTGTTGATGCAGGGAAGGACAAGCTTCCAGCCGGGGGCTTTTTTCAGGCCGAGGCCGATGCCGGTGAAGGGCTCGCCGGGCACGCCGAAGAAGGCGAAGTCGCCGATGGCCACAGCCGACAGATACATCGGAAAGTGGTCGGGGCCGTTTTCGAGGCGGCAGATCCGGCCTGCCTGCGCCACCATGGTAGTCAGCATCATGGCCTTATAGGGAAGCTCCGCATCGCGGCCGGCAAGGTGCATTTCGTTGATCTTATGTGCCTCTTCCACCGTGATGTCATCCGTATCGGAGGGCATCTGGGAAGCCACATTGACGGTACGCTGGATAAAATCGACGCGGTCCACGTCGGTCCACTCCACTTTGTCATAGACCTGCAGCACGGCGCCGGCTACCACGCGGCCCATGTGGCGGGCGTGGCCGTATCCGCGGGACACGTCGTCAAAATCCATGAACATGTCGTTCAGATCGCCGCCCTTCGGGAAGACATTGACATGGTTCACATCGCCCTGTGCGCCATTAAAGAAGAGACATTTACTGCCGTCGATAGCTTTTTCCACGGTCCGGCGTAAAAATCCGGGCCAGTCGGCGGAGATTTTGTTGCCGCCCACCACATCCGGGTGGCAGCCGAAGTTTACAAGGACGATATCGTCATTCTCGCCGCGGTGGAACCGGAGAACATTCACGCGCTCATCGGTCTCCCCTGCAGGTCCCACCACATCCGGGTTGTTGACGCCGGGGTTGGTGCGGAGCGAACCGTCTTTCATGACATAGCGGCGGATGAAGGCGATATGCGGCGCCTTGCCTACCGCGTACCCAAGCTTCGCAGGCTTAAGGTCCGAAAGCGCGGCCTTCACGACATCGACGAGACGGTGCTCCAGAAAGCGGTCATATTCCTCCTCGAGGGGGCCCATCTGGCCGACAGTCAGCATCGGTCCCTGGTGGGTATGGATGGCGGAAATGAAAATGCCTTCCCGGTCGAGGCCGGTGGCCTTACAGATGGAATCACG
>JAZUHZ010000171.1:0-2611 GCA_045642005.1 Candidatus Avilachnospira sp.
TACGAATCACGCACTTCAGGAGGACAGGATAATGAAGTATGCAAAATTACAGAACGGCAGCGACGTACGCGGCGTTGCCATGGAAAACAATGCCGGGGAAGCGGTGAATCTCACCGAAGACGCGGTCAAGGCGATTGCGGCCTCTTTTGGTAAATGGCTGAAAAAGCGCACCGGGAAAGAGAATCTCCGGGTTGCCATCGGCCGTGACTCAAGACTTACAGGTCCCGTGATCACCGGATGGACGATCGCAGGTCTTTCCGCAGAAGGGATCGCCTGCACCAACTTTGAAATGGCTTCCACTCCCGCCATGTTCATGAGTACCGTACTCGGGGATACACCGTTTGACGGAGCCGTCATGATCACTGCCAGCCATCTTCCCTCACAGAGAAACGGTATGAAGTTCTTCACGAAGGACGGCGGTCTGGAAAAGGCTGATATCAAGGAACTTATCGAACTGGCAGAGGACGCAGAGATTGCTTCCTGCCCGGAAAAGGAGGCAGAAACCCGCGATTTCATTTCCGAGTATGCCGCACACCTTTGCGATATCATTAAGGAAAAAGTCAATGCAGCCGATTATGAGCATCCGCTCAAGGGCTTTAAGATCATTGTGGATGCCGGAAACGGTGCCGGCGGCTTCTTCGAGCAGAAAGTGCTCAAGGTGCTGGGCGCGGATACCGAAGGTTCCCAGTTCCTCGATCCCGACGGTTCTTTCCCGAACCATATCCCGAACCCCGAGGATAAAAAGGCGGCTGAATCCATCGTGGCTGCCACCTTACAGGCAAAAGCAGATCTCGGAATCATCTTTGATACCGATGTGGACCGTGCCGGCGCCGTTCTTTCCGACGGCACCGAACTTACTAGAAATGCCCTCATCGCCATGATGGGTGCCATTCTCATGAAGGAGCATCCGGGATGCACCATCGTGACCGACTCCGTGACTTCCACCGGTCTTGCAGCATTCATTACCGGAAAAGGCGGCGTACACAGAAGATTCAAACGCGGTTATAAGAACGTCATCAATGAAGCCATTCGTCTCAATAAGGAAGGCGTGGATGCCGAGCTGGCTATGGAGACTTCCGGACACGGCGCTCTGAAAGAGAATTATTTCCTTGATGACGGTGCCTACCTGATGGTTAAGCTTCTGATCGAGATCGGCCGCGGCAATGACCTGAAAGCCATGGTGGCAGAACTGAAGGAGCCCGCTGAGTCAAAGGAATTCCGTCTTTCAGTAACGGCAGAGGACGTGGCCTCCGTACAGGATCTTGCGCTTTCCGTGATGAAGGAAGCAGTGGAGGCATCTGCGGGACTCAGCGAAGCACCCGACAATTTCGAAGGCATCCGGGTGAACTGTGACAAGGAACACGGCGACGGATGGTTCCTTCTCCGCAAGTCCCTGCACGATCCGCTCATGCCCCTCAATGTGGAATCCGATTCCGAAGGCGGCGTAAAAGTGATGGCAGAGAAGCTTCTTGCCATTCTTTCCGGTATTGAAGGACTGGATACCGAACCGATCAAAGCATTCCTTCAGTAAACCGGGGCGCGGTTTTCTTTCAACTGCTCGTGGACAGACGCATGAAATCAGACGTCTGTCCACTTTTTTTACATTATTTGTAACTATTCAGAGCCATAGGGTGCTGAATAGTTACCATTATTTCAGATAAAAAAGTGGACAAATGCCGAAACAACGGGCATCTGTCCACTGACTGACTTCAGAAATCCTTACGGTACGGGAATGACGAGGGTTTCTCCCACATAGATGAGATCGGCTTTTGCAATCCGGTCCCGGTTGGCTTCCAGGATCCTCGGCCACGCTTCGCTGTCTCCGTAGTAATGGAGCGCGATCTCCTGCAGGCTGTCGCCTTTCGTGATAATGTAAACTGCCGTTTCTGCCGGAGTTGCTTCTCCGAGGAGCACATTGTACTCATACTCCATGTCGTAGAGGCCGAGGCAGGCGTCCATGCCGGGATTGGCGGAGAAGGCCTTCTGAAGGACCATATCCCAGGTGCCGTATTTCTCAAAAAGGCTGTCGGCCGTGGGGCCGTTCTCATTGCCGTATTTTTCCAGGTTGCTTTGTTTGGCGGCCTTTAAGCCTTCCGGGTTATCTTTATAGGCAGCAAGGCGGATTTCGTTTCTCCGGGCGCTGATGGTCCGGGCTACCTCTTCCATCGATTTGCCTGCGGCAAACATTGCGGACATCTCGGTCTGCAGCGTGGAAATGCTCTCAAAATAGGCAAGGCGTTCCTGCTTTCCCTGCTCCACCAGGGCGGGATCGGTCCAGTCAAAGGTCAGATAGGCGCCGAGACGGGCTGAATCCGGGCTCGGGGAAAAGCCGTAGACTGCCTCCGGATTATAGACAACATCCGCCATCGTCCGGGCATCGAGTCTCGGGTCGTGTTCATAGGGCTGCGGGACTGCGAAGGCCGGAAAGAGGAGGGTGAGGGAAAGTGCTGCCGCAAGAAAGGCGGTAACGAGTGTTCTGATTTTTTTCATGGTAAATACCTCGTGATAACTATGCTTGGCCCATTATAAGTCCGTTCCGGGAAAATGTATAGGAAAATCTGACCAGACATTTCTGTTTGCAACCGGGGAAAGCTGTGCTATACTATAACCA
>JAZUHZ010000172.1:0-4906 GCA_045642005.1 Candidatus Avilachnospira sp.
CCGCAGTCGTGCGTGCAGTTCTCTTCTTCCTCTTCGCTGTGTGCGTGATGGTCACAGGTCACGTCTTTTGACTCCACATTTCCTGCCAGATACTCTTCCACCACATCGTCTGTATTTCCTTCCGCACCCGAAACCACTTCAATGCCGGCCTCGGCTAAAGCTGCCTTCGCACCGGCGCCAAGACCGCCGCAGATCACGGTGTCCACGCCCTTTTCCCGAAGGAATCCGGCCAGTGCCTCATGGCCTGCCCCGGATGTTCCGATCACTTCTGCCTTTACGATGCTGCCGTCTTCGATTTCATAGATCTTGAAGCTTTCTGTCTTTCCGAAGTGCTGAAATACATTTCCGTTCTCATATGTTACTGCGATTTTCATTGCTAAATCCTCCAAATGTTTCTCCCCGTCATTATCCCCGCGAAGCGCCGTTCTGTCAAGCTGTTATGCAAACTCTTCTATGATCCGGCGGAGTCCGTCCAGGTCGATTTCGAGGTCATTGTTAAATACAGCCAGTCCCTTCCTCCCCGAAAGGGCCTGAACCCAGGTCAGCTGCGCTCCGGAAAAGTCATAGGCCAGGAGAAGCTTTTTTTCGGTGTCAATGATCCAGTATTCCCGCACGCCCATATCCATGTATTTTCCGAGTTTCAGATACCGGTCTCTGTCGGCGGTGGAGGGAGAAATCACCTCCAGGACAAAATCCGGCGCTCCCGCAATTCCTTTTTTCCGGATCTTGCTTCGGTCACACACCAGGGCCAGATCCGGGATCAGGAAGTTTTTGTCGTCCTCCTCCCGGTAAACTCCGGGGGACAGAATGGTGAGGCAGTTCCCGCCCTTTTTCCTGATATATTCCTTGATCCTGTCACTGACATATTCTGCCGTAAGCTGATGAACGATGGAGGCCGCCTCCATATAGAAGAGGTGTCCGTCCAGAAGCTCCACCCGGGTTTCCGTGGGGAGATTTGCGAGGTCACTTACCGTATATCTGCCGTCACCGTCCGTTCTTTCGGGTTCTGCTGCCGGATCACAGAGGGACCATCGGCCTGCCCGTTCCTGAAGCACCGCCCGGGAAAAAACTGTACCATACGGAAGGCCTCCTGAATACACCTGCCACAAAGCATCCATGGTGGCGGGGCGGGGGCGCTTTGTTTCCCCGGAAATGATCTTGGTGATCGTCCCTTCCGGCACGCCGGAGAGTTCCGAAAGCCGCCGTACGCTGAGCTTTTCTTCTTTTTTCAGACGGATCAGTTCTTCTCTCGTAAACATGGGCTGCACCTGTCCTTTCCTGGTTTTGTCATGTCCATCATAACATAAACGGGTGAAACGGTCAATTCATTTTACCGTTTCGCCCGTTTTCTCCCGTTTTCCACAAAAGATTTTGTTCTACGCCCCATCCTGACCAGTATGAGACATCGGAGGGATGTGAAATAGCTCAATTTTCCTGATTTCACATCCCTGCTGAAAATACGGGGGATGTGAAAGTGTCTGAAAAACGGGATTTCACATCCTTTTTTGGGGTCTGGAAGGGGAGAAAAGGATGTGAAAGTGTCCAAAAACAGGTATTTCACATCCTTTTCAGCCAAAAAAACGAGAAAAAAGGATGTGAAAACACCGTATCTCCCTGTTTTCACATCCTTCTCATTAAAATGCACCCTGGTCAATGCCTCTGCTGCCGGTCTTTTTCTGATTTACCGGTACAGTCGAAGCAGTTGGTCAATGTGTGACATGGAATGAAGTTTTATACTCCGTTTTCTTCTCTCCACGCCCTGAGGAGCTCTTCGGCGGGGGCAGGGTTATCGCGGGAGAATTCCACGATCGCGGTATCGGGGCGGTTTTCCAGTTCCTCCATGAACTTTAAGTAACTGTCATAGTCAAAGTGTTTGGCATTCATGCCGTGCTTAATGACGCCGATGCACGGAAGGGTGGAATCGAGTGCCCGCCGGTAGACATCGCAGATGGCTTCCTCGGAGAGTTCTTTGCCGCCGATCTCATCCATGAGGAGAAAAGCGGCTCCCTCCCTGAGTGCACCCTCCAGCTCCGTCACGACATAGGCGCAGAAGACTTCTTTATTAAAGTGCCTGCCTTCCGTCACATTGAGGAACAGTTTGTCTGAAGAGATCTCCGAGGCGGTATCCACACCCCCGTCAAAATCCGGACGGACGTGCATGAATCCGATGCATTTTCCGCCCCCGGTCTTCACGCGGACCGTGCGGTAGCCGCGCGCCTTCGGAAGGACATCTTTCAGGCTGTTTATCAGAAATGTACTTTTTCCAAGCCCCGGCATGCCGGTCAGAAACAGGTTTTTGATCATATGGTTTAACTCCTCATTCCGGATAGTATTTCGCTGCGTGATATTCAAAAAGGCTCTTAAGCATCGAAGTGATATTGGACGTGGAAACGGTGGCGCCCGATACGGCATCCACATCGATTACCGATAGCTGCGTCCCGTATCCTCCCCATTCGGAGATCTCGTCTTTGGTCACTCCCACGAGGCGCTGGACGAAGTTTTCATCCATATATTCCTCGGTGTATTCATGATGATAATAGTTCGGATTGGAATCTCCCCAGAGTCCCTGGTTATTGCCGAAGGTAATGGAACGGATGGAGGCCTCTCCGGCCGTGGGCTTGGTGTTTAATAACTCCACATAGCACACGGAGTAATAGTTTACAAGGCTGTCCCGGCAGGTGCAGCCGGAATAGGCCACCTGGTACGAAGTAAAGGTGGAACAGCTCTGCTCGAAGAGAATCACGGCCTCGTATTCCTCTTCCGTACCGCCGGAGGCATAGTGCTTATAGGTGAAAGTCGGATACTTCTTTGTTTCCTTCTCTTCCGCTGCCGCTTCGCTTACTGCTTCGGTGGCCACTTCAGAAGCCTGGGCCGTTTCTTCCCGGTTGCATCCCGTCAGAGCCCAGAGCAGCAGAAAAAGAAGCAGCATCGATTGCCGCACCTTTTTCCCTTTCTCCCCTGATTCCATTTTCCCTGCATCATCCTTCATTTTCATTCTTTCTGTAACAGTTTTCTTTGTCCTGATTGAACACTATAGTGGACAAATGACTTATTCCTGCCCTTTGTCCACTCTTCTTCTGAAATCTTCTGAAAGGGCATAGTGGCCCGGCAGACACAAGCCTAGTGGAGCGGTTCCATCTTGGTAAAATCAAGATAGGCGTAATCGGCCCGCCAGGTGGCGTAGATATTCCGGTCTCCGGCCTTTTCCGGGTACACGACGAGTTCCACGCCGCGCTTTCCCTGATATTCCCAGTTCGCTCCTGCATTATATACCTTTTTTTCGTCCCAGCCAAGAAAAACCAGAAGTTTCTGCATCATTCCGGCATAGCCGCCGCCTCCGCACATGAGGATACATGCCTTATCCTTCGGGAAAAGCTCCGTAAGGATCATTTCCGATTCCCGGTAGTTCGGAGCTGCGCTTCTCACCGTGCCGTCTTCATTCCAAACGACCGTATACAGGCAGTCCCCCTCATAGGCGCCGCCGACCGGAAGTGCCTGGAGCGTTGCGATATACGGGAACGGCACAATTTTAAATCCCTCAATGGTATGCGTGAGATCCGCCTCTCCGCCGATGGCGCCGTAGTCTGCCGGATCAAAAAGCATCCGCATGTCGCGGTACACGGCATCCTCCCGCCCAAGCCAGTCATCGATCGTGCCGACATTGATATTTTTATCCACACCGAAGGGACTCCCCGCATCGGCTTCAGCGGGGGGAAGCTCCTTTGCGGTTTTCGTTTCCGCTGCCGATTCTTCTGCCGCGGATTCTATCACAGGCACAGAGGCCCGGGGGCTGCAGGCACAAAGGAGAAGGATCAGGATCAGGATCAGTACAGACAGAACTTTTGTTTTCATACTCATTTTCCTCATGATTCGCATCATAAATCATTCTGAACGGTTTGTCATCCGTTTCCCGGTATATCATCTCGTACATGAAAAGAAATTCCCGGTTTCCGCCGGGAACTTCTTTTTCTGCTGCCGGAACCCGCACTGCGGTACCGACTGCTGATTATTCTACAACGATCGTGGTAACACCCTTCGCATATTTGCCGGAAGAGCTCTGCTGGCAGGGAGCAACCCAGATGGTGCCGTTCTCGCCGGTCTCTTTATCCTTTTCGATGGCAACGATGGTATACTCGCTGGCAATGTCCTCGGGAGAAAGCTCTGACTCGTAGCCGTCATCTGCAACTGCCTTGACAAGGGTGGGAGCGTCATATCCGAGGGCGGACAGAACGTCGCTCAGCACATAGCCTGTGTAGGTAGCCTCGGAGCGGGTGCCCTTGGAGTTCTCCACAACAACGCTGACCTTATAAATGCTTAAGCCCTCAAGCTCTGCATTGGTCACATCGGCATCATTTACCTTGAAGCTGAAGTCATTGAAGGTGACCTTGTCGGTCTTGTCCTGTTTGTCGGGAGCGTCGCCGGTGAGCTCAAGATCTCCGGATTCTTCCTTCTTTTCTTCTTTCTTCTCTTCCTTCTCGGCCTTTGTCTCCTCGATTATGGGAGCTTCTTCCTTCGTATTGACAAGAATGCTTACGCAGCCCTTCAGATAGTCACCGGTGGTCTCGGAAAGTCCGGGAGCAAACCAGGGAGAGGACTTGAACTGGGTACCGTTCTGGCTGATGGCAAGAAGGGTCTCGTTGGCGAAGAGGTCGCCGGTATACTCTACAGCGTATCCGTCATCGGCGGTAGCCTCAAGCCAGATGTACTGCTCGGTAAGACCTGCGGCATCCAGTACGTCCTTCATGGCAAAGCCGGCGTAGGTGGTGGTGGAAACGGTGCCTGAGCTGTTGGTCGTGGTGACTTCCACCTGATATACCGGGTAAGCGGCCATCATGTCGTTATCTACGGCGATACCGTTCACGGTAACAGAGAATGCGGGTACGGTCACGCCGCGGACTTCTTCTGC
>JAZUHZ010000173.1:0-17344 GCA_045642005.1 Candidatus Avilachnospira sp.
AAAGCAGAACCGCCGAGGAAGACGATATGCTGAATCTTCTGCTTCATGGCGGCAACTTGGTATCTGCTGACAATTTGTCTGAGGTGTTAAACTGGTACAAGGAAAAAACGAGCACTGAAAAAGAGTAATAAAACAGAATTTGATAGCGAAAAGGTATAAGAATGAAAATTGAAACTGAACGGTTGTTCCTTCGTGAAATGAATGAATATGATTATGATGCGCTTTATTCCGTGCTGGCCGATTCTGACATTATGCAGCACTATCCATATACCTTTGATGAAAAAAGGGTAAAGAACTGGATAAGAAAGAATATGGAACGGTATCGCATATTCGGATTCGGGCTTTGGGCTGTTTGCCTGAAGGAGACGGGCGAGATGATCGGAGATTGCGGCCTGACAATGCAGAATATTGACGGAATTATTTGCCCCGAAATCGGTTATCACATCCGGAAAGACAAGCAAAGAATGGGATATGCCAAAGAAACAGCATCCGCCGTGCGAGATTGGGCTTTTGAAAATACTCCGTTTAACATACTGTATTCGTATATGAAAGCAGATAATATCGCATCTGAGGCAACCGCAAAATCAATCGGAATGCATAAATCGGACGAGTACGTTGATGCTGAGCAGGAGTTGACTTCGGTTTATACGCTGGAGAGATAAATTTTAGTTCGCTCTCTCAAAGCAAGGTGGTTTTTTCATGGCAAAATACGCCTTGAAACCATACCCCTTGATTTGAAACCATAGGTGTCCATTTGCAACCGCACCTATGCATTTGAAACCATAGGAGGAAATTCTATCAATATATGATTTCCTTTCCAGGATGTGTCTGGCAAAGGGGTAGGCTCTCTTAAAATAGGCATCGTAGCCCGGTTCACTCGAATAGACCGCCTGAAAATCCCCCACCGTCTTCATGACATACTCGGTTTCCGCATCCCACGTGTCTGTTCCGTCCCTCCTCTCGCCGTCTCATTTTCCAAAGTAAATGCAGCCTGAAAGGAGAACACCGCATACGGCAATGATTGAGGCTGCTGTGATATCTCTTTATATCCTCAGCAGCCTCAAAGCTCATGTGCCATTGGTCTTTTCCTCCTTTTATGGCTTTTCCTATTCTATTGTCGGTACTCTCATCCCCTGCCGTACACCTTTTTCTCTTCTTCCTTCCTTTTGGATCCGTTTCTTCACACTGTCGATCGCATCTGAGGTTCTGCGGGGGCTCTCTTGAGCTGCCTTTATAGTACCACATCCCGGAACATTTTTCCATCAGCATTGTACACAAATTCGTACAATCTATTTTGTGAAGGGTACCGATTGATTACCCGGGCATTTCTGTGCTATACTTCAGGTGATTTGGGGCGCGGCAGGAGACTTGCGCCCCTTTTGAGTCGTAAGATAACGGGGAAGTTTTCCAGCGATATCCACCTGGAACACAAGCTGCACATGACACGGGAACAGGTGCTCGGAAAACATTCCGGCAGGCATGCTCTAAACGAGCGCCTGCTCTCGATGGGTTATGAGCTGAGTGAGGAAGAACTGGATCCCTGACTATCTCCAAAACAGAATTTCTGATGCCTTGACACATTCAGATCATGCGGCTATAATTGCTCATATATTTGACGTTCGTCAAATGGAAAGGAGTTTTGCATGGCCCTTTACCTGGAGAAACAGGACCTTACATTTCTGAAATGGTCTCACATCAGAAGTTCCAGCGGAACAGCCGGAACATTTCTGAAATCAGAATCTACACTGAACAGCAGGAAGATCTATTACAAACTGTCGAATTTCGACCCGGAAAAAGGGGTTACAGGGCATGAATGCATCAACGAGATCATCGTTGACCGGCTGCTGACAATCCTCGGAATCGAACATCTTTCCTACGATCTGATCCATGCGGACATAGAAATCAACAGTAAGATATTTCCTGCCTGGCTGTGCGCTTCAGAGGATTTTAAAAAAAGAGGGGAGTCGAAAGCTGCTCTTGATGACTATTACAGGATCAATGCCCTCCCCGGCGAAAGTCCCTATGAGTTCTGCAAAAGAAACGGATGGCAAAAGTACATAGATGAAATGATTGCCGTCGATTATCTGATCCTCAATCGCGACCGCCACGGTGCAAACATAGAGATCCTGCGCAATGCCAGGGCAAAGACGATCCGGATCGCGCCTCTTTTCGATCACGGCCTGTCATTGCTGTTCAACTGTGACTCCGATGAGAAAGCAATGAAATATGACGTCCTCGAAGACAAACGGTGCCAGAATTTCATTGGATCCTGCTCCTGTTATGAGAACCTTTCCCTGATAGAAGACAGAAAAAAAATATTCAGCAAAAAGCTTGTCCCCACCGATAAGAATATTCTGTTCGAGGGGCTCGACGGAATCCTGTCTCCCGCATTTCTAAGCGCCATCTGGAATATGATCTACGAAAGGTACAGGATTTATGAAAATTTATGAAATTCTTGACAGCGAACTGAATACCGCGGTCGGAGTCCTTCTTTACTATGAAAAAGATGACGCCTTTATCATTGAGCTGCAGGATGATCTTACAGAATGGACTGCTCCGCTTCTTTTTGCAGATCATGTGAAAAACGGAATATTTACTGTCATGCGTGAAGAGAGCCGTCTCTGGGTCCGGGAGCGGGTCATACCGAGCGGAAGGCAGAATATTAAAGATATTCTCGATACACATCATCTGGAAAAGTATGAAGAGATCCGATTCCTTGAAATCTCCCGCGGAAAATGTTCACAGGACAGCATGTACCTGAATAAGACCGATATTCTTCCCGAATACGTTCTTTCCCGTCAGCTGCGAAATCTTCTGGATGTTGTGCCGCTTAGCGGACACAGACTGCTCTGCCTGTTCCGCGATCACAAGGTAAAGACCGTTTCGCTGCATGATTTGAATATTCCGAAAATTTCCGCCAATGAAGCTCTGTTTGAATCCTGCTGTATCAGTCCCGGCGGATATTCTGCAAGCTTCAACAATTCCATTGACCTTCCTGCCGCAATGCTGTATGAAGCCGGATCTGAGCTCCCTCTCAGCGTGGATGATTTTAAGGACGTTGTAAAAAAGAATGTTCTTTCAACGGCCGAATCATGCAGCCTGCTGGAATGCAGCAGACAGAATATTGCCTATATGGTCTCGCAGCAGCAGCTTATTCCGCTGAAAAAAGATGATACGGGCAGCCTTTATCTAAAAGGCGAACTGCTGCGGACAAGATGGTAAAAAGCCTCATAGAGGCCCGGGAAGCCTGCTCGCGCAGTTCCTGCATTTTCTCAGAAATATTATCTACAGACGGTGTCCTGTCCAGATCATGGCTGCGGCATGCTTTTGTGGTGAATGATCCCTATTCTGTCTCACAGTTCTGTATATTTTTTGGCGCTCCCGTAGGCTTTTTCCACCGGGTATTTCTCGTTGTTTCTCCGGAGTTTCTTTTCGACGATCTCCCCGACGTCCATATCCTCCACGTCGGCAAGGGACAGGCCGTACATGATCACGTCGGCAAGCTCCTCTTCGATTTTTGCGCGTTTCTCCTCAACATTCACATCGGTTCCGGACCACTGGAAAACCTCCAGCAGTTCTGCTGCCTCTAAGGAAATGGAGATGGCCAGGTCTTTCGGGGTATGAAACTGCTTCCAGTCTCTGGCATCCCGGAAATCCGTGACGGCTTTCTGTAATTCTCTGATCGTTTCCATTGACTTTTCCTCCTGTCAGAACTCGAGCTCCACTTTCCGGAAAAGGAAGCAGGTGAGCAGATAGAAAATAAGGAGATAGCAAAACGCTCCTGCCAGATGCCGGATGCTGAGCGTACCGATGACGGCACGACTCTTGGCGGCTTCCAGAAGACTTGTGAACAGGTACGAATCCAGATGCAGCCTGGCTAACGGTCCGATGGTAATGATCCCGCTCACGATGAAATAAAGGATCCCGGTGGAGGACAGAATAAAGAGAACCATGCTGAGGCCCGTATTCATGGTACCGAACAGAAGGAGTCCGGTGACTGCAGCGGCTCCGGCCAGCTTCAAAAGGGCGAACGCGGTAAGGAGCAGCACGTCGAGGAGCGGTTCTCCGCTGAACACTGCGCCGCGGAGCATGCTCACCACAAAGGCCACGCCGAGGAAAACAATAAGGTCCAGGGCCGTTAGGAGCATGATCTCCAGCCATTTGGTAAGGACCACCCTGCGCCGGGAAATGCCGGAACCGATGGCAATCTGCATGGTCTTGGCTTTCAGGTCGTCACTGTACACAACGCCGTATTCCACCAGTCCGAAAACCGGGCAGCCAACGATATTGATCATTTTGGTAACAGTCTCCACCAGTTCGTAGGGCGTGCTGCCTTCGGCGACCGAGTACAGAAAAGCGCCGAGCGCGGCAAAGAGAACCAGAAGGGCAATGTTCCGGGACAGTCTGCCGAAAATACGATGAAAGTCAGCTTTCATATATCGGATCATTTTTCTTCCCCTCCTCCGATCTGTTCAAAATAGTAGTCCTCCAGGCTGATATTCTCCGCTTTTGCCCTAAGTACCTGAATGCCTTCCCGGGCCAGAACCTCCTTTGCCTTCCGGACATCATCCACGGAGAGGCGGATCACGCTGCTGTCCGCCGCAAGGTCTTCCTGGGAAAGCACCTTCACGATGCGTCCCCGGTTCAGAATGGCGAAACGGGACGCCGTATTCTGCAGTTCCCCGAGGATGTGGGAGGAAATGATAATGGTCGTCCCGTACTCCCGGTTGATCTCCTGAAAAAGATTCCGGACATCGGCGATTCCCTGGGGATCGAGGCCGTTCACCGGCTCATCAAAGATCATGATCTCCGGATTCCCGAGCATGGCATTGGCAATGCCGAGCCGCTGGCGCATGCCGAGGGAGTATCCCTTCACCGCGGTTTTTACTCCGGCAAGACCCACAAGCTCAAGAACGCGCGCGATCTCCTGTTCTCTATCTTTCACGTCTTTCAGACGCGCGTAATACTCCAGGTTTTTCCGGCCGTCCAGATACGGAAAGAAGTTCTGCCCTACGAAAAATCCGGTGCGGCTTCTGCCCTTTTCCAGAGAATCGCCGGGAAGGCCGATCCGGATCTTTCCGTCCTGATACTCGGAAAGCCCGAGGAGGATCTTGAAGATCGTGGTCTTTCCGGAGCCGTTCGCTCCGATCAGACCGTAGATCTCTCCTTTTTCGATTTCCATGCTGACATCCGAAAGAACTTCGTGTCTGCCGTAGCATTTTCGTAAATGTTCGAGGGAAATGATCGTTTCACCCATAACTCATCCTTTCTGCGGCGCCTACCATATGATAATGCGGTTTTCCGGAGCCAGATACATGCCGTCCCCTTCCTTTACGCCGTATGTCTGCCCGAATCTGTCAAACTGCCCGAGCGTCACGTTGGTCCGGAAAAAGGCCAGCGGATGGGGGTCCATCATGGCGTAGAGCCGTTCGGTCTCTTCCGTGCAGACCTTTCTCCAGAGTTCCGCATACGAGCGGAAAAAGAGGTCATAGTCAAAATCCTTCTTGTGCTCCGCCGCAGCCAGGGCGCATTTCATTCCGCCCATGTCGGCAATGGCCTCGCCGGAAATGGCGGCTGTGTAGCTGGCCTGTCCGGGAACCGGAGACTGAGCCGCATACCATGCAGCCAGACGATAGGTTCTGGAGGTGAATTCCGACCGGTCATCCGCGGTCATCAGATCGTCGATATGATCATAGGAATACTTTGCTCCGTACCGGTCATACTTTGTTCCGGTATCGTCAAACCCGTGGGTGATCTCGTGCCCGAGAATCGTTCCCATTCTGGCAAGATTTTGTTCGTACGGGGCCGCCATGTCAAACGTGAACTTGCCCGCGGTGATGCCGGCGGGAAGGATAATGGCGTTTTCCGTGATCGCATTAAAGGCATTGGCCACCGTGGTGGGGCACTCGAAAAGGTCCCATTCATTCCGGGTGCGCTCCTTCCCGATCAGGGATGCCCGGCGGCTCCGGTTGTACGAGAAGATACTCTGCACCATGTCCACCAGGTTCTCATCCCCTGTAAATTCGAGCGGCAGGCAGGAAATATATTCATCCGGGAACAGAATGCGCTCCGCCATGGCATCCAGTTTTTCCACGCAGTGCGCGCGGCTTTCCTCACTCATCCACTCCTCGGCGGCGAGAATGTTCCGGAACTCTTTTTTCACCGTATGGGTCAGATCCCGCAGGGCGTCTTTTTCGCCGCCGTTTAGGTAGGCGGCAATATACATCATGTCAAACGGCGCGCCGAGGTACTGGCGGATGTAGTTATTGATGATTGCATCCGTCTTTTTATCTTCCTCGGAAATCCCGGCGCCGTCTCCAAGATCCATCGGAGCTGCCGAATCGGGGCTGCTGTCGTCTGCTGCCTCTTCGCCGCCGCGGGTAAGGATCCTGTTGACTGCCTCCGCCGTACCGGGATCCAGAAGATCGCAGCCGGCGTATATGGTATTGACGAGGTAAAAGGCCTTCAGTTCCTCGAGGTTTTCCTCACAGTAGATGGCACCAAGCGCCTCCATGTATTCGGGCTGATAGATGGTCACAAGGCCGTTTTGATCGAGGCCGTTTGCCCGGAGCCAGGCAGCAAAGGGATAGTCTCCGAAAAGCGCGTCGGCTTCGTCGATTGGCATCTCCCTCGCGTACTTTTCCTCGTAATCGTCCGCTTCCAGCACCACGGGCCGCTGCATATGTTCCGCAAGGCGGCACTCCAGCCGGTAGCAGCGGGAAAGGATCCCGCGGATCTCTCCCGCCTGAAAGCCCAGCTTTCCGAGGACCAGACGGGTGATCTCCGATTTTTTCTGTTTGGAGAAAATGGCATCGACATCGATCCACTGATAACTGGCAGGTGTGTCGAGTGTCAGATATCCTTCATTCATGGGGCCTGTGAGCAGCCGGTAGGTCCCGGGATCTGTCTTCGTGGCGCCGACCGTGATGTCGATGAGGGGAGATCCCGGAATGTTCCGGTCGCTTTTTGTGATAAACTCCGTCAGCTCAGAAAGAGAGCGGATCTTCGTGACAGCCTCCACATACGGACGGAGCGGCTCGGCGCCGAGCGCGGTACGCTTTTCCTCATTGCCGGCTTCTTCTGCAAATGCCGCCACGAGCTTTCCCGCATGCGCGATCTCCTCCGCGGACATGCCGACGGTGGTATTGGACAGATACCCGGTGGAATCCGGATCCCGGAGCAGCACCCGCATCTGCCGTTCCATCTCTTTCTCGCCGCTCAGAAGATCGATCACAAAGCCGTCTTCCCCCGTTTTCCGGGAAAGGATCCAGTCTTTATTGACCGCAGCATGAAAATCGTCCTGATCCCGGATCGTCATATCGGCGCGGAGCTGTCCCTCGATATCGGAATAGTACCAGTTTTTGGTACTGCCCTGCGCCGTCAGCGCGGTCTCGATCATGGTTTGAATATTGGCGCAGCCGGCCGTCCCGAAGGTCAGGACCCCCGCGAGGACAGCCGCCAGAATTTTTCTTATGTTTCGATGCATAGTTTTTCTTTGTTTGTAAACTTTCCGATCAGGCTTTGTCCGACGGCTGCCGCATAGCGGTGAGCGGCAGGAAGAAGCTCCGGCGGGACGGATTCCATGAAATGAATGATCTCCAGGGAAAAATCTCCCTGATATCCGTACTCCCAAAGCGCGGTCAGAAAATCCTCCCAGTCGATCTCTCCCATATACGGGATCCAGTGTTTATCTTTATGGTCCGCCATATCCTGGATGTGAAGGCCAAGAAGGATACCGGGCTTGAGCCGCCGGACAAAGTCCCCGGCCCGGATGCCGCTCATCTCGGCGTGCCCGGTATCGAGAATCACACCGAACCAGGGGGAATCCAGCTCTTTAATCATCCGGTTCAGGTCTTCCGGTGTATCCGAGGCCTGAAGCGGCAGGTTTTCAATGGCGATTTTGACACCGGTTTCCTCGCAGACGGGGATGAGAGAACGGAAAAAACGGATGTTTTCCTTCCATTCTGTTTCTTTTGTAGTCGTCTCGCCGTAAATGGAATGAAGCGCGATATGCTGTGCCCCGAGCACAGCGGCCATGCGGATGGCCCGGAGAATCCTGCGGTAATGCGCCGATGTTTCCTCCGGTTCCTCCCCGATCATAAAATCAAAGGGGGCATGGCACTGCCGACAGACGATGCCGGATGCATCCAGCGCTTCGCGGATTTTCCGGGCATAGGAAAGAGAATCCTCTGCATAAAGCGGGTCTCCTGCAGGCCATTCGTGGAAGGAATAGTCCACGCCGGTAAAGCCGGCCTCCCGAAGAATCCGGGCAGATTCTTCCTCCCCGAAAGTTTCTCTCAGTACATGATTGTCAACAGAAAGAATCATAAAATCTCATCCCCGGAACAGGCCGAAGGCCGGATTTCCGATATCGAAAATCGCCAGATATACAATGATAAAGACCACGGCTGCCACAAGGAAGGCCAGAACCGCCTGGAAGACCCACGGCTGGACCTTTTTTTCATTGATTGCAGCCTCTTTGCGGTAGAACTCGATTGCCTCATGCTCCTCTTTCAGGCGATCTTCCTTTTCCCGGATGGTCTTCTCGAGGTATTCGATCTTCTGCTCCTGAAAGCGGGATTCCACTTTTAATTCCGTCAGCTGCCGGACAAATTCCGCCTCTTCCTGGGTGGAACAGCTGCGGTCGATCCCGAAAACGGCATCCATGGAGATGCCGAGGACCGCGCAGATATAGCCTGTCGTGTAAACCGTGGACGCTTTCGAGCGCTCGGAAAAGAAATTGTTGACGGTATTGACGGAGAAATCCTCAATGCCGAACTTTTCCGAGATCCGGTTGGAGATGTCCTGGTTCGTTAATCCGAGGCGGTTTCTCGCCTCTTTGCACATATCTTTGATCCTGGTGTGGACGTTGACGGATATGCCTTCTTCCAATACAACTTTTTCTGACATAAGTTTCCTGTCTTCTGTAAATTCTACTTATCGTTCTCCCTTGTCTTCCTGACTGGAAAATCTTCCGGCAAGACTGGAAGTTCATGTGTTGATTTCGGAAACCAACCTCTGCTATCCTCGGGCCACAGGAAATCGAAGGGAGGTGATTCCGATGATCCGGTAAACTGATTATAACAAAAATCAACCATTCATGTCAAAAAAATTTCTCGGGAGGAAATAAAATGAAAAATCTGAAACTGTACCGCTGTAAGATCTGCGGAAACCTGATCGCAATGTTTGAAGATATGGGCCCGGTGCCGATGTGCTGCAATACTCAGATGCGCCCGGTCAATGCCAATACGGTGGATGCCGTCTTAGAGAAACACGTACCGGTCATCTTCCAGGATGGTAATTATGTAACTGTCCGTGTCGGGGAGATCAATCATCCGATGGGAGCCGATCATTATATTAAGTGGATCATTCTTCTCACGGACACCGGCGGACACTCGAAGGAGCTTTTCCCCGGAATGGACCCCACGGCAGAATTTGTTCTGGATCCTGCGGAAAATGTCATCGCGGCCTACGCCTACTGCAATCTCCACGGGCTCTGGACGTCAAACAGCTGATAGCAGGAGGTAAAATGGTATGAAAAGAGTCCTGATCCGTGAACCGTTATGGTTTGCCATTGCCCTGGCCATCCCGGTGATCACCGGACTGATCTCGGGACTGCTTACGAAAACCGCCATGGTTCAGTACGCCTCGTTCCGGAAGCCTCCGCTTTCCCCGCCCGGCTGGCTGTTCCCGGTGGTATGGACGATCCTCTATCTTATGATGGGACTGGCATCGTATTTCATCATCACTGCGAATAAGGACGGCTTGCTGAAAGCCGATGCCCTCCTCATCTACGGGCTGCAGCTCGTTCTGAATTTTGCCTGGTCGATCATCTTTTTTAACTTCGGCAGTTACCTGCTCGCTTTTGTCTGGCTCATGGTTATGTGGGTGCTGGAAATCGTGGCTGCAGTGCTTTTTTACCGGATCGTGCGGGGCGCAGGACTCTTACTCATCCCGTACATTCTCTGGACAACGTTTGCCGCCTACTTAAACCTTGCCACCTATATTATGTCAAGGACGCCGGCACCGCTTGTATAGAAGCCGTTTTCTTTCCGGAAGGAACAAAAAACTGAATATAATACTTGTTTCCCTCCTTTCTCCATAAATTTCTTTCCGGAAACAAACGTGCCCGGGGCGCCCCCGCGCCAAAAGGAACTTTCTCCCCCTCTGTTCCCAAGGCCATCGGAAAAGCGCTCCGGGCTTTTCCATCTCCATGGAGGATATGAATCATGAAAATCACAATGAACACGAATGCTGAAATCGTAAACACCGTGAAAGAAGGTCTGAAAAAGACCGGAGGCTACTGCCCGTGCCGCAGAGAAAAAACGGAAGATACCCGATGCATCTGCAGGGAATTCCATGAGCAGATCGCAGACCCGGATTTCGAAGGTTTCTGTCACTGCATGCTGTACTACAAATCGCTGTAAGACTTATCAAGGAGAATTGATGATGACTGAGATTACGTTAACAAAAGAAAACTTTGAAAGAGAGGTAATGAACTCGGATCAGCCCGTTCTGATTGATTTCTGGGCCGCCTGGTGCGGCCCCTGCCGGATGCTGTCTCCGGTCATTTCCGGGATTGCAGACGAATACCGGGGAAAAGTCAAGGTCGGCAAGGTCAATGTCGACGAACAGCCTGAACTGGCCTCCCGATTCCTCGTAAAAAGTATTCCGACGGTAGTCGTAATCCGGGACGGAAAAGTGACAAATACGTCCGTCGGCTTCCGACCGAAGGAAGAGATTGAAGCGCTGCTGTAGTATCATTTTCTTTCTGCCTGCCCGGGGAGGATGGGAAACTGTTGTATTTCCTCATTTTCACATCCCTCCCGAAAATACGAAGGATGGGAAAGCCTCTCAATTGGCTGTTTCCCCCTCCCTTTTTGGGGCTGCAAAGGCCGGAAAAGGAGGGGAAAAAGCCGGAAAACAAGGTTTTCCCATCCTTTCGAGTCAAAATATTGCGAAAAAAGGATGGGAAACCGCTGCATTTGACCGGTTTCCCATCCCTGCAGTTTTTTCGAGGGATGTGCATCTGTCTGTTTTGTAGATTTTCACATCCCTCATGGATCATTTCCGGTCAATGCCCTTGCTGCCAGTCTGTTTCGGATTCGCAGATATGGCAAGGACAGATAGCCACTGTGTGAGATATTGATCTGACGCAAAAAACAAACATATTTTAACTCAGGTATTGACGCCCTTGATGAATATGATATGATAACTTTGCTGATGCGATTACACATCTATCGGAGTTTCGCCTCCGCAAAGTGCGAACGATCTTATCGGAGTTTCGCCTCCGTTAAGTGCGAACGATTTTATCGAAGTTTCGCCTCCGTTAAGTGCGAATGAATGTAATCCCAATCGGGCTGGCTCTTACCAGCCCGATTCATGTTTAAACGGAGGCTTATGAAAATTTCGGCCTTTTACATGGATTCATGCCTGGGTCTTTCTTCCGTTTTGTTACAGATAAAAACGCAGCAGAAAAATCCGCTGCGTTTCATAAGGGGAAACACATGAATGTGTTATTATCCATGCTGACCGCTAATGCTCAGCTTTCACAGATTGCTTATAAGCGGAGGGAGAGATTCCTACAAAGTTAGAAAAATTCCGGTAAAAAGAGGAGGGATCAGAAAATCCGACAGCAGCTGCAACAGCATTCAGCGATGCCGACGGATTTCTTCGTATCATGGATTCGGCTGCGAGAATTCTCTTTTTCCGGACATATTGCTTTATGGTTTCTCCGGTAAGTTTTCGGAAAGATGTGCATAAAAGTGACCGGGAAACCGCAAATTTCCGGCATAAAACCTCGAGAGTAATGCCATCCATATAATGCCCGTCGATATACTGTTTACAACCTGCTGCAGCATTGCCCGCTTCATCAACTGCAAGAGGTCCCCATGCCTGAGCAAGTATGTAAAGGGAAGCGGAAATAAGGCTCGGTGCAGCGGAAAGATCAGATTCAGGGGCATCCTCCTGCTCCTCAATGAGACAATCCAGTAATTTTTCCAGAATCCCGCATTGTCTGTGGGAAAGTCCAACTTTCAGTTTCAGCTCGCCCTGTTCAGCAGCCGCTCTGGAAAGTCTGGAAAGAAAGCAGTAAATATTTGACTGGGAAAACCCGGAATGGAAAAGATCCGGTGAAAATGCAAGAGAATAAGCTACCGTATCCTCTCCTGAAAAAGAACAGCTGTGAGAAAACAATGGCGGTATAAGAAATGCTTCTCCGGGAAGAAGCGTGATGGAGGATTTGTTATGTATATGTTCTACACGCCCGTTTTTTACATATAGCAGATGAAAATAATCATGGTAGTGCTCTCCACGAATACCGTCATGAATGGCATAAATATGATAGTGCTTTTTTTTTGCACCAAAATAAGAAAGATCAATGAGTTTTTCCATAAACCGCCTCCATTTTCGTCCGTCAGAAGATTATAACACAAAATAAAATAAATGGAAGAATTGCACGAATTTCGGGAAGAAACACCATCTTGCTGCTCAAAAAATCTGCTATGATAAAACCATATTCAAACAAGAAAAAGAAAGGCCTGTCATGAAAAAAGAGTTTAAAATCCTATCACCGAACGGAATTCTGGGCTATGGCTTTCCGGAAGATTCGTTTAAAATCGGTCTCGCTCAAAAACCTGATCTGATTGCCGTTGATGCCGGCTCCACTGACCCCGGTCCTTACTATCTGGGGGCAGGTGAACCTTTTACCAGCCGCAGTTCAACAAAGCGGGATCTGTCACTTTTACTGAAAGCTGCATTGGAGCTTGATATTCCACTGGTTATTGGTTCTGCAGGAGGATCCGGTGCAAATCCTCATCTTGAACGGGATCGGGATATTCTCCATGAGATCGCGAAAGAAAACGGCTATAGCTTTAAAGTGGCGATTGTTCCTTCAGAACTGGATAAAGAATATGTAGCGGGCGAATTTGAAAAAGGAAACGTGAAATCCCTGGACGGCGCCCCTGATATTACGAAAAAAGATATTCAGGATACGGTGCACATTGTGGCTCAAATGGGAATAGAGCCCATTATTCGTGCTTTGGATAACGGTGCGCAGGTGGTGCTTTGCGGCCGTGCCTATGATCCCTCAAGCTTTGCCGCTCCGGCAGTTCGTCTGGGGTATGATGAGGCACTGGCAACACATCTGGGAAAGATTTTAGAGTGTGCCTGTATTGCTGCGGTTCCCGGCAGCGCCTCTGACGTAATGATGGGATACCTGTATGAGGATTCCTTTGCCGTAGAACCTTGCTCTCCGAAGAGAAAATGCACCGTCACTTCTGTCTGCGCTCATACATTATACGAAAAAGCGAACCCTTACCTCCTTCCCGGTCCCGGCGGCACACTCGACCTTTCTGAATGTGAATTCGAACAGGTAACTGACCGGCGGGTGCGTGTCCGCGGGTCAAAGTTTATCCCACAGATAAAAAAGAATGTGAAACTGGAAGGGACAAAACTCATGGGCTACCGTACGATTTCCATTTGCGGAAACCGTGACCCGTATTTCTTAAAAGAACTGGACAACGTGCTGGATGGTGTGAAAGCTCAGGTAGCGGATAACTTCAAAAATTCCGGCATTGATTATACTTTGAATTTCATTGTTTACGGCCGTGACGGTGTCATGGGAGCACTGGAACCGGAGCCGGGCATTTTACCCAACACAAAAGAAGTAGGGATCGTACTTGACGTAGTAGCCGATACCCAGGAACATGCAGATACCGTTTGCGGTGCCGCAAGAGCTATGATGCTCCATTTTGGATATCCCAACCGTGTGGCTACCGCCGGAAACCTTGCATTTCCATTCAGCCCTTCCGATGCTCATATGGGCGCGGTTTACAATTTCTCGGCTTATTGTCTGCTGGAAAATGACACACCGGAAGATTTATTCAAATGTACGCTGTACAACATTACAAACGGTGCGCCTGATAATACCGAACCCGCTGCCTTAAGCCATATGTAATACTGTTTTCCTGGTTGTCTGGATCAAAATATCTGATCTATAAGGAATCTGATGTTTGAAAAGATCATAATACAGAAAGGAGAAGGCGCGCTCCTGCTCTCTTACAAAAATCGGGCATCCCGTGCCGAAATTCGATGAAAAAATTAGTTGACGTCGCTTCGATTATCAGAAGTAAAAACTCCGGCCCATTTGAACTCACTATGGATGTGATTTTTACTGATAAATCAAATTACGAAAAATTCCTTGCCGGAAAGTATCTTAATGCAGAAACTGTTGCCGTCCTTTATAAAATACCGGTGGAGGACGTGGTAGACATCGTGGAATTCCCAAAAGCCATGGCTGTCAAGGCCACCATTATTCGCCCTCTTCCGTCGGGAGCCCTGGGCGAGCATGATGTATACGGAGCACAGCAGCATGTTCCGCTTATGATGATGGAACTGCCCGAATGGGATTAAGGAGAGAATATGATTACAGAAAAATGTATGGAAGAAGCCGCATATCAGGCGATTACCAGAGGATCCACCAACATCTCACCGGATGTGCGTTCTGCGTTTGAAAAAGCCATTGTCAGGGAAAGCAATGAAGGTGCAAAGGAAGGGCTTGAAAGGACACTGGACAGTATTAAACTTGCTGAAGAAAACGTTCTTCCCGCCTGCGCAGACACGGGCTGGCCCATTTTTTTTATCAAAGCAGGAAATTCTGCAGAAATCGAGGGCGGTTTCATGGCTTTGGAAGAAGCCGTAAAAAATGCGGTCCGTCGTGCAACAAGAGAAGGAATCATCCGCAAAACCATGAAAGACCCGCTTTCCGGGTTTGACCCCGGAGATAATATCGGTCCTAACATCCCGGATTTTTCCTACCGTTTTGTACCCGGTGACAGTCTGGAAATTACGTATTGCGCAAAAGGCGGCGGTTCCGAATGTTTCGGCGGCACGCGGCAGAAAGTGGTAGCTTTTGCCGATGGAACAAAAGGAATTGAAAAATTCGTCATTGATGCCTTCGCCGATGCGGCACGCGCCGGTGCAATCTGTCCGCCTTCCGTGATCGGCGTTGGAATCGGCGGTACTGCTAATGTTGCGGCAAATCTTGCCAAAGAAGCCGCCACCCTTCGACTGATCGGATCACATCACAGCGATGAACGCATCATGGAAATGGAAAAGCGGCTCTTAAAAGGAATAAACGGCCTGGGGTTCGGCATTCTTGGTGCCGGCGGTGATACAAGCGCCCTGGCAGTCAATGTAGAGTACGCCTACACTCACATTGCCGGCATTGTTGTGGCAATCAGCTGCAATTGCATGGTAGCACGCCGTGCTACCGTACACATTGATTCAGATAATACCATAAGCAATCGTGAAGGCGCTTATTGGTTCGGTGACAGATAAGGAGGACGAAAATGGCAACATATCATCTGACGGCTCCTCTTTCAGAAGAGGATGTTACGAAACTGCACATCGGCGATACCGTGTATCTTTCCGGAGAATGCTTTACCTGTCGTTCCAAGCTGCAGCGTTATATTTTTGATGAGGGACATACTCTTCCCTTCACTCCCGGCCCCGGCAGTATGCTGATTCACAACGGTCCCATTATTATAAAAGAAAATGAGAAATGGGTACTTAAGTCCTTTATGCCTACTTCAAGTATCCGTTTTGAAAAATGGGGGGAGAAGTCCATTAAGAACTGGAATCTGCGCCTTATTTGCGGAAAAACCACCATGGGAGACAATACGCTGGCGGCAATGCAGAAATATAAGTGTGTACATGTCTCTCCCCGAAGCGTAAGCCCGCTTCTCTGGATTAATTCCATTGAAGTGAAAGGTGTGGATCTCTTCGAAGAGATTGGTTCCATAGAGGCACCCTGGCATTTTGAAATTCACGAACTTGGACCCTTTATCGTGGATATGGATACCTACGGAAAAAACCTGTTTTCGGAACTGGACAAATCGGTTCAGGAAAACAAGAAAAAAGTGTACGCAGAACTTGGCATTTCTCCGGACTTCACCTACACGAAGCTCTATGATAACAAAAATACCTGTGAACCTTGAGAAATCCCGGTATTGCGTTTCTTTTCTAAAGGGAAGGAGGAAATATGTATCGAATCCTGGTAGCATATTTTAAGCACGAAACAAATAATTTTAACGAAAAGCTGACAACCATAGAAGACTACAAAAAGCGGGCTCTTTACGATGGTCCGACAATGCTTCGCAACTTTCGCGGTTCTAAAGCAGAACCTGGCGCTTTTCTGGACGTTTTTGAAAAACGAACGGATGTGGAAATCATTCCTTCATTTTGCGCAGATGCGAATCCCGGCGGATACGTGACAAAAGAGACCTTTGACTATTTTAAGGATTGGCTGATCAATGATTACAGGAAAGGGGTACGGGAAGGCGGGATTGACGGGATTGCCCTCGTTCTTCACGGCGCAATGATCACGGATTTTTCAGAGGACGGGGAAGGTGAACTGCTGAAAGCACTTCGTGACGTGACCGGACCCGGGCTTCCTATCGTAGCAACCCTGGACTATCATGCAAATCTGACAGAGGACATGGTACGGTATGCTACAGCCCTTTTCCCGGCGAGATACTACCCGCATACGGATTTCTATGACCGGGGACTCGAAGCAGCCAAGATGCTCCTTGATGTGCTGGATGGAAACGCACATCCGACCGCAGTTATGAAAAAAATTCCTATGATCCTCCCTCATATGGATACCGCTGAAGAACCGCTTTGTTCCCTGATACAAGATTTTATTGATGAAAGTAAAAAGTCGGGAGTCTATTATGCCTATTTCGTCGGCGGTTTTTCCCGCGCGAATATCAGCATTCAGGGAAGTGCCGTTTACGTGATTACTGAAAATGATCCTGTGCTCGCCAAAGAAATTGCCGACCGGCACTATTGCTGGATCCTCGAAAATCTGGAAAAATTTGAACTTAAGGTTAAAGATCCTGTGCTTGCGGTGAAGGATGCTATCACTTCTCCTGAAATAACCGTCATTGCTGATGCCGCAGATAATCCCGGTTCCGGCCTCATGTCCGATGCCACCGACCTCCTTCACGAACTCATCCGTCAGGGCGCTGATCAGGTGGCTGTTGCCCTCATGTGGGATCCGGAAACCGTAGAACAGGCTTTTGCTGCAGGCCCCGGCGCTACGATCCATGCAAAAATCGGTGGAAAGTCTTCTGACAGAGTAGGCACTCCCATCGAATGCGATGCCTATGTAAAAACGCTTTCAGACGGCCTCTATCGGATAAAAGGGCCTATGAAAAAAGGAGTGCTGCAGAATACCGGTCGAACCGCTGTGCTTGTAGCAAAGGGGATCACCTTCGTTCTATGCTCGAACCGCACTCAGGCTTTTGATGAAGAGGCTTTCCGCGCCTTTGGCGTAGAACCT
>JAZUHZ010000174.1:0-11569 GCA_045642005.1 Candidatus Avilachnospira sp.
GCACGTTGTTGGAGACGTAGTCGAGGATATCGAGGATCTGTCCCACGGCGCCGTTCGGAAGTGTATAGTCAAAATACAGCACATTGTAGCCGAGACATACAATGATTCCGATGATCACAACGATCACGGAGGACACCGTCACAGCTTTCTTTCTTTCCAGGTGGAAACGGTCGGCAAAGCTCGAAACCACGGCCTCCAGAAGGGAAATGGAGCTTGTGAGCGCGGCAAAAATTACCATCAGGAAGAAAAGGATCCCGACAAATACCCCTGCGGTTCCCATCTGGGCAAATACTCTCGGAAGAGATACAAACATGAGACCGGGGCCGGCGCTCATGCCTTCCGGGCCCATAAAGGTGAATACGGCAGGTACGATCATCAGTCCGGCAAAGAAAGCCACGCCGGTGTCAAAGATCTGGATCTGATTAATGCTCTTGATGATGCTCGTATCATCCTTCATATAGGAGCCGTAAGCCACCATGATCCCCATTGCCACGGACAGAGAATAGAACATCTGTCCCATCGCATCCATGCAGGTATTTAAGAAAGTCCGGGCCGTCATCTCGGAGAAATCCGGGATCAGATAGAACTTTGCGCCTTCAAGGCCTGTTCTTGTGACGCCTTCTGCATCCGTATAGGAAAGAGTCAGGGAATATACCGAAATGGCAATAACGAGCACCACAAGGATCGGCATGAGCACGCTGGAGATCTTCTCGATACCGCTCTCCACTCCTTTTGCCACAATGGTAATGGTTAACGCGATAAAGATGCCGAACATAACGAGCGGGCCCCAACCGGAGGTGATGAAAGAGGTAAAATACCCGTCTTCTGCTGCCAGAAGGCCGTTTCCGGAAAGGAATTCAAAGAAATACTGGAAGACCCAGCCGCCGATCACGGAATAGTACGGTGTGATGATCGCCGGAACAAGGCAGGCGATAATCCCGAGGAATCCCCACTTTTTATTCACGGCGCCGTACGCTGTCAGCGGGCTCTGCTTCGTCATCCGGCCGATGGCAATTTCCGTTACAAGAAGGGAAAAACCGAAGGTCAGAAGAAGAATCAGATAGATCAGAAGGAAGATTCCGCCGCCGTCTTTGGCGGTAACATAGGGAAACCTCCAGATATTGCCAAGCCCTACGGCGCTGCCGGCGGCTGCCAGCACAAAGCCGAGGGAACTGCTGAAACTGCTTCTTTTCTCATTCATAAGCTAAATACATCCTTACATCAATAGTCAACCTGTGAACTATACCATACTTTCCGGATTTTGTATAGTTACATCCCCATAAGATCAAAGAGAGACAGCTGGTTGGAGTCGGAAATATTACCTAAAAGTCCGAGGTTCTTCATCTGCTCCGCACTTGTCTTCGAGACCTTGGTGCGGTCGGTGAACTCCTCCAGAGACAGATACGGCTCTCCTCTCTTCGCGTCCTCTTCAATGGATATGGCGGCGTTCTCCCCGAGTCCCGCAATGGAACTGTAGGGCGGCATGATCCGCCCGTCCTCCGTGATGACGTAATCCTTCGCTTTTGCCTTTCCGATCTCGATCGGGGCAAATTCAATGCCGCGGGCGAGCATCTCCTCCGCGATTCGCATGTCCCGGACAAGGAGCTTGTCATTCTGCGTGAGGCTCTTCTTCTGCGCGTTCTCCTCGTTGGCCTTCTGCAGATTCCTCCGGAGGTCTGGTAAACTCACGCACATCTTCTCATAATCAAATCCGTCTCCCTTCACCGTAAAGTAGGCGGCATAATACTCTAAAGGCCGGTTCACCTTGAACCAGGCGATCCTAAGGGACATAACCACATAGGCGGCGGCATGGGCCTTCGGGAACATGTATTTGATCGTATTGCAGGACCAGATATACCATTCCGGCACCCCGTGCTCCCGCATATGCTGCATATATTCCTCGTGCTTTGCATCCTTCGGGAACTTTCCCTTACGGGTAAGCTCCATGATCTTAAAGGATTCTGCAGGATCCACGCCCTTACTGATCAGGTACAGCATGATGTCGTCACGGGTGCAGATGGCGGTCTGAATGGTGCATTTGCCCTCTTCGATCAGCTTCTGCGCGTTTCCGAGCCACACGTCCGTTCCGTGGGCAAGCCCGGCGATCCGGACAAGGTCCGACACATATTTTGGCTTTGCATCCAGAAGCATCTGAATGGCGAAATCCGTTCCGAACTCCGGAATTCCGAGCGTCCCGAGCTTTGTGCCGCCGATATCCTCCGGATCGATCCCGATACTCGAGGTATCCTTGAAAAGCTGCATGACTTCCGGGGTACCGACGGGAATCTCCATCGGATCCATCCCGGTCAGATTCTGCAGGACCCGGACAAAGGACGGACCATCGTGTCCGAGAATATCCAGCTTCAGAAGGTTATGGTCAATGGAATGATAATCGAAATGCGTCGTGATCGGGTTTTCCATCACGTTGGCCGGATGCTGGATCGGCGTGAAGGTATTGATCTCCTCTCCGTGCGGCAGAACAATGATCCCGCCGGGATGCTGTCCGGTCGTCCGCTTCACTTCCGTACACCCGAGCGCAAGCCTTGTCTTTTCCGCCGCGCGCATGTTGTCGATCCCGTGGTCCTCGTTATAGCGGAGAACATAGCCAAAGGCCGTGTTATCCTGCACGGTGCCGATGGTGCCGGCCTTAAAGGTATTTCCCTCGCCGAAGAGGACTCCGGTATAGGCATGGGCCTTCGGCTGATAGAATCCGGCGAAATTGAGGTCGATATCCGGCTCTTTGTCTCCCTTAAAACCGAGGAAGGTCTCGAAGGGAATGTCAAATCCGTCCTTGATCATCGGTTTCCCGCACACGGGACAGATCCGGTCCGGCATGTCGCAGCCGGAGTATTCCTTATATTTTTTTACCTCTTCCGAGTCAAAATCCACAAAGTGGCAGTTCTCGCAGCGGTAATGCGGCGGCAGAGGGTTCACTTCCGATATATCCGCCATCGTGGCCACAAGAGACGAACCGACAGATCCTCTCGATCCCACGAGATACCCGTGGTCCATGGAGTCCTTGATCAGACGCTGCGCGATGATATACATGACGGAGTAGCCGTTGCTGATAATGGAGTTTAACTCCTTGTCGAGACGGGAAAGCACGATTTCCGGGATCGGATCCCCGTACATGCGCTTTGCCTTTTTATAGCACATCTCCCGGAGCTCGTTATCGGAGTTTTCGATCACGGGCGGGCACTTGTCCGGACGTACCGGAGAGATCCGCTCGCACATATCGCTTAACATGCGCGGATTCTCAATGACGATCTTTTTCGCTGTCTCCGGCTCGAGGAAGGAGAACTCCCGGAGCATTTCCTCCGTGGTTTTTAAGTAAAGCGGTGTGCGGTACTTCTCATGATCAAAGGTATTCGCATCCTTTCCGCGCTGGGATTCCACAAAATAGCGGATGATCTCGCGGTAGGAGGCATCCGACTCTCTCGGGTAATGGACATCTCCGACAGCCGCCACCGGCTTCCCGAGGGTTTCGCCGAGCCAGAGGATCTTCTTCGTGATCTCTATGAGATCCTGAACATTTTCCACAGCGGTCTTCCCGTCCTTAAAGAGATAGGTAAGGTTTGACGGCGGAAGAACCTCAAGATAATCATAGAAAGAGGCGACTTCCAGAAGTCTTTCGTCGGAGAGTCCTCGGAACAGGGCATTGTATAAAGCCCCCTCTTCATTTCCGGATCCGATCAGAAGGCCGTCCCGGAGGGAACTGACAAGGGATTTCGGCATCCTGGCGTTCTTGAAGAAATAATCGATATGCGCAGCGCTCACAAGCCGGTACAGGTTCGTCCGGCCAAGGTCATTCTTGATCAGAATATCGAAATTCTCGCCGCGGATCTTCCGGACAGCAGAGGCATCCATCTCATCTGCCTCATACAGGGCATCGAGATCCGCGATTCCCTTTTCCTTTAAAATCTCACAGAACCTGAGGAAGATTCCGGCCGTACACTCGGCATCGTCCACGGCACGGTGATGGTTTCCGAGGGAAACTCCCAGTTCCTTTGCCACGCTGTCCAGGGTGTTGCGGTAGAGATCCTTCAGAAGCATATGGGAAAGACCCATGGTATCCACCACCGCGGGCTGGAACTCAATCCCTAAAAGTGCCGCATAATGCTGGATAAATCCCACATCGAACATTGCATTGTGTCCGACAACGGCATCATTTCCCACAAAACGGATAAATTCGGGCACCCACTTCTCATAGCCGCCCTGCCCGTGCACATCGGAATCCTGAATGGAGGTCAGCTCTTTGATGTTCTGGGGAATCGGAAAGCCGGGATCCACAAACTGGGAAAACCGGTCGGTGATCACGCCGTTATTAACCTTCACCGCGCCGATCTCGATAATGCGGCATTTGGACTCGGAAAGTCCGGTGGTCTCCAGGTCGAATACCACGAATTCTCCGTTTAATTTCTCCCCGTGCTGATTGTACACGGCGTTTTTCTGATCATCCACGAGATGACCGGAAAAGCCGTAGAGGATCTTGATATCCGATCCTTTCGGGATAGAATGATTGGCCGTCGGGAACGCCTGAACGGAGTCGGTGTCGGTCACGGCGATGGAATCCCATCCGAACGACACGGCCAGTTTGATAAACTCGGAGATGTCACCGATTCCGTCCATCTCGGAGATATTGGAATGCAGCATCAGTTCCGTCCGCTTCGGGCCGTCATAGTTGTCTTTTTTCCCTTTCCCGGGGTCCGGGATCTTCTTCATGTTCCGGATATTGGAGATGGAGAGCTCCGGGGTATACTGATTGGGAGGGGATACCTGCCCCGTCAGCATGATGAAGCTTCCCTCTTTCAGATTCCCTTCCAGGTCCTTGATGGCATTTTCATCGCAGAAAACCTTAGCGGAAATGGAATCCGTATTGTCCGTGATATTAAACTTTACGATATATTTCCCGTTTTTTGTCTTCACGGTTTCCGGAGCAAAGACCTTGCCGGAGATGATCACCTCTCCCATGCCCTCTTCGAGATTTTTGATGGGCATTGTCTTTCCCGAGAAGTCATAACCGTAGATCACATCGGGGTTGTCGGATTTTTTATCGCGTTTCGGCGAGAACTCCGTCTGCTGCTCCTTATAGCCGGTACGCCCGTAGATGGCGTTTTTCGCAGGTCCCTGCGCTTCCCCGCCTTTTCCCGAAGCGACCGGAGTGCTTTTTATGTGGGAAGCCGTGTCGATGATATCCACCTGGATATTTTTATTGGAAAAGATTTTTTCCCGGATCGCCATGCGGGCAGCCGAAAAAGAACCGGAAGCCTCCTCCCGGTCACTTTTCACATACACCGTCAGGGCGGAACGGTCCCCGGGCATCCGGAGCTTCACGACTTCGGTACCCTTTAAGTTCTCCCTGTCGGCGCCGTCCAGAGACAGATTGGGAAATACATCAAGAAAATAACTCATAACATCCTGTCCAGTTCGGCTTCAAACGCGGAAAGGAGCTCTCCTTCCGGTACTTTTTTTATGATCTCGCCATGGGAGATGATGAGACCCTCTCCTTTGCCGCCGCAGATCCCGAGATCGGCTTCTCTGGCCTCTCCGGGTCCGTTCACGATACAGCCCATGCAGGCGACTTTTGCGGTGAGACCCTTATATTTCGGCTGTTCGCAGAGTTCATGCACTTTTTCACAGAGTCCGATGAGATCAATGGAGGTCCTGCCGCAGGTCGGGCAGCTGACGACCTCGATGCCCTCTTTCCGGAGGCCGAGAGCCCTGAGGATTTCTCTGGCGCTCCGCACCTCCTCCACGGGGTCACCCGTAAGGCTCACGCGGATCGTGTCACCGATCCCCTCATGGAGCATGATCCCGAGTCCCACAGAGGACTTGATATTTCCTTCCCACGGAGTCCCGGCTTCCGTGATTCCGATATGAAGCGGGTGCTCCGTCTGTTCGGAGATCAGTTCATGTGCCCTTACGCACATGGGGACATTACTTGACTTGATGGAGATCACGAGATTTTTGTATCCGAGCTCTTCGATCATCCGGCACTTATCGAGCGCCGATTCCACGATTCCCTCCGCCGTCACGTGACCGCCGTATTTTGCGATCAGTTCTTTTTCCAGGGATCCGGAATTGACGCCGACACGGATCGGGATATTCCTTTCGGAGGCCGCCTCCACGACCCGGGTAAGGTTCTCTTTCCCGCCGATATTTCCTGGGTTGATCCGGATCTTATCAACGCCGTTTTCAATGGACCTGACCGCAAGACGCCAGTTGAAATGAATATCCGCCACGAGCGGAATATGAATGCGCTCGCGGATGGCTTTTACAGCCTCTGCACTCTCTTCGTCCGGTACCGCGACACGGATGATCTCACAGCCGGCCTTTTCCAGGCGGAGGATCTGGGCGACCGTAGTCTCCACATCCTTTGTAGGCGTGTTGCACATACTCTGGATGGCGATGGGATTTCTGTTACCGATCCGTACATTTCCGATTTTTACTTCATGTGTTTTCATAAGAATAATTTCCTGATGTCATTTGCCATGATGAGAGCCATCAGCGTAAGAAGAAGCACCATTCCCGCGCCGTGAATATAGCCCTCGATTTTTTTCGGAACGGCTTTTCCTGTAAGGATCTCAATGAGAATGAATACAAGTCTTCCGCCGTCCAACGCGGGAAGCGGCAGGAGATTCGTGATCCCGAGGGAGCCGGAAATGATGATCATAATGTTTAACAGCGTCATCAGCGCATCCTGAAAAGTTCCTTCGGTTCTTGCTTCCGTGACGCTTTCATCCATCACGGCCACCACGCCGACCACGCCGGAAACTTCGCCCGCTCCGACCTTTCCGGAAAGCAGCAGCCGGAAGGATTCAAACGTGGACCGGAAAATATAGATCACATTATAGAAGCTCGCCGGAAGCACTTCCGTGCCCCTTAGAAGCGGCTGAAATGCTAAGGAATAGGTGATTCCGAGAAGCGCCCTTCCCTCCGTCTCAGAAAATACGGGCGTCACCTTTGCCTCTTTTTTTTCCCCGTTCCGAAGATAAGTAACCGTGACCGGTAATAGCGATGCCACCTCCGTGTCATTTACGGTGAAAAACAGAGCCATATCGCGGGAGGTGTTGACACCCATCCGCCTTCCGGAAACCGCAAGCGAAGTGATCCGGTCTCCGGGCAGGATCCCGGCTGCCTCTGCCGCCGAGTTTTCAGTAACTTCCGCGATCACTGGACGGTCCCAGCCGACATTTAAGGTTAGGATCACGGCAAACAAAAACGCGAGGAGAAAGTTAAAAACCGGCCCCGCAGCGATGATGAGAAATCTCTCCCGGGCGGGTTTTGCATAAAACTGGCGGTCTTTCGGAAAACTCCGTCCGTCAATCACGATCAAGTCTCCCTCTTCTGTCGCCTCCGCTCTTTGAAGGGTCCCGTTATTGAGCTGCCCGAGATTTCTGGCATCCCGGTTTTCGATCTCGTCGTCCTCTTCGCCGAGCATCATGCAGGAACCGCCGAACGGAAGAAGCCGGAGCGAATACCGGGTCTCCCCCTTCACTTTGGAAAAAAGCACCGGCCCCATGCCGAGCGAAAATTCCACGACGCCGACCTTAAAAAGCTTGGCAAAGGAAAAATGGCCAAGCTCATGGATTGTTATGATCAGCCCGAGGGCGATGATGGAAACCAGTAAACTCATTTCTGAAAATACTCTCTGATAAAGGTTCGTGCTTCCTTTTCCGTTTCAAAAATCTCGGAAAGGGAAGGATTTTCAATGACCTTGTGGGCGTTCATCGCTTTTTCGATTCCGTCCGTAATGTCCGTAAACCCGATCTCATCCCGAAGGAACATCGCCACCGCCTCTTCATTGGCGGCGTTAAACACGGTCGGCATGGATCCGCCGGTTTCTCCGGCCCGGATCCCGAGGGAAAGTCCCGGGAACACATCGGTATCCGGAACATCAAATTCGATGGATTTAAGCTTTGTAAAATCGAGCTTTTCCTCGTGCGGAAGCCTGTGACGCTCAGTCTCATAGACTGCGTATTCGATGGGAATGAGCATGCTCGGAACTCCGAGCTGGGCAATCACGGCGCCATCGATGGTCTGAATCATGGAATGAATCTCGGATTTCGGCTGGATCACCACCTGAATCCCGGAGACCGGCACATCAAACAGCCAGTGGGCCTCCATGACTTCGAGCGCTTTATTGACCAGTGTCGAACAGTCCACCGTGATCTTCGGTCCCATGGACCAGTTCGGATGACGGAGAGCATCCGCGGCTGTCACCTGCCGGATGGCGTCCTTCGTGTATCCGCGGAACGGCCCGCCGGAACAGGTAAGAAGGATCTTTTCCAGGTCCCTCTTCCGCTCGCCGTGCAGACACTGATAAATGGCGCTGTGCTCGGAATCGACCGGCATCAGCTGTATTCCTTTTTCTTTCACCATGGGCATGATCAGATGTCCTGCGGTCACAAGCGTCTCCTTATTGGCAAGCGCGATATGTTTTCCCGCTTCGATTGCGGCAATGGTCGGACGGATACCGATCATCCCGACTACCGAAACCATCACTGTATCCGCTTCCGGAAAAGACGCTGCCTCGCAGAGTCCCTCCATCCCGGAAACGACCCGTACGCCGGAAATCCCGGCACCGGAAAGCATTGCTTTAAACTCCTCCGCTTTTTCCCGGTCGTAGACGCAGACCAGGGAAGGCATAAATTCCCGTGTCTCCTCGAGGAGTTTCTCCGTATTTTTAAGGGCGGCCAGTGCCACTGCACGAAGCTCCCTGTCCGCCCGAATGATTTCTAATGTCTGTGTCCCGATGGAGCCCGTGCTCCCGAGAATGGAAATCCGTTTCATAACACCGCCTTTTCCAGGATCCGGAAAACAAAATAAACAAAGGGGGCGGCAAAAAGGACGGAATCAAACCGGTCCAGGATTCCGCCGTGCCCGGGGATCAGCTGGGAATAGTCCTTCATGCCGAACTCCCGCTTAATGGCCGATGCGCTGAGGTCTCCTGCCACACTGAGGAGCTGTCCGAAAAAAGCCGTGACAGCGCAGGCCGCCACAGGAACCGGGGTTCCAAGACTCTTTCCGAAAAGGATCCCGTACAGAATCCCGAGCAGCGTACATCCGAGAAGACCTGCAATAAATCCCTCCCAGGACTTTTTCGGGCTTAAAAGCGGGATCATCTTATGCTTTCCGAAGCGCCTGCCGATGCTGTAGGCAAACGTGTCCCCCAGCCAGGAACACACAAACACAAAGGCATAGAGCGCAAACCCCGATTTCCGCACAAGATAGAGAAAACTGAAAAGAATCCCCGTGTAGATAAATCCCGTAAAGGAAAGCGCGGATTCCCGGATCCCGGTTTCCGGGAACCTCCAGAGAAGAAGGAACATGAAGGCAAGGAAGGCCCCCGCGGGCGCAAAGAGAAGCGCCGATTCCCCGAAGAAAAAGAGCGCTATATAAAAGAGCGCACTTATGCCGTACGAAACGTAAAGGGAAACCCGGTCCATTGCCCCGGTGCAGGTGAAAAACTCCTTTTCCGCCAGCACGGAAAGCGCAAAGCAGCCCGCACAAAGAACGGGTCCGCCCAAAAGGCCGAACCCTGCAATAAGGACCGTAAGAACCGCACCGCTTATGATTCTCTTCTGATTCTCAGACACCGCCGAATCTCCTTTTTCTCCCGTTGAATTCCCCGATGCAGCGGATCAGTTCCTCTTTATTAAAGTCAGGCCACAGTACGTCAGTGAAAACAAACTCCGCATACGCCGCCTGCCATAAGAGGAAGTTGGAGATCCTCTCCTCTCCCGAGGTCCGGATCACAAGATCGGGATCAGGGATTTCTTTTGTATCAAGGTACGCGGAAAAATCCTTTTCCGAAAACGAAGCGGGAACCTCACCTTCCCTCACGCACTTTTCGGCAAAGGAAACCGCCGCTCTCCGGATCTCGTCCCGGCCGCCGTAGTTGGCTGCCATGACGAAGGTAAGACCGGTATTCTCCGCGGTCTCTTTTTCCAGCATATTGATGGAAGCAATAATGTCCTCCGGGAAACGGGAACGGTCCCCGATCATCCGGATCCGGACATTTTCCTCTTTTGCCCGCTTGAGAAGCCGCTGGGCATAATAACGGAAGAGGTCCATGAGAGCTCCGACCTCCTCCCGGGAACGATTCCAGTTTTCCGTGGAAAAAGCATAAACCGTGAGATACCGGATTCCGATCTTTCCGGCATCCTCAATGATCTGTTCTACTGTTTTACAGCCTTCTTTATGTCCCATAGTCCGGGGAAGGCCGCGTTTTGTCGCCCAGCGTCCGTTGCCGTCCATAATGATGGCAACAGACTCCGGGATTTTAAGTTCTGAAAGATTAGACATAATAACGTCCTTGCCGGTCAGACGGTCATGATCTCTTTTGTTTTCTTTTCCACTTCTTTATCGATCTGCTCGATGGCCTTTTCCGTCATCTTCTGCACATCCTTGTCGGCATCCTTGTGGTCGTCCTCTGTCATATCACCGGATTTTTCCAGTTTCTTGGTCAGTTCGTTGGCATCCCGACGGATATTCCGGCAGGCCACCTTGGCATCGTCGCCGAGCTTCTTGATCTGCTTTGCCAGTTCTTTACGTCTCTCTTCGTTGAGTTCCGGGAATACGAGACGGATCACGCTGCCGTCATCCGTGGGGTTGATTCCGATATCCGACATATTGATGGCCTTCTCGATGGGCTTTATGAGGCTCTTTTCCCAGGGAGTGATCGTGATCACCCGGGCTTCCGGAACCGCTACGTTTCCTACCTGCTGCAAGGGAGTCGCGGATCCGTAATAATCAACTTTAATCTTGTCAAGAAGATGCGGATTGGCGCGTCCGGCGCGGATATTCGCATATTCCTCCAGAAGATTGGAGATCGTCTTCTGCATCTTGTCTTCAAATACCTTTAACTCTTCTGTCATTTGTCTTTCCTCCTTCTTCAATCGACAGTTACAATCGAACCGCCGTCAATTTTTCCGTTCAGGGCATCCGTAATGGCGCCCTCTTTTGCAAGGGAGAACACCGCGAGCGGCATTTTGTTCTCGAGGCACAAACAGGCGGCTGTCTGGTCAATGACCTGAAGCCTTCTGTCGATGACTTCCGCCATGCTGATCGTATCAAATTTCTTCGCTGCCGGATTCTTTGCGGGATCAGAATCATAGATTCCGTCCACATTTTTTGCGAGCAGGATGCTCTGGGCTCCGATCTCAATGGCCCGAAGAGCAATGCCGGTGTCCGTTGAGAAATACGGATGTCCGGTCCCGCCGGCGAAAAAGACGATCTTATGCTCGTTATGGAGATCATTCATAACCTTGTCTTTATCAAAGATCGGAAGGATCCCGGGAATCTCAAACGCGCCGTATACCGCGGTCTTCAAGCCCTGGGTCCGGAAAAGCTCCGACACGCACAGACAGTTCATCACGGTGGCCAGCATGCCGATCTGATCGGATTTCACCCGGTCAAACTCCTGATTCTGTCTTCCCCTCCAGAAATTTCCTCCGCCGATCACAATGGCGATCTCCACGCCCTCGTCCCAGGCAGCCTTGACCTGCCCGGCCACTTCGAGGATCACCTCTTCGGAAAGCCCCGTTTTTTTCTCACCGGCCAGGGC
>JAZUHZ010000175.1:0-16436 GCA_045642005.1 Candidatus Avilachnospira sp.
CGGGACGGCGGCCACGAAAAGGCACCGTGGTACCGGAAGTTACTCCGGTCTGTTCTTGCGGAGGAAAAACGGGTTACGGGGCTTCTTACAGAAGAACTTCAGAAGACGGATGCGCCCGGGGGATGGCTTCCCTACCGGGACTATCTTTCCTATCTTCGGGAGTTCTATGAGAAGCTTTCGGATGCGGCCGGTGATTATGAAACGGTCCGGTTTCTTCTTACAGACTATGCGCCGCCAAAGCTCTCCACGAAAAAATGCCCCGGAGGCACAGAAGAGAGGAAAGCTTCCGCCCGGGCGCTCATCGAAGAAGCCAGGGGTTATGTGAAGCAGACGCTGATGCCTTCTTTTGCCATCCCCTATGAAAAGGCGGATGCCGCAAGCCGCGGTTCCGCGGCGGATCTTCTGGTACTTCTGGACCTGGTGCGTGATTTCCGGGAACGTTTTACCGAGGTAAAGCGGGACCGGGGAATCGTGGATTTCTCGGACATGGAGCATCTGGCCCTTCGCCTTTTATATGAAGAAAAGGACGGAGAGATGGTATTTTCCGCCCTTTCGGAGAATCTGGCGAAAGGGTTTGATGAGATTCTGATCGACGAGTATCAGGACTCGAACGATGTCCAGGAGGCGCTTCTTCAGGCCCTTTCCGCGGAACGGTTCGGGCGGCCGGATATTTTTATGGTGGGAGATGTCAAGCAGTCCGTTTACGGTTTCCGGGATGCCAGGCCGGAACTTTTTACCGGAAAACTTGCTGCTTACGATTCCTATCCCGGGACAGCCGGATCAAACTCAATAAAAATCGAATTAAACAGAAACTTCAGGTCAAGAAAAGATATAATTTCTAGTATAAACGAAATATTTTGTGATATCATGAAACCGGAAACCGGGGGCATTCTGTATGATGAAAGCTGTGCGCTGTACCCCGGCCGGACGGATGCAGAAGAGAACGGAAAGACGGACCCGGATGCGAACCGGACGGAGCTTCTTCTCATGCTGACGGAAGGGGAGACGGAGTCTGCTTATTCAGATGAAGAGCTTTCCTGCCTGATGATTGCCCGCCGGATTAAAGAACTAACGGAAGGGGAGAAGGCACCGTATAAAAAGAAGGATATTACCATTCTCCTCCGCAACGGAAAAAAAGCGGAGAGCCTCGTGGAACTTCTCGGGGAGGCCGGAATCGAGGCGTACTTTGATTCTTCCAGGGGGTACTTCAGTGCCCCGGAAGTGGTCACGGCTCTTTCTGCCCTCGCAATTATTGATAATCCGAGAAATGACATTCCTCTTGCTGCCGTGATGCGAAGCCCGATCGGCGGATTTACCGACGAGGAACTTGCCGCGATGCGCATCCGTTACGGAAGCGGCCTTCCGTTTTACGAGGTCCTCCGGAATGCTGCGCAGAAAGAGGAGAAGGCGGCCGCCTTTCTTGCGGAACTGGAGCAATACAGGCGCCTCTCAAAGACGCTTTCCGTTCATGAGCTTCTGTACCGGATCTATACCGACACCGGGTACTATGCCTATGTCATGGCTCTCCCCGGCGGAAAAAAACGCCGGAAAAATCTGGACATGCTCCTTCTCCGGGCGGAAAATTACTGCGCCACAAGTTATCACGGTCTCTTTAATTTTAACCGGTACATCGAACAGCTGAGAAAATATGATACCGATACCGGGGAGGCACCGGACATTTCCGGAGATGAGGATGTGGTTCGGATTACCACGATCCATAAATCGAAAGGCCTCGAGTACCCGGTCACACTGGTAGCTTCCATGGACAGCGACTTCAATATGATGGACCTCAGGCAGAATCTTGTGATGGACGAGGAATACGGCTTTTCCTGCGACTATATCGATGAGAAAGAGCGGATCCGGTATCCTTCCTTAAAGTCGCGTCTGATCAAAGAGCGGATGAAGGAAAAACTGATCGGAGAGGAGCTCAGGGTCCTCTATGTGGCCATGACCCGTGCCAGGGAGAAGCTGATCCTTGCCGGAAAATATAAAAATGAGGAAAAGTTCCGGAAAGATCCTCCCTCCCCCGCATCAGCCTCCTCGGAGCTTGATTTCCTGCGGGCTGCAAAAGCAATGGAAAAGGAGAGCATCGCCTGCCGGATCTTTGAGAAGGGAACGCTTGTTCTTTCTGAAAAAGAAGAGGCCGCCAGCCGCGCCTCCAGGGTTCTTTCCCTGCTGAAAGAGGCGCCGGAGGAAACCGTCTACCGGGATGTCTGTGAGAGTTTTACGGGAACGTATCCTTATTCGGAAGAGACGCATCTTCGACCGAAAGTCTCCGTTTCGGAACTGAAAGAGGAAGTGATTGCGGAGACTGAATTTGAGTTTGTAAGGGATCTTGCGGAAAAGAAGGCGGTAAAAGGCGCAGAGTACGGAACGATCGTGCACCGGGCGTTTGAGATCCTTGATTACTCCCTTCCGCCGGAGACCTGTGTACCGGATATTCCCGGCGTATCCGAAGACCTGATGGAGCGGGTCAGGGAGGTGATCCGGGATTTCCGCGGGACTCGCTTGGGAAAAGAAATGGAGGCGGCTGCCGGGAAAGGAATCCTTTTCCGGGAACGGCATTTCATGACAGGACATCCGGCCTGCTCTCTGCACCCCGGGGTCCGTTCGGAGGAACTGCAGATTCTGCAGGGAATCATTGACGCTTATATCGTGGAGGACGAAGGAATCACGCTCATTGACTATAAAACGGACCGCGTGGAGACGGAGGAGACACTTTTGGAACGCTACCGGCTGCAGCTTCATCTCTATGCGCAATCTCTTTCCCAGCTTCTCCGGAAGCCGGTGGTGAAAAAACTCATCTATTCCACACACCTCAAAAAGACCGTGGAGGTTTTGTGAATTTATTAACGTTTGACAAAGTAAAGACGGCGGGGTATAATCCGAATATAATAGTTTTGGTGTGCAAACAGATATAACCTGTAGTTATAGGAAGCGTTACTTATAATTATGGAACGTTCCCGGAACGTTCCGGTAACGCTTCACGTCTGTTTCCCTTAAGGTGTTGATATGAATCGTGAAGCATTGCAAAAGGCCATCAGTGACGGCAGCATCGATGAAAAATATGAAGATCAGCCATTCGGTGTGATCTACTGCAGCAACGGCATTCACCCGAGGATTCTTTATATCAATGATAAGATGAAGTCTTTTGTCCATGTGAGTTATCAGAACCCGGACTGGCAGCGGTTGGAGGACGATATCTATCTTTCCATTCCTTATATGGAAAGGAAAGCTTTTGAAAAGGATCTGAACCGGGCCTCCGAGAGCCGTGATGCGATCGAGGTGACCCATAATTTCTGGTGTCCGGACGGCAGAGTCGTCAAAATGAAAGGCTTTATGAAAGCGCAGTGGGGCGAAGAACCCGGGGATATTATTTTCAAGCTGACCTATCAGCCGGTCGAAGTGGCGAATCCCGTGGAAAAGCCCGGGTATCACGGATCCTTTATCAATGCCCTGAAAAATGCCTACGACGTGGTTCTCTATCTGGACACCAAGAATCACTACTGCGAATTTGTCAAATGTTCCACTTTCCGCAACCAGGAAATGTACCGCGGTGTGAAGGTGCTTCTGAATAATTCCTTCAGCAATCTCTTAGACAACGTGATCAGCGCTGAGGACCGGGAGGATCTCCGCGGTCTGGTGGACAGAGCCATGAATGAGGGCGCATTTCCCGGAGATGAACCGGCCGAGTGTGAGTTCCGGTTCCTGAACGGAGAAAATATCGAGCATTACTACTGTACCTATGTCAAATTCAGTATGCGGGAGATTTATCTCTGCTGCAGGCTTCTTCCGGAGGATGCGGCATCCGGGGCTTCAGTCCTTTCAGACGGAGAGCCTGCCATGGAGGCAAAAGAGATCCGTGTGAGGATGTTCGGTTATTTTGATGTATTTATCGACGGAAAAGCCATTCCCTTTAAGAATAAGAAGGCCAAGGAACTTCTCGCGCTCCTTGTGGCCCGGAATGGCGGTTTTGTATCCCCGGACGAAATCGTGGGATGCCTCTGGGAAAATGAGAGCGTGAATAAGAGTACGCTGGCCAGGATTCGGAAGACGTATTTCAGCCTGGTGCAGGAACTCAGAGAGTACGGCATCGGGGAGCTTGTGGAATCGAAAGGCAGTATGCGCCGGGCGGTTTCCGAGATGATCGGAAGCTGTGATCTCTACAGTTACCTGAATGGAGAACACACCGTCGGACGATCTGAAAATTTCCTCCGGAACTATTCCTGGGGAGAATACATCGCCGACGATATCCTCGGGGAAAGTGAAGAAATGATGTAACATAAACAATGCGAAAAATGACATAAACAGCATGAAACAATAACATAAACAGCGTGAAATAATAACATAAACAGCGTGAAACGGAGCAGACCGTGAAACATCTCTGATGTTTCACGGTCTGCTCTGTTTCACACTGTTTATGCGTCAGAACGCCCCCGGAACCAACTAATAACACCGGGAAAACGCCCCTGTAACGAAACCTGCCGCCTTTCAGAACGCGTCCCATGATAAAAAGGGAGCCGAAGACGAAACGAAAGGAGCGGAAGATTCATGAGCGAAGAGAGCGGACAGGGTTTAGTCGAATATGCTCTGATTATCGTACTCATCGCCCTGGTGGCCCTCGCTGGAGTCCGGGGCTTTCAGGAAAAAGTCATGGAAATCTATGACACCATCATGGAAAACTACGATTTCGGATCATGAAAGGAAGCGTCTGGTTCACAGTCATAATCACTCTCACGGTCTCCGCCGCGGCCGCGTTTGTCCCGCGGGAAGCCTACCGGTACGCCGTCTGGAAAGCGAAGAAGCGGGGAAAACCGCTGCCGCTCCCGCCGGGAAGTATCTGGCAGAAGCTCGGGTGCATTCTGTTCTGCGGAGGGTTCACCGCGGTGACGGCAGTCTGTGAACCCTCCTGGAAAGCACTCTTCGCCGCGGGATTTGTCCTCGTCGCCTGCTTCGGGATCTGCGTGGACGAAATGATCCGGATGATCGGAAATGAGATGGTGCTCGGGCTCTTCGGAGCCGGGATTCTCTACCGCTTTCTCTCAGGCGGGTGGAGAGCTCTCCTTTCCTCTTTGGAAGCGACGGGACTCATCCTTCTTCTTTTCATCGCGGCCGCGCTTCTTACGAAGCTCATCGCAAGCTCAGGAGGAGTCGGAATGGGAGATGTAAAGCTTGCCATGGTCGGAGCGTTCATCGCGGGAACGGAAAACCTCGTCCCGTTTGTGGTCGGGATGAGTGCGGCGATGATCGGATATATCCTCTGTAAGTTTAAGTTGAGGACATTAACCCGTCGGAGCGCCTTCCCGATGTGCCTGCCGCTGATGGCCGGTCTCCTCTTTTCCGTATCGCAGGAATTCTTCAGAGTGGCCCAGAACACCTGGAACACCATTTTGTGGGGGTAAAAGGATTACAAAAGCCCCAGGGCTTTTGAAATAAAAGAAACAAAAATTATTTTAAGGAGGAAGAGAATATGAAGGAACTTATGAAGAAATTTGCCGGCGAAGAGAGCGGCCAGGGCCTTGTCGAGTATGCACTGATTGTCGTACTCATTGCAGTTGTAGCCATTGGTGCGCTCAGGATCCTTGGCGGCAAAGTGAATGGGATTTTTGAAAACATTGGAAGTGAACTTGAGACTTCCGCGGCAGCTGGCGGAGGAGGAGAAGGCGAAAGTCACTGATTTTTTGAAAGATAATCGATATCTAATGTGCTGATCCTTTCTTCTGCGATGGATAGCGGAAGGGTTCCGAGTTTCAAATGATTCTGCGGGCCCGATTATGCGAGCGATGTCACGCGAGCATGCTTATGAGGGCCCGGCAGAATCATATTGAAACCGTAACCCGGAGCGTGATGAGCAGAAGAAAGAAACAGCACGGAGAATTCAGAAACAAAACGTAACTTTACAAACCAAAACAACCTGTTTTTCCTTACAAAAAAACAGATCCTACCAAAACAAACACAATAAACTTTGCAAAACGTCAAAAGGGTGTCGGGAAACCGGCACCCCCTCTGACAAAAAGGCAGAAACGACATGAAAAAAATCCGGATCTTCGCGCTCCTGGCAGCTTGTGTGATGTTCCTGAGCGCATACCTTTTAATCAAAGACAGAGAGGAAAAAGCCCGGGAGGCAGCCAATACTCCCGCGGAGAAAACGGTCACCCGGGTCGTGGCTTCGGCCAACATCCGGCCATACACCGTGATCAGTGCGGCCAATGCGGTCGTGGAAACCATAAAGATACCGGCTGACGAGGAACTTGCAGGCTGCTTTTCCACACTGGAAGAAGTGAACGGAAAAGTGGCTTATTCTGATATATTCAAAGGGGAAGTGATCACTCCGAAAAGAGCTCTGAGTCCGGATGATGAGAAGCTCGGGCTTTCCATGCAGATCACAAAAGGCATGCGGGCCGTGACCATGAAAGTGGATACGGAACAGGCTGTCGGCTACAACCTGCAGGTGGGGAATCGTGTGGATCTGATCTACACAAGGTCGATTGACTGGAGTGTGGAAGGAAGCGATGCGAAACTCAGCGCCGGGCAGGGCCTGACGGAGTATTACGGAGAGGAGAACCCTGCCAATACCGTGATCTTTGAAGAAAATCAGGGCAATAAGGTCTCCACAATCGCCATGCAGAACCTGAAAGTGGCGGCGGTCTCCAATGTCATCTACCGCACGAGCCTCAGCGAATACAATCATATCACCCTGGAGGCAACGCCCGAACAGGCGGCGGCCATCACGCTGATGGAAAAGAGCGGGGATCTGAGTGTCATCCTGAGATCCACCGGGGATGAGGAAATCATGGACAGCCCGAGAAGCGAGATTCTCCGGATGTATACGGAAGAGCCGAAGATCCTTCCGGAGCCTGAAATCTTTGCGGCAGAGGAAGAGGCAATGCCCGGGGAGCAGGAAGAGGCAGACGATGCCGAAAATACGGAGGAAGGAGCGCTATGAGGATACTTCTTTTCGGTCACAGTGAAGACTGCCAGACGGTCCGTGCCAGGATCACAGACGAAGAACTTACAGTTATTTCGGTTGTAACCGAAGAAAACAAGGTGATGGAAGAGGTTGACCGTTCCACGCCGGATATTCTTCTGGCCTGTGATACCGCCCAGGTGACGCTCCGTACCTGTCAGCAGATCTATATTCTTCGTCCGCGGTGCACGCCGGTCGTGATGGGCGATAAAAATGACAGTTATCTGATGGCGGAACTGATGTCTCTCGGAATCCACTATGTGATCCCGAAGAATGCGGATTCCCTCGGGCTTTCCTATGAACTGAAGGGAATCTATTCCAATGAGTCAAAACGCCTTCTGGCTATGGATAATACCAACTCTGCTTCCTGCAAGTCCAAGGTTCTGGCGGTCCTGGGGGCCAAGGACGGCATCGGCAAGACTACCTTTGCCGTAAGTCTTGCCGTGGAGCTCTCACAGAGGGGCAATAAAGTCGTGGTCCTTGACTACGACATGCAGTTCGGGGATGTGTCCTCCTACTTCGGAATGAATCCGAAGGAAAGCATCATTGAACTTCTGGAGGAGGAGGGAAATCCGCATATCGATACGATCCGGCAGTACATGTCCATGCACAGGACAGGAGTCAGCTTTCTCCCGTCTCCGCTGAATCCGGAAAATCATAACGCGGTTTCCCTGGATCAGGCCGACAGGATCATCTCCATCCTCAGGATGTATTACGACTTTGTGGTGATTGATACGCCGGCCGGTCTGAATGATGTGAGCATGATGTGTATGGATACCGCAACTCAGGTTTTTCTGATCACGACGCCGGATATCCCGATGGTGAGGAATACCAAAAAAGTACTCGGAATTCTGCAGATGATCTCGGATCTTGAGAAGATCCGTCTGATCCTCAACCGGGAGAAGAAAAATAAGGTTTCAAAAGACGCCGTGGAAAAAACGCTTGGCACTGCGCTCTGGAAGTCTCTTCCCGAGGATGAAAAGTCGGTCTGCCAGGCGGCCGATCAGGGGAATCCGCTTGTCAGGGAGAAAAGGGGCTGCAGGCTTTCCAAAATGATCCGGCAGATTGCGGCCGAGATCGATGTGGCGGAGGAAAAGAAGCCGAAGAGACTGTTAAAGAAGGGTGATAGTTCGAAATGAGCTGGACGGACAGAATACAGAGAGAGTTGGTTCCGCGGGAATCGGGCGCTCCAAAGGAAAACGGCGAGGCAGCCGTGCCGCAGCCGCCGATGCAGTACAATGCGGAAGTGAGCCTCCGGAGCGATGCCAGGTACGAACAGATCCGGGAAAACGTGCGCCGGGACATTATTGACGAGTGCAACCGCATATTTAAGGACAATGCGGATATCCGCTCCTCCCAGTCGGAGATCATGAATCTGATCCACCTCTCCCTTCAGCGGCAGGAACAGCATCTCACAAGACTGGAGGAGACGAGGCTTGCACAGGAAATCTATGACGATGCGGTGGGACTCGGTCCGCTGGAACCTCTCCTCCGGGATGAGAGCATCTCGGAGATCATGGTAAACGGCGCCAGCCGGATCTATGTGGAACGCTCCGGAAAGCTGATGCTGACAAATACCGAATTCAGAAACGATGCGGAACTGCTGCAGGTGATCAACCGGATTGTTTCCGCCATCGGAAGACGGTGCGATGAGTCAACCCCCATGGTGGATGCCAGGCTTGCAGACGGATCCCGTGTGAACGCGGTGATTCCGCCGATCGCCATTCACGGCCCTTCCGTGACAATCCGTAAATTTTCCAAACGCCCCTTACAGATCTCGGACCTTATCGGTTTCGGCTCCATGTCTGTCCAGATGGCAAGCTTTCTGGAGGCGGCAGTGAAGGGCCGCTGCAACATCATTGTCTCCGGCGGAACCGGTTCCGGAAAAACCACGCTATTAAATGTGCTTTCCGCCTTTATCCCGGCCAGGGAACGCATTGTCACCGTGGAGGACGCGGCAGAGCTGCAGCTGGAGCAGGATCATGTGGTGTCCCTGGAATCAAGGCCGGCCAATATCGAAGGGAAAGGCGCCATCATGATCCGGGATCTTGTCCGGAACGCTCTCCGTATGCGGCCGGACCGGATCATCGTCGGAGAGTGCCGTTCCGGAGAAGCGCTGGATATGCTGCAGGCCATGAACACCGGACATGACGGATCCCTTACCACGGTTCATGCCAATTCGGCCCGGGATGTGGTTGCAAGACTGGAGACCATGGTCATGATGAGCAGGATGGAGCTTCCGGAAAAGGCCATCCGGGAACAGATCGTTTCTGCAATTGACATTGTGGTGCAGCAGTCCCGTCTCCGGGACGGAAGCCGTAAGATCATCAGCATTTCCGAGATCATCGGGATGGAGGGAGATACGGTGGTCATGCAGGACATTTTCACTTTTGAGCAGGAAAGCTTCGATTCCCAGGGACGCATTGCGGGACAGTTTCTTGCAACCGGCATTCATCCGAAAGCGGCCGGTAAGATCAAGGACAATGGGATCGTCTGCCGGGATGAATGGTTCTACCAGAAAAAGGTGCAGAAGATATGATGCTTTATGTGTTTCTTATTTCCCTGGCAGTCTTTGTCTATGCTCTGGTTACGCTTTTTCTGAACCGGGTTTTCCGGAAAAAACTCAGGATCACGGAACGGCTTATTGGGATCAAAAACATGGAATCAGACGAGGATGCGGCGCTTCCGGAAGAAAAAAGCATGAAAAAAGGATGGATCCGGATTCCGAAGTATTTTGTTCCGGAAGGTTTAAAAAGCGCGATCCGGCTTTCCGGGCTTGCCATCCGGGTGGATGATTTCGTTTTTCTGTGGATCTTCATCGTGCTCGTTCCTCCGAGCTTTCTGTACATGGTGCTCGGAAAAACTGTGCTCAGTATTCTGACTGCTGTTGTGCTCGCCCTGGCACCGGTCATTCTTCTGAAAGTCCTGGGGAACAATCAGAAGAAAGAATTTGAAAAGCAGCTCGGAGATGCGCTGACAATCATATCGAATGCGCTTCGGGCAGGGCATTCCCTTCCGCAGGCCCTGGTCAGTGTAACGGAAACGCTGCCGGATCCGATCAACCGGGAGTTTCTCACGGCCTCAAGAGAGATCCGGCTCGGTTCTACGGTGACGGAGGCCCTTCGGGGAGTGGCCGGAAGAATGGAATCCAAAGACCTCGGGCTTCTGATCACGGCGGTTGAAGTGCAGCAGCGGGTCGGCGGAAATCTGTCAGAGATCATGGATACCATCTCCAAAACAATCCGGGACCGGATGACACTAAAACGGAATGTCGGATCCATGACAGCCCAGGGAAAGATTTCAGGCATTGTGGTGGGGCTTCTGCCGGTCATCCTTCTCGTGGTGGTCAGTGTTCTTACCCCCGGCTATATGGATCCTCTTTTTGAAACAACGATCGGAAAGGTCATTCTGCTGGTCTGTGTGATCATGGAAGGAGTCGGCTATATGATCATTATGAAGACCGTTAACGTGAAATTATAGGGGGCAAAAGTGGAGATCACATTTGCGGCAAGTACCGCGGCATTCACATATCTGACAGTTCTCCTTCTCCTGAACCGGATTTTTTATAAAAAGCTCAGGATTCAGGAACGACTTCTGGAAACGGAACAGACAGGAGATTTTCAGGCAGCGGATCCGGGAAAACAGGAAATGCTCGGACAGAAAATTCTCCGGGCCGTGCTCAATGCCCTCCTCGATTTTACGGAGATTTTCATCCCGAAGAGTAAAAAGAACGGCGGAAAACTGGAAGAGGATCTGAAAAAGGCCAGGGTTGAGCTGACTGTGGAACGGTATAAAGCCCTTCTTCTTGTGAAAATGAGTTCCATGGGCGGGTTTCTGTTCCTGTTCGGAAAGCTTACCGGAAATGATACGATAACGAGCCTTCTGTATCTGGCCGGAGGCCTGTACGGTGCGTATACGATGGAACGGTTCAGTCTTCAGGGAAAGATCAGAAAAAGAAAGGATGCCATCTACCATGCACTGCCGGATATGATGGATCTTCTGAATGTCAGTGTCACTGCGGGGCTCGGTTTTGACCAGGCCATCTCCTATATCTCCGATAAAGGCGAAGGGCCGCTTTATGAGGAACTGGCGATCACGCAGCGGGAGATCACCCTCGGAAAGCCGAGGGCAGAGGCGCTGAATGCTTTTGCGGACCGGTGTGACAACAACGAAATCAAAACGTTTGTGGGCGCCTGCCTGCAGGCGGATGCCATGGGATCCTCCCTGCAGAATATCCTCAGGATCCAGTCGGATACCATCCGGGAGACCCATAAACAGGATGTGGAAACAAAGATCAATCAGCTTCCGGTCAAAATCCTTTTTCCCATTGTATTCTGTATTTTTCCGTGCCTTTTCATGGTACTTCTCGGTCCGGCGGCGCTGACGGCCCTGGATGCCTTTAAGTAATGAACATTCTCTGTGCTGAAAAAAAATTTCATATTGAAGCGGAATGTGCCGATACCTTTATGACAAGATTCTGCGGGTATATGCTGAGAAAAAATCCCGGAACCGGAAAAGGCCTTCTGCTCACGGAGTGCCGGAGCATCCATATGTTTTTCATGCGATTTCCCATCTGCGCGGTGTACCTTGACAGGGACTTCCGCGTGCTTGAAAAAGAAAACATCCGCCCGTGGCGGGTGGGAAAATTTGTAAAAGGAACCTGTCATGTACTGGAGATCGCCTCGGAAGACGGCGAAAGAATCGGAAAAGGCGACAGACTTACACCGGTTTTTCCGGAGGATGGAAGGGAGCAGCGATGAAATCAGTGATTTTCAGTTCAAGAAAAGACACACAGGAAATGGAAAGCCTGGAGAGTCTGAAAACCAAACTCGAGCAGCAGCTCAAGGATATTTCGGCCGAAAAATCAGATGTCATAAGGGAGTCCCAGGTATTAAAAGATCAGCTTCAGAAAAGCGAAAAAGAACTGACGGAGGCCAGGGAGCGGGTAGAGGTTCTCGAGGAGATGCTCCGGCAGAATGAGGACGAAAAAAGATATCAGGATGAATCTTCAGAAGACGTGGCGCGGCTTCGGGATATCGAGAGCCGTTATGAGGAGATAAGGAGAGAAAAAGAGTTTCTGGCTTCGGAGAATGAATCCCTGAAACTGGAGGCGGAGAGCCTTACGCATACGATCGGAGAACTGCAGAACCAGTTATATGTAAAAAGTGAGATCATCGACGGCCAGAAGGGAGTCATTAAAAGAGGCGAGGAGAGAATCGGGGAACTGGAGAAGGAGCTTTCAGAACGGGAAGAAGGATCTGATGGACAGGCGGATGAACCGGAAAGTACGCAGCGGATCCAGGAACTGGAGAAAGAATTACGGAACAATGAAATACTTCTCAGGCATTATGAAGATGCGGAAAAGAACAATATTCTCCTGAATCAGGATCTTCAGAAGGCGAGAAGCTTCATTAAGACACTGAAGAAAAGCATCTCGCAGCTCATGGAACAGATGGAATCCCAGCAGAAGGGAATCCAGTATTTCGCGGAGAATATCGCGAAACAGCAGAGCGACATGAAGGAAAAAATGCAGGAAATGACGGAAGTGCAGCTAAAGAATGTGGAGCTGGAGGATTCACTGTCCAACATGACGGACCTCTGCGAGACGTTAAAGAAAAAGAATGAGATGCTTTTGCATGAAAATGAGGCGCTCAGGCAGTCCGTGCGGTCCGGGAATCCCGGGCAGTCCACCAATATCATAACTCCGGAAAAATTCGAGCGGATGGGCGGAGATATCCAGCCGGAAGACCGTGCCTCCATGGCGCTGTCCCGTTGTGAGGATGCCTGGTCGAATGCAAGGAATCTCCTTTCCGGGATCATGGAGGGCGGAGACATCGATGATGATGTATTCGGAATGATGAGCTGATGAAAAAGGTTCGTGAGGAAAGCGGGCAGTCCATCCTTGAATTTGCGTTGATTCTGCCTCTCCTTCTGCTTCTTGCGCTGGTTCCTGTGGATTTTTTCCGTTATGCCGTAACCAGAATGAATCTGGAAAGCGCTGCCGTGGATGCCCTGAACCATGTGACGGGAGAGGATCTTTCTGACGGGACAAAAGGAAAAGCCGAAGAAACGATACAGACTGTACTTTTGAATCTCTATACGGGAGAGGGAAAACCAAAGATCAGTTTTGATGAATTTATTCTGGTCGAAGGGGATGAAAATGCGGAATATCCATATTATGTATATTTCAGCGACAGATCCGGGGAAGATGCATTTGGTGACCGGTTTGAAAAAAGATTTTCCAACTATTCCTATTACAGGGCAAGTCTGCAGCTTTCCTGTGATTTTAAACCCGTAACGCTTCTGGGGAAGGGGTATTTTTTATTCGGGTCGGAAAACCGGGGAGATGAAAGAACGGTCACCGTATATAGCAGCGTGGTAAGGAAGGACATATTTGCGGAAGGATACCGGAAAAAGCAGAATATGGAAGAATGAGACCGGGCAGGGAATGGTGGAGTTTGCACTGGTGTTCCCCGTGTTTCTGCTGATCGTGTTTTTTATCATTGACTGCGGGTGGATCATCTATCAGAAGGCGTCTTTTGATTACGGGTATACCCATGCCAGCTGGAATATTGACGCAGGGGTGCTTCTTGACACCGGAGATTATGAGAGAGAAGGCAACCTGGATGAGGAAACGGATTGGGCGGCAGGTTATGGGTCCCTCGAAAAGGCCATGGAAGAGAGTATCCGGGACAGCGCTCTGATCGGTTTCCGTCCGGAGGAGCTCAGGATCAGAATTCTCAGTGCGCATATTGAAAATGACAGGGAGACTGAGATGAGCGTCCCGGGCCCGAATCCGGAAAATCCGGAAGAGCACAAATTTGAAAATGACGAAATCAAAAGCTTTCTTACCACGAGGAGGATGTATGTGGAGGCGGAAGTGACCTGCACTTTCCGTGCGCTGACACCCCTTGGTCAAAGTTTCTTCGGTGAAAACATGTTCCAACGGAAAATCTTCGGGAAAGGAGTCAGGGAAACCAGAATCCTGAAATATGACAGGGTGGTGGGAAAACAGATCAGAAATGCCGGAACATTTGACTATGAAAGAGAAAAGACGGACAGGGATCAGGACAATGATCTGTGAGGAGCGAGGTGACATCCTGGCGGTTTCTGCGGTATTCCTTACGGTCATGATCCTCTTTGCGGGAATCGCCGTGGATTTTTCCGTGATCTACATGGAAAAATCAAGGCTGAATGATTACTGCCAGATTGCCAGGGAATGCCGTTATACCCATGATACAAGGATCATGTATTCCGAAGATCCCGGGAGGGAACTGGCACGCATCATAGAAAATGCACTGCATGACAATGCTTTTGATGAAGATGAAAAGGCAGCAGCCGTTCTCAGTTTTACGGAAGAGCCGCCGACAGAATGCCATCGGAGCTACACGGCCACTCTGAAACTGTCAAAAGAATGTCCGACACACTTTCTCCGCCTTTTCCGGCTGAACAGCGTGCCGATTTCTTCGGAAATTCAATTTTCGGATGAATTCGGAACCGTCGCGGGAGAAGCCGCGGATGCCGGACTGGGAGAGGACCTGTCGGCGTATATAAGGATATGGCATCCGGTACTGGTGGAAGGCGGCTACCGGCTTTTGGATTATCCGCTGTTTCAGGACAGGGAGAATGAATAAAAATCAGGAGGATGGATATGTTCTCTGCAGAAAAAAAGTTAATTTACGGGCTGGCGCTTTCTTTTTTGCTTTCTGTTTTCTGTTTTTCCGGAGAGTCCGATGCTGCAACGCTTGTCAGCGCGCTTACCGTGACAACAGAGATCGACAATGCGGACGAGATTCCCGGAGTCATAGGAGACAGTTTCCGGTATGAGGTACGCGCTTTTTACGGCTATACGCGTTCCACGAATTATATTTATGTTCCGGATGTTAAGGCTTCAGAGCAGTTTACGATCCGAAACGGGGAGACGAAGAGACTTTTTCCCGGCGGGATCTATGAGTCCGGTCAGACCGGCAGCTGGTATTACGGCGCACAGAGGACTCAGACACCGAGGGACTGGTGTTTTTATTTCATGCCGGTGGCAAGCGGCACCATGACCGATAACAGGATCTCGTTTACGGGAATCGAATACCGGACGGATACGGCAAGGTATACCTATAATAATAATGGTTCCCGCTGCTCGGAACCCATCGAATGCTTTAATTATGTAAGGGCCACCGGTCAGAATCCGGAGGTCGTGCTTCATTTCCATTACAATGGGGAAGTAAAAGATACGAAGACGGTATTCGATCCGAAGCTGACCTATTCGAAAAAAATCGATTACCTGGGAAACGGAGGAAATCCGGAGACCGGAAGAAACGGAGCAAATGACTACCGTCTTTATCTGGATGCTTTTACCGATTATCAGGTGGCACCGGAGTACAAACGGAAAAACATTGTATTTGTGCTCGACTGTTCGGGATCCATGGCCTACAACATGGACGGAACGAAAACGTCCAATGTAAGAAGTTCGGAACAGCGGATCACGAAGCTTAAGGAACAGGCTTCCTCCATGATCAATACCCTGAAGGCCGATCCGGAGAATCGCTACTCCGTGATCAAATTTGCGGGGTCCGGCGGGGCAGAGTGTGTGATCAAAGAAAACAAAGTGACGGCTGACCGGGCGGTCTCCGCCATTACAAGTCTCACAGCCAATGGCGGAACCAACTACTACAGCGGGCTTTCTCTGATCACCCAGTGCCTTGTGCAGAGTGAGGACTGCGAGAATATCGTGATCTTTATCACGGACGGACAGCCGACCGCAATTCCCGATTCCATTACGGGAGCTTCCTCGGGAACGGACAATGAGTATCCGGTTGCCCTGCCCTATGCGGTCTATGAGGCGGCAAGCCTTCCCGGTGATCAGATCGAAGCCTTCTACAGTATTCTGATCAATACCAACAAAGGATACGGTTCCGCGCTGCAGACGGTGTCACAGGCCGTAGGCACTATGGGAAATAAGGCATCCGTGATGGTATCAAGTGAAGCGGAACTGAAGAATGTCCTCGATACCATTGCCATCAAACTGGTGAAAAAAGCAAGTGAGCTGAGAATCCGTGACGATCTTTCCGAAAATGTGGAATACCTCGGAACCCCGGTGGTGAAGGCAAAACCGGAGGATGGGGCAGAAAGAATCCTCAGCGAACCAACGGAGTATGAACTTGTTATCCGGGGAAAAAGTATCTGCGCAGACATAAAGAATATCGAACCGAGGACAAAATATTCGCTGTCCTTTGATATCGGAGCGAGTGAAACTGCCGTGCGGAAGGTTTCGTCCGGTGCAGGCTATTCCGACAGAGGGGATCAGGGAACGGACTATGATCCGGATAAAGGAATCCGGTCCTCCGGAAAGCCGGGGTACTATTCCAATGACGAAGCCGAGGTAACGCTTTTCTGGACAGACGGGAGCACAACTTATGTCTATGGAAAACCCGTGATTCAGGTCGTGAAGCCTGCCGGGATTGTAACGGAGATC
>JAZUHZ010000176.1:0-4788 GCA_045642005.1 Candidatus Avilachnospira sp.
TGAAACCCGGACCCCCGTGAAACTTCTTTATTGTTCCACGTGCGTTCAGCGTTTCACGAGGCTTATGCCGTATACTTTATTCACGGGTGTCAGGCGTTTCACGCGGCTTATGCCTTATCCCGGATAGTACCGGCAGCTGCCTTCCTTCCGGATTTTCTGACGGATCCTGAGGTATTCGAGATGCGCGAGCGTCTCGGAGAGCGCAAAGAAGACCTGTTCGTCCGGGAACTCCTCAAAGGAACGGGCCTTTACGCTCCAGGAAAGACGGCCGGCGATCTCATAGGCATTGGAACCCGGGTGCATCCGGACGATATCGAGACACTCTTTGATCCGGGCGTCATGGTGGAGAAGAAGCTCGGCGATCCGCTTATGATAATCCCCGGACTCCCGATGGCCCGGGCAGGTGATTTCCGGATCATAACGGTCTGCGAGCCGGAGGCTTTGGAGGTAAGCCCCGAGCAGATCCTTCTCCCCGGGAAGCACGGAGATATTCGGCGTGATATCGTAAAGGATGTGGTCTCCGGTCAGCATGAGAGAGAGGCTTTCCACCCAGATCATGCAGTTTCCGGCGCTGTGACCGGGCACATGGACAAGTTCCAGATCATATCCGCCGTAGAAAAGGTGCTTTCCGCCGGCAAACGGAACAAACCGGGGATCGCGGAAATCGGCATTCCGGATACTCTTTCTGACCTCAAAACCGGTCACTTTCTCTGCGGGAACACCTTCCTCAAGAAACTGATGCATGAAATCTTCAAAAGCTTTCGTCCCCGGGGAACGGAACCTTGCAAAGTCAAGATCGGCCTCGTGCATAAAGATCTGACAGTTTTCTCCCGCGAGCGCAGTGGAAAGCGCCGTATGGTCTGTGTGCATGTGGGTACACAGAAAATCCGTGTTTTCTTTCTCATATCCGAGCGGACGAAGCTGCGACAGGATCTGGTCAAAACAGGAGGCTGTCTTAAACCCGGCGTCGATCAGGAGGCTCTTTTCTCCGGGAAGTCCCTTTATATAATAGGAGTTCAGGCTCCTGAGCGCCTTATTCTCCAGATCGATGGTAATCTGATAAATATTTTCCGCAATTTTTCTGCTCATAGATCCGTCCGTTTCTTATAACCTGTCACTCTTTTCTTTCATTGTAGCAGACAATTCCTGAAAATCAACCGGAGAGTTGTTCTTTTTCCCGGTTTGGATTGACAGAAACGCTTTATCATGCTACTATAATGAAACGAATAGATCCTGCAGAAAGCAGATCGGATAAAAAGGAGAAATTATGAAAAAGTTTGTAAGCATCGTATTAGCAGCCCTCATGGTTCTGTCTCTTGCAGCCTGCGGAGCAAAGGAAGCTCCTGCAGCCAAGGCAGAGTCTGATGTAGAGTACATCAAGGGAAAAGGCACCCTGATCGTAGGCATCACCGATTTCGAGCCCATGGATTATAAGAATGACGCCGGCGAGTGGATCGGTTTTGATGCGGATATGGCCAAGGCTTTTGCCGAGTATCTTGGCGTAAAGGCTGAATTCATCGAGATTGACTGGGACAACAAGATCCTCGAGCTCAACAACAAGTCCATCGACTGCGTATGGAACGGCATGACCCTGACCGACGAAGTGACCAAGTCTATGGCCTGCGGAAATGCGTACTGCAATAACGCGCAGGTAGTTGTCGTAGCCAAGGATAAGGCAGCGGATTTCCAGACCAAGGAAAGCCTTTCCGCTCTTGCTTTCGCCGTTGAGGCAGGTTCTGCCGGTGAGGCAGCAGTGAAGGAACTCGGCCTTGAGCCCACCGCGGTTCAGACACAGGCAGCTGCTCTGATGGAAGTACAGGCCGGCACCGCGGATGCCTGCGTGATCGACCTTCTGATGGCCGGCGCCATGATCGGTGAAGGCACCAGCTATCCGGATCTTACCCACACCGTAGAGCTTACCAGTGAAGAGTACGGCTGCGGATTCCGTCAGGGCGGCGACACGGCAGCAGCATACAACGAGTTCTATAAGAAGGCCTATGCTGATGGCACCGTCATGAAGATTGCCAACGAATACGGCGTTCAGGAATCTATTATCGCTGCCAAGTAAATCCGTCGGAAGTGTTTTATATGTGATCTACGCGAAGCAGAAAGGGAAACCTCTCTGCTTCGTGTTTCTGAAAGAGAGTAGGGAGAGCTATGTTTTTAACGGTATTGGAAGCGCTGAATCAGGGATTTCTGAAGGCTCTTGAAGTCTTCGGTCTGACGCTTCTCGGGGCTTTGCCGCTCGGCCTCATTATATCCTTCGGATCCATGAGCCGGGTGAAAGTGATAAAGGGCATTGTGAAGGTGATCGTCTGGATCATCCGCGGTACGCCGCTGATGCTGCAGCTTCTGGTCATCTATTACGGACCGGGACTGATCTTCAATAATAACATCTGGGGTTCCGGAAGTGACGGAAGATTTACGGCAGCGCTCTTGGCGTTCATTATTAACTATGCCTGCTACTTCTCGGAGATTTTCCGCGGCGGCATTGAAGGCGTGCCGAGGGGACAGAAGGAAGCCGGACAGGTACTGGGGCTCACCAATTCCCAGATTTTCTTCCGGGTTACACTTCTTCAGGTGATCAAACGGATCGTTCCCCCGATGGGCAATGAGATCATCACCCTGGTGAAGGACACCTCCCTTGTCCGCGTGATCGCCGTTTATGAGATCATGTGGGAAGGTCAGGCATTCATTAAATCTGCCGGAATCATCTGGCCGCTGTTCTTTACGGGTGTGTATTACCTCCTGTTTAACGGCCTTCTCACCATCCTTTTCGGATGGCTCGAGAAGAAGCTTGACTATTTCAGAGTATAAGAGGGGAGGATGTTATGGCACTGCTTCAAGTCAGTAATTTAAAGAAAAGCTTTGGAAGAACCGAAGTGCTTAAAAATGTGGATCTGACACTGGATGCCGGGGAAACCCTCTCCATCATCGGTCCTTCCGGCGGCGGGAAGACCACGCTTCTCCGCTGTCTGAATCTCCTGGAGACTCCCACGGAAGGCCGGATCACCATCGGAGAAGAGGTGATCTTCGATTCTCTGAGCCATGAAAAAATGACCGAAGAGGATATTCGCAGAAAGCGCCGTCATTTCGGTCTGGTGTTCCAGAACTTCAATCTGTTCCCGCAGTACACGGCGCTGGAGAATGTGATGCTGGCGCCGACGCTTCAGAAAGTCGACACACAGGATGCGATTCTCGCAAACTGCGCCGAGATTCTTGACCGCGTGGGTCTTTCCGACAAGCTGAATAACTATCCCCATCAGCTGTCGGGCGGCCAGCAGCAGCGTGTGGCCATTGCCCGGGCGCTTGCCTTAAAGCCGGAGATCCTGTTCTTTGATGAGCCCACCTCCGCGCTCGATCCGGAACTGACCGGCGAAGTATTAAAAGTAATCAAGCAGCTGGCGGCGGAAAAGACCACCATGGTCATTGTCACCCATGAAATGTCCTTTGCCCATGATGTGAGCTCGCAGGTTGCCTTTATCTGCGACGGCGTGATTGCGGAAAAAGGCACCCCGGAAGAGGTTTTCGACCATCCGAAGAACGAGCGTATGATCGCTTTCCTCGGAAAGATCGCAGGAAAAGAGTAACCGCTGCAGAAAGAAGAAAACGTTATGAAGATTCAGGAAGTCAATACCTATTTTGTACGTCCCCGCTGGGGATTTGTGGAGATCATTACTGATGACGGGACCTCAGGATGGGGCGAGGCCGTCCTCGAAGGCCATGCCAGAGCCGTCCTTTCCTGTGTGGAGGAGATGAAGGATTATCTCATCGGACAGGATCCCGCGAACATCGAAGACATCTGGACCACCCTGTACCGTGCCGGGTTCTACCGGGGCGGCGGTGTGATGATGAGCGCCATCTCCGGTATTGACCAGGCCCTCTGGGATATCAAGGGAAAGGTGTTCGGAGCTCCGGTCTACGCGCTCCTCGGCGGCAAATGCCATGAGAAGATGAAGGTGTATTCCTGGGTGGGAGGCGACCGTCCGTCGGATGTGGGCGCCGCGGCTCTCGCCAAGAAAAACGAGGGCTTCACCGCCATCAAGATGAACGCCACAGAGGAGCTCCAGATGGTGGACTCCTATGACAAGCTCGATGCGGTGCTGGAACGGGTGGCTGCCATCCGGGAATCCTGCGGCAAATATTTCGGGATCGCCATTGACTTCCACGGGCGGGTGCATAAACCCATGGCCAAAGTCCTGGCCAAAAAGCTTGAGGAATTCGATCCCATGTTCATCGAGGAGCCCGTTCTCTGCGAGAACATGGAGAACTTCAAAGACATCGCGGCAGCCTGCAACATTCCCATTGCCACCGGCGAGCGGCTTTTCACGAAGTATGATTTCAAGCGGCTTCTTTCCGTCGGCGGCGTGGATATCGTCCAGCCCGATCTTTCCCATGCCGGCGGCATTACCGAAGTGAAGAAGATCGCCGCCATGGCCGAAAGCTATGACGTTGCGCTGGCTCCGCACTGCCCCTTAGGCCCCATTGCTCTCGCGGCCTGCCTCAACGTGGATGCCATCAGCTACAACGCCGTGATCCAGGAGCAGTCCATCGGCATCCATTACAATGTCGGAAAGAGTGTCCTCGACTATGTGAACAATAAAGAGGATTTCGCCTTTACGGACGGCTACGTGAATCTTCCCGTGAAGCCCGGCATCGGTGTCGATGTCAACAAAGAACTGGTTCTCGAGGAGAATAAGACGCCCCACAACTGGAAGAATCCCGTCTGGCGTCACGAGGACGGTTCTGTTGCGGAGTGGTAATGGAAAAAAAGAAAGATGGAGAAGC
>JAZUHZ010000177.1:0-1585 GCA_045642005.1 Candidatus Avilachnospira sp.
CATTCCGGGATAAAAGCCGGATGCGGATCTTCGAACAGAGGGACAGAAAACCGGTGCCGAGGTACTTTCCGCCCTCTGTCACCGCGTCCACGAGCGCTCCGTTTTCCGGTTCGGGGACCGGGCGGCCGTCCTTGTCATACGGGCCGCCGGTGATCTCCTCTGCATAGATCCAGGGATGTCCTCCCTCTACCCAGCGGGTGCCTTTTTTGGTTACTGTATATCTTGCCAGATTTCTTTCTGTCTTCATCCTTATTCCTGTCCTGCCGCCCTCTTTCCGGCGGCACACATCGCCCGCAGCCGTCCGAAAACGGTGCCGGAGGGCTTTTCCCCCTCCGAAACCGGCTCCATGGAGAGCTCATATTTCTCAAAAGCGTTAATGATCGTTGTATCTTCGCAGGTATGGATCCGCTCCACGCCGTGACCGTAGGAAAGATGCACATGTCCGTGCACCAGATACTTCGGCCGGTACTTCTCCATAAAAGAAAGGAAGGATTCAAATCCGCGGTGCGCATAATCCACATCGTCCCCGAGCCCCTTAGGCGCCGCGTGCGTCAGAAGGATATCCACGCCTCCGGCCTTCCGGATCTTTCCGGAAAGCTTCCGGATCCTTCTTTTCATCTGCTCTTCCGTATACTGGTGCTTTCCTCCGTTATAGTAGGTGCTGCCTCCGAGTCCCGCGATCCGGATCCCTTTTACGGTCACGACCCGGTCCTCCGCGCAGATACAGCCTTCGGGAGGCTTCACCTCATAACGCCCGTCGTGGTTTCCGTGAACAAAAACAAGGGGCTTATTGGAAAGGGTCTCAATGAAGGTGAGATACTCTCCCTTCAGATCCCCGGCCGAGAGGATCAGATCATATCCGTCAAACATTCCCGGCCGATAGTAATCCCAGAGGGCTTTGCATTCCTCATCCGCAAGAAGAAGGATCTTCATAAGATGAACCCCTCTTTCTCCGGTGGGATCTCATCCCGGTAGACGCCGAGGATCCTCGTCAGGTTCCTGGCCATCGGCAGGAGCTCCGAAAAGGCGGGGATTTTCCCGTCCACGCTGTCTAAAAGCCAGTCCATCGTCATGATATCTTCGGGGGAGTAGACTCTGGCCGCGTCGTTTCGAAGAACGCCCTCATTATCCACAAGGTGGGTCTTAAAGATATCGACCACACCGCTGATAATACTCTTTTTCAGGATCTTTGCCAGCTGGGTGACGCCGTAGGGAAGCTCGTCCGAAAGCTTTACGTCGATCACTCCCGAGTCAAGGCCCCACCAGTAATCCACCTCACTGCCGTGCTCGGTGGACACCTCATCCCATTCGTCATTGATGATATAGCGCATCACCCGCTCATAGAAGGTTCCCCAGTACCAGCAGGGCGCCGCAAGAATGTGATTCTTTCCGTCCTGATCCCGGTAGAATGTTCCGGAATTGCAGCCGTCCGGGCCGTTCATGTCCTTCCGGCTGATGATGTCCATGCCGGAGATCATCGTCACGCCTTCCTGCACCAGTTCCTCAAACGGATCCTCGGAAACACCGGTCCACCGGAGGGCAATCCGGGCGTTATGATTGGTCATCCGGGCGCCGAGAGCAAACG
>JAZUHZ010000178.1:0-16417 GCA_045642005.1 Candidatus Avilachnospira sp.
GTGTCTTATACCGAAGGAGAAACCTTTGATCCGAAAGGTATGGTTGTTACGGCAGCTTATGAGGACGGTACAACCGCTCCGGTTACCGGTTATACGTTTGCACCGACCGGCGCACTTAAAGCTTCTGATAAAACAATAACCATCAGCTATAAAGAAGGGGATGTGATCAAAAAAACAACTGTGGCGATTACGGTTGCCAGAAAATCTGATTCAAAGGGAGAGCGTGAGCCTCTGTTCACAGGAAAATGGAACAATCCCGTAAAGAGCGGATCCTGGTCACAGGACGCCCACGGTATCTGGCATTACAGTTCTACCGAGTCTTTCCGAAACACCTGGGGTTACATCGTAAATCCGTATGCAAAAGAAGGACAGCACACCGCCGACTGGTTCTGGTTTGACAATCAGGGCAACATGCTCACCGGATGGCAGTTCATTAACGGCAAGTGGTATTACTTAAATCCCGCGAAGGACGGCACCCTTGGCGCCTGCCAGCTTGGCGGAGTGACTCCCGATGGCTGGACCGTAGACGAGAACGGAGCATGGATCGAGAGCATCCCAAGAAGACAATGAGGATTCGGTATATACGGCCGGCTTCTGAATGTTTTTAGTTAAGAGCATCCCGGATTTTCCGGGATGCTCATTTTCGAAAGAATAAAAGGAAAGGGAATGAAATCATGAAAAAAGCGATGAGCATAGTTCTTGCCGTCTGCATGACAGCTTTTTTGCTGGGCGGCTGCGGTTCACCGGCACCTGCGGCAGATGTATCGGAAGAGACTCCTGCAGCGGAAACGGTACTGACCACGGGGGAGGCTGAATCTTCAACAGAAACCGCGGATCTTGTTGTGTTCGGAACAATCTATACCGCTGAGGGCGAAAACGATGGACTCGCAGAAGCATTCGCGGTAAAAGACGGTAAATACATTTATGTCGGTGACCGGCAGTGTGCAGAGCAATTTATTGGAGAAGGAACAACCGAAGTGCTTGACCGTACGGGCAAAGGCCTGATAATCCCCGGCTGCACGGAGGGTCACGGTCACTATTTTGACGGAACCGGTCTTAACTCGCAGCTTCCCGGCAGTGGCTGCGATTATGAAGAAGTTCTGGAAATCCTGAAAGAAAAGGTTGAAACGGAAGGCATCAGTCAATTCGTTTCCTTCGGATGGAATTCCTATGAACTGACTGAAAGGCGCAGGGCCGGCTTTAGTTTTGCGGAGGAAATTGAAAGTGTCGCGCCTGGAATTCCCGTTGTTCTGATTGATAACTCAGGACACGGTGCAGTCTGCAATACGACAGCACTTCAGAAGGCCGGAATCCTGGATCATCCTGAAGTCCGCGGAGGAATAATTGAATTTGATTTAAACGGAAAACCGAGCGGTTATGTCGGAGACCAGGCAGTATTCTATGTCTGCGACAGCGCTATTGTGAAACCATTAAACGAGGAGCAGTATAAAAGCGCCTGCGAATTCGGTATGAACAGACTGCTGGAACTGGGATATACAAATGCTCTGGATGCATTTACCAATATGTATGATCCTACCGGTCTGTATGCTGCTATAAAAAGGATGGATGATGCCGGAGAACTGAAAATAAACGTCGCCGGATGCTATAACATCAAGAGTTATGATTCGGATCAGTATCAGGCAAAGGTTGACGAAGTTCAGGATATTGTTGCGAAGTATTCCAGCCCTCATTTCAATCCCGGTTATATCAAGCTCTTCCTCGACGGCGTAGTTGAAGGCGGGAACGGGTGGATCCTTGAAGAGTACAAAAAAGCTGAAAAGGGCAAGGAGCACGGGAATATCATCTGGAACCAGGATGAACTTGATGCAATTACTGAATATGCGAACAGCAACGGCATAATTATTCATGCCCACACTTATGGAGATGCTGCTGTTAAATCGGCGCTGGATGCTTTCATTGCTTCTAACAAAGCAAACGGAAGGGAATTCAGAAACTGCCTCGCACATGTCCGGAATATTCAGGCGGAAGATATTGTCCGCGCAGCTGAGAACAGAACCCCGATTGCTGAAAACCTGATATGGCATACGACATACGACAGTAACAACCCTGCTGAAAAGCCTATTCTTGACTCGATCATTGCGAATATAGGCCAGGATCTTTACTACAGCGGATATCCTATGAAATCCCTGCTGGATAACGGAGTTATCGTGAGTTCTTCTACCGATGCACCGGCGGCGGAAACCGTACCCGGGAGTGTTATGAATGTTCTGCAGGTTGCTGTAACCGGAGTCGCACCGCATGATACGGCCCAGCCATTTGCGGAAGAGGAACTGCTTTCTGTAAAAGAAGGTCTGCAGGCTCTGACTCTGAACGGCGCATGGCAGCTCGGGCTTGAGGAGGAAAGAGGCTCCATCAGGGAAGGAAAATATGCGGATTTCGTCGTATTGGATAAAAATATCCTCGATTATGAAGGCGAAGAATTACTGACCATTGGCGATACCAAAATACTGAGCACCTATTTTGAAGGGGAAAAAGTGTTTTAAGGCGATGCCTTCACGTTTTCAGGGCTGGCACTTTTAGTGCCAGCTCTTCTTTTATAAACTTTCAGAACTTTGCATGATACGTACATTTTTGTGCAATTCTCAAACGGGATGTGGTATACTTACAGAAAGTTATGAAATCCGGAGGGTAAGTTCATGCGATACAGGCGAAGATGGATAAGTGATCTGTGTTATATCCTGATTTCCATTTCGGCAATTCTTCTGACAGGGTGTCAGAAGAGTGGCGGAACGCTTACCGTGGGCGTAAGATCTGATATTTCCGAATGGTCGTTCTGTGATCCGGAAAAGGAGATCTATCTTGGACTGGAGGAGGATATTGCAGAGCTCATTCAGGAAAAAGCCGGTTTTCAGAACATTCACTATGTTGCGGTTTCGGATTCCGGGGACGCGGAAAAGAAGCTTGCGGCAGGTGAGATCGACTGTGTCATCTATGATATCACGAAGAATGATACATCGTCACAGGATTTTCTTTATTCTGAAAGCTATTATGATACGAAAACCTATACCGCTGCAAAAACGAGTACACTTTTTACTTCCGCTGCGGATCTTTCCGGAAAGAAAGTAGGCATACTGCCATTTGAACAGGAAGCGTTCGCGCAGCTCTGCCGGAAAATAGAGGGCCTTGGACTTGCGGCACCCGTTCCGTTTGTCGCGGGGAGTATATATGAGCTTTCCGAGGCGCTGGAAAGCGGAAAAGTCAGTGCCGTATGCACTACCGATACGGTGATTTACTCTGTCATTGACGGGAATACAAAAATCATTGACTTGGAGATCGGAACACAGCCCGTCAGAGTGGCTGTACGGAAGGATGATCCGAAAGCAGAAACCATCATGGAGACGGTGAACCGCCTTATCGCGGAAGGCTCCATCCACGAATTACTTCTCAACATGGGGTGGGAGGAATAAACATGCAGAAAAAAAGAAAAATGACGTTGTTCCTCCTCGGAATCTGCCTTCTTGTGACTGCCGTGACAGCTTTCTTTTCGTTCCGTATTCAACGAAGACTTACGCTGGAAGATGCTGCTAATGATTTAAGCTGTGAACTGGATGTCATCACGGAGAATTATCAGACTGCTCTCCCTCTGAAAGAAAAGGCAGAAGAATCGAACCATCAGACCTATCAGAGTTATGTAAGGACGGCTGCCGGGATTCTTTCCCGAAACGGGGAAGAGGAAATTTCAGAAGAAATGCTGCGGGAGATCTGTCACGATCTTGGGTTTTCAAATCTTATCGTGATTGATCACAAGGGAAATCTTTACCAGGGGGCGTATCCCGTAAAAGCAGACTTTACCCTTGACCGGTTTAACGAGCTCAGGCATTGCCTTGTCACCGGAGAGGCCTCCGGGGGATTCAGTGTTCGGATCGATGAGGAAGAGAATTATTATTACGGATATCCGCTTGGCAGTGAACGAATTGTCGTCCTCACCGTTCCTTCGGAGGAACTCAGGGAAATTAACGAAGAGGCCTTCGGATGGAGCAATCTATTGGCAAATGCCAACCCTGGGATCGAAGGATTTACCATGGTGGCGAATCCTCACACGAACCGGATCATCTGGGCCGGAGACTCCCGTCTCATTGGCGAAAACCTGATGCAGATGATTGTGAACAAAGGGATTACTGTAGATCAGGAGTCCTTTTACAAGACATATATCCTTGGGGAACATTATTACACGCTTGCCAGATATTTCCGGGAGGCAGACGTTACTTTTGACATTTCCATCCCTGCAGAGGAGGTGGATCGGCTGATTTTTGCTCCGGTGATTTCTGTATCGCTTTTGTTCTTCCTCGGCGCTATCGTGCTTTCCTGGTTTATTCTTATATGCCGCAGAGAGGATCGAAACCATAATATCCGGGATCTGTTCCGGAAATCCATGCCGGTAACAGTAGTAGTACTCGTGCTTCTCATTGCGGCAGCCTCTTTTATTCAGACGCTGTGCTCTCTGTCTGTCCGGATGATGCGGAATGAGACGTATGCCTCCAACATCCGGGGAACGATCCGGAAATATGAAACCACGCAGCAGAAAATCACGGAGAGAAGTGATTCCAGTACGACAAAAATGGCGAAAGAAGCCGCCTGCATGATTACGAGGTTTCCGGAACTTATGACAAGGGAAGGATTAGGTAACCTTGCAGACATGATCGGATGTGAGGAGATCCGCATCTATGATACGGCCGGACATACAGTAACGAGTTCCCACGGAAAGGACGTTTTTTCCCTTTCTGAAGATCCCGGATCCCAGAGTTATGAGTTCCGAAGACTGCTTACGGGAACGGAAAGTTACTGTCAGACACCCATGGCCAATGAGAACGGGGACTTCCATCAGTATGCCGGTGTTGCGCTTCGGGATGAAAACGGAGATAATAATGGCTTTGTTCAGGTAGATACGATCCCCTACCAGGTCATGAATGCTTCAAGGGTTTTCTCTACGGAAGCTGTTCTTTCTTCCTTTACCGCCACGGACGGAACTTTTGCCCTCGAGTCGGACAAAGAGGAAAAGAGGATTCTCTGGAGCCCTTGGGGAAACCTGACCGGAAAGAGTGCGCTGGACTATGGTCTCAGAGAACTGAATTTCCGGGATAACTTTAATGGTTACCTCACGGTCAACGGGACAAAGTGTTTTGCTTCCTGCGCCGAGACTGAAAACAGCTTCCTTTTTGTGGCCACACCGCAGCGGGACGTGTTTGCCGGAAGAGGAAGAAATGTGGTTCTCTATTCTGTACTCTTTGCAGTGATGCTTTTCGCACTTTGCGGGATCATCATACCGACTCTTATCAAAACAGAGAAGACGGAACACGGAAATGCACAAAAGGACTCACCGGAGATTACCGAAACCCCGCTTTCACTTCTTCTTTCCGGAAGGCTCCGGGCTTCTGATTCGGATAAAAAGCTGTTTGCGATGCTCCGAACTGCTTTTATCGTTTTTTCCCTTTTGATCAGCCTTCTCTATGCCGGGAGGGATATGATCCTCGATGAAAGCTCTATTATCCGGTATATATTTGACGGGCGCTGGGAAAGCGGCGTCAATGCCTTTTCCATTACCGCGTGCCTGACTCTCATCTGTGTCGTTTATATGAGCGTGCTCCTGATCCGAAAGCTTTTAGATTTCCTGTCACGGGCCCTGAATGCAAGGGGCGAAACCATCTGCAGGCTGGCAGGAAATTTCATCAGTGTTTTCTCGGTTTTTGCCTGTATTTATTTCTGCCTTTCTTATGTGGGTGTTGACACGTCAACGCTGCTGGCTTCTGCTGGGATCATGTCCATCGTTATCGGTCTCGGCGCCAACAAACTGATCAGTGATATCCTTGCGGGCCTGGCCATTGTGTTTGACGGTTCCATTCAGGTGGGGGATTTTATCAGTTCCGCAGACTATACCGGATTTGTACGTGAGATCGGCATCCGTTCCACAAAACTAAAGGACCTGGAGAACCGGATCATTGTCGTTCCGAACTCTGAACTTGGCGGGATCATCAACAGTTCCGTACCGGATTACAAAATCAAAATCCCGATCCGGGTGGGATACAGTGAACCGCTGGAGAAGATCCGGAGAATCCTTGATGAAGAGCGGGATAGCATACGGAGCAGGAACCCGGAAATCAAGGAGGGACCGTATATTGACGGTGTCACTGAGGTGGGAAGCGCAGGATATGAGGTACGTTTCTCCATGATCTGCGACGGAAATCACTTTGGAAAATTAACGATAACCATGCGGAGTGAACTCCGTGAGATGCTTGTGCGTCATGGTGTCGAGAGAAGTATAGAATACCAGATTCAACCATCGCTGGATCCTTCTGATATCAGTGAGGTCCTTGCGCCGGAAATGAAGGATTAGATGACAGAATCGATGAAAATAATAAAATTAACGAGGAGATAGATTAGCATATGCCAGTTATGGAAGTGAATCGAAAAAGATATACAGAACTGGATATCGTTCGCGCGGTATCGCTTCTGTTCCTCCCCATTATCCATGTTTATGAGGAAATGGAACTGAAAGGCACGCTGACTGCGGAGGCTTTGAGTTCGTGCAGATGGGTACTGACGCTCTGCGTTTACGCGCCCTCCGTTTTCATGATATGCTTTGGAGCGAATTTATTCTTTGCGAAAGAAAAAACGCCCGGTGAATATGCAAAGCGCGGATTGAAGTTTCTTCTGATCGGAGCCGTACTGAATATTCTGCGTTTTATGGTCCCGTCTCTCATTGTGGGAAGTAAAGAGCTGATCCTTGACTCCTTTAACAATATTCTGGCAAGCGACATCTATGATTTTGTCGGAGCCTTCCTGCTCGTTTTTGCGCTTTTTAAGAAGTTAAAGATGTCGGATTTTGCCATGCTGATCACAGCCATGATCATGCTTCTTCTGAATACGCTGATTCCGCCGGCGACGGTGGAAGGCCCGATTGCCTTTTTCCTGGGGCGGTTCTATTATGTGAATGAAAACAGCTATTTTCCGCTTCTTTCCTGGACGATTTTCCCTGTCATGGGCTACTGCTTCGGAAAGATCTATCGTTCCTTTCAGACAGAACAGGATCGCCGGAGTTTTCTGTCACGCATTCTGATCTTCAGTTATGTGATGTACGCTGCTTTTTACTACACCTTCCGGTCCTACCGGCTGAATCCGGAGCTTATTGAGCTTTCTCCCTCGAATGCTTATATTACAGATTACGGAAATGTGCTGATGCTTGTGTTCATCGCCGGCATATTTATTCCACTCATCTACTTCATCTATATGAAATGGAGTGAGACCAGGCCGATCAGAGCACTGGTACGGCTTTCCGCCGTGATCATGCCTTTCTATCTGATCCAGTGGATCATCATCGGCTGGATGGAACAGTTTATGGACGGTTACGGCTTTCCAAAGGCCAGCATCGGCGTAGCCGGGTTTTATGCACTTTCCCTGGGAATCACGCTGGTTACGGCTCTTCTCGCAAGAGTTTTCGGAGAAAAGATCAACCGGATTCTGAAATGATGTCAATAGGGTATGGCTTGTGTCAATGATTGAGGAACGCTGAAAGGTGGCGTAAGTATATGGGTGAGCAGAAGAATATGCACGAAAAAAACGGAGCAGGGCGCAAAGTATTTTTGTCCAGCGTGCTGGTGGCCATTTTTTTCTTTCTGCTGCTCCTCGGGAAACCCATTACCATGCCTTTTCCCTGGAGGCTTGTGCCGGAGAATCCCTCCGTATCCATGGCCGGGCGCGGTCAACCGTCCGTCTTTATTGACAATCATGGTACCCGGATGGTCTTTACGGATACAAACCGCACTGTCCGGAGCGTCGTGAACCTTGGCTCCGGAGATATGCTGAATGTGGTCAACGGCGTCACGTATGACGGCAGATCATTCTATGCGTGGGGCGTGAAAAAGGTTCGTGACTCCGCCAATGTTGAATTTGACCGGGTCGTCCGGTATGATGAAAACGGGACGCATCCGACTGTTATTTACGAGCTTCCGGGAAACAAAGAATTTTCAGACGCAACGACACTGCCGCGGATCTGCAATGTAAGGTTCTGTAACGGAAAAATCTATATCACAATGCTTGACCTGGCCGCCGACGAAGGTTCTCATATCCAGGTGCTGGCATCAGACATTGATGCATCCGGTATGAAAACGCCTGAGATTATCTTCAGTCATGAAGTGAGAGCGTTTGATATGGCCTGCTATGTACCGGAAACGGGCAGTCTCCTGTATCGGAATGACCTTGGTTCTGTCTTCCGGATCACAGACGGCGAAAAAGAAGAGCTGCTCTATGAAAATGCGAGCGCTTTTATCTGTCCCGACGGGCAGAATGTGTTCTGGACCGATATCATGACCGGCGATCTTTACCGGAATGATCAGGTTTTTATGAAGGAGGCGGATTCACTCTGCCTTTCTCCGGGCCATGACGGATTCTCCTATGTGAGCAGTGATGACGGCGCTTTATATATCGTTCGCGCTGAAGACGGTGCTGCGGAAGCAGTCAGAGAACTGCCGTACTCGTTCACTTTCGGTTTGCTGACGCTCCTCAAATTCCTAAGCCTCCTCTATCTGACCGGTTTGGTTATTGCGGCTCTTGTCATTTATCTGCGGAAAACGTATAGAAATGGGAAACATGAGCTGCTGCTGAAAATCGGCGCTTCTGTCGCCGTTGTACTGGTGCTTCTGGGCGTATCTTTCTATTACACACGGCAGTTTGTCGAAACTGATCTTGGTACCACAAGAGATTCCATGGAACGTTTCGGCATGTATTTTATTGATAATATCCAGGCCGACGGCCTCATAGACCCGGAACAGCCGGACACGCCGGAGCTGAGAATGAAATGGTACGATACCATGAAACGGTATCTTGGGCACTATAAGGAAATCTGTGCCAGGTATGACCTGTTTGTGGATATCGCACTATACCGGAACGAAGGAAATGAGGCGATCCTGTATTATACAACAGAAAACAGGCTGCCTGACCGGATTGCCTGGAGCCTGGACAGCCTGCAGAAAGAAGATATCAAAGTCAATAACATCCGGCTGTTTTCATTATATGGTGAAAAAGCCTATCAGTTTATCATGCCCATAACCGGACCGGCCGGAGAAACGCTCGGGTTTCTTGAACTCAGCCAGGATTTTTCCTCCTACCGGAACCAGGTGTATTCCTTCTGCTTTGAAATGTTTTTGACGCTGATGATGATCTCCATCGGCATCGTACTGTTCATGATCGAAGGAAAAGCTTTCCTGACCGGATTGAAGAGAAGGAGACAGGCAATCGAGGCGAAAGCGGATAACGTCGAACTGACGATGGTCCGGCCGGCCATGTTTCTTTTTAACCTGGTCACTTCGTTTGACAGCGTTATCCTGGTGCTGATTTCCAGGGAAATGCTTGATATCTCCGGTGTTACGGGTGATCGGCTTGCCTTCCTGATGACGATTCCTTCTCTTGCCATGGGCATAGGAAAAACACTCGGCCGGATGGTTTATACGCCGCTGGCCAGACGGATGACCGTCAGAAAACTTGCAATGTCAGGCACCTTAATGATGGTCGCATGTTACACTGCGATGATCTTTACGGTGCAAAGAAATGTCTTTGCAGTGTTCTGCGTGCTCAAGCTGCTGTGCAGTCTGTTCTACAGTATCGTTTTCAGCATCCTGCGGACGATGCCTTACCGTGCCGCGACCGAGGAAGAACGCTATCTTGCCATGCAGGATAAGGAAATCGTTGGTGTGTCCAGCAGTGCGTTCGGTACGCTGATCGGCGGTATCGCCTCACAGAATCTGGGCAACACAGTGATGTATACCATCAATACGGTGGCGTTCCTTCCGGTAATCGCGATCTTCCTTCTCATGATGCCGGCCGGAACCTATTATGTGCAGCCCTGTACGGAGCGCCGTACCCCAAAAAAATCCATGAAATTCCTTTTCAGTGTTCCGATGGTCGCCTACTGGATTTTCCTGACGCTGCCGATTATCGCCGTGAGTGGGTACAAAAGCTTTCTTTTCCCCATTTATTCGTCGTCTCTCCATTGGCCGAAAATGTATATCACGACTTTCTCCGTCCTGGCGAAAATGATCGTGATTCTTCTGGCTCACCCTTTGATCAGCAGGTTCAAAAACATACACTATTGGAAAAAGTCGGTTTTCCTCCTGCTGATCATGGGCGCTTCGCTGCTTGGCTTTCTGCTGAATACCTCCATTATCTGGGCGGTCATCATGCTGGTGATCACAGAACTGTTTGACAGGCTCATAAATCCCGCCAGAGAAATGCTCTGGCCAGGGGTTGCCAGACAGTATCAGCAGGAAATCGTCGAGACGGCCAATACCATGTCACTGATCGAATCCATATTCTCTTCCTTTAAGGAAACCCTCCTGGCCTTCTTCCTGATGTTCGGCAACGAACGGGCCTGTATGCTCCTGGGTTCATGCTGTATTCTGTTTGACCTGATTTTTGTTCTCCTGACCAGGAAAACGCCGATGGCAGAAGCCGGAGGCAGCGGTACCTGACATTCAGTGCAGCGGTTGCTGTCTTTTTGGCCTTTTCAATCATATCAGAGCTTTGCATGACACGAACATTTCCGTGCAATTCTCAAACGGGATGTGGTATACTTACAGAAAATCATGAAACCCGGTGTGCTCCTGATCCGGTAGCCGGAAATGAAGGAGCAATCTGGTATTGGAGATGTCATATGAGAAATCGAATTTACAGATTTTGTTTACTTTGCTTTCTGGCATTTTGCCTTACGGCCTGTTCCGGTACGAATTCTCCCATTTGCAGTGCTCCGATCGAGCACGATACAAAGTTCGGCGGTGCAACAATAAAGATTTCCATTGAAGATTTTCTGAATCTCGGATTTGAATTCGGAGACAGCGTCGACGTCACGTTTTCCGGGGGATGGAAGATCGAGGACGTCCCGTTTTACAACGGCTATTATGTGCGGAAAGGAACTCCTGTTCTTGTGGGATACCCGGGGGATCCGTATATTGTGATCCGGAGAAACAGCGGTGCGGATCTGTTTCTCACGGAAGGCCTCCGGGAAGAGGAAACCGCTGAAATCACCCTGAATACAAAGGGCAAGTACAAAACGGTACAGGAAACGTTCAGTCAGCAGTATTCTGACGAGCGGGAGGATTATCAGAGCGATGCAGTGTTCTGCAACTTCCGGGAGATCACGGTTTCCTCCATGAAGGAGGGCCTCTTTTACCGGGGTGCCTCTCCGTGCTGCAATAAACACAACCGGGCTGCTATGGTGAGCGCTCTTTGTGAGGATGCCGGGATTCAAACCTTTATCGATCTTTCCGACAGCAGTGAGGAAACTGAGAGTTACTATCAGGATCAGGCACCCGGAAATGATTACTGGAAAGAACGGTATCAGGATGGGAGCGTATTGCCGCTTTCGATGAGTTCTGATTACGCTTCCGAGAAATACAGGAATGGAGTTTCTCTGGCAGTACAGCGCATCCTTCAGGAAGACGGTCCTTTTTACATTCACTGTCTTGAAGGAAAAGACAGAACCGGTTTTATGTGTATGCTCTTTGAGGCGGCTTCCGGGGCTTCCTTTCAGGAACTCGAAAGTGATTACATGAAAACCTATGATAATTATTACGGGATCACGAAAGAGAAGACCCCTGAAAAATACGATGCCATCAGCGGGCTGTACTTTGACGATATGGTACTCTTTCTTACGGGGGTTGAGAAGAGAGAAGAGGTGAGCACGGAGATTCTTATTGCCGGCGCCAGGAGATATTTTACAGAATGCGGCCTTGGTGACGCGGAAATCGAAGATTTCATAAAGAAAATATCGGCAGATTCCATGTCCGCCGATGCCGCTGATACCGGAAAAGGTCCGGCCGTCACAAGGGACTGACTGAAAAATAATGGAACAATTGTTTATACTGAGGATTATTCTTTGTACAGCATCAGCCGGGGCTCTGATTGCCGCGGCTTCTTATCTGTGCTACCGGATCGCATTTACCGTTCCGCGGAAAAAGATCGCGGATATTCACGATTTTCCGGAAGATCTCCATTACGGGGATCAGGCCGGGAGGATCCATGCGCTTATTGATGACGTACTCGGGTTAAGCTACGAGGATGTATTTGTACAAAGCCGGGAAGGCCTCAGGCTCCACGGAAAACTTTACTTTGTCCGGGAAGATGCCCCGACAGAGATCCTGTTCCACGGATATCAGAGTATCGCGGAAAGGGATTTTTCGGGAGGCCTTCAGCTGGCGCTTGCAGCCGGTCATAATGCCATTCTGGTGGATCAGCGGGCTCACGGAAAGAGTGAAGGGCGGGCACTTTCCTTCGGGATCCTTGAGCGGTATGACTGCCTTTCCTGGGTGGAGTACGCCGAGGAGAGATTTGGCATCGATTCACAGATCATCCTTGTCGGCATTTCGATGGGAGCCGCTACCGTGCTGATGGCGGGAGGACTGCCGCTTCCGGAAACGGTGAAGGGCATCATTGCCGACTGCGGATATACATCGCCTTCTGAGATTATCAAAAAAGTGGCCAGGGACCGGCATCTGCCGGTCAGACCGGTGTATTTCTTCGTGCGCCTTGGCGGCAAACTGTACGGAAGGTTTGATATAGAAGAGGAGTCAGCAGAATCGGCTCTCAAAAGATGCCGGATTCCGGTGCTTTTCATTCATGGTGAAAATGACGGATTTGTTCCCTGTGAGATGAGCCGGAGAAACTATGCGGCCTGCGCAGGAGAAAAGACGCTCGTCACATTCCCGGGTGCGGAACACGGGCTGAGTTACCTCGTTGACCCGGAACGGTACCGTAAATCTATCACAGAATTCATCGCCCCTGATTGACAGGGTATTGCGGCATACGATATAATTTGTTAATTATAATGAAGGAGGCCATCATTTTGAAAAAGCATGAAGAAAAAAAGTATAATGCCGGAAAAGTGATCTTCCGGCAGGGTGACAGTGCGGACTGCATGTACCGGGTGGCATATGGGCTCGTTGATATTTATATGAATTACAAACAGGACAATCAGAGACTCCTGGCCACGGTTCAGCCGGATGAGTATTTTGGGGAGATGGCAATGATTGACGATACGGTGCGTTCGGCAACGGCGGTGTCCAGAACCGACGAGACCGTACTGATCATATATCCGAAGGAAGAACTGCCCGGAATGCTGGAAAATGAAACACCGGTGTTTATGGATCTTCTGAATCAGATGGCAGGAAATCTTGTGCGTCTGACAGACAGTTATATGGATGTCTGCCGTACCATTGCCGCGTATAAGGAATGCGATGAGAATGGAAAAGAAATTGACGGCGAACTTCAGAAAAACATTGACAGATATGCCGGAATGGCAAAAGAATAACGCAGAGGAGGTGTCATCGTGAATCATACAGTGAAGAAATTCTCAAAAGGCGATGTGATTTTTGAAAAATCCCAGGTTCAGTTTTGTTTTTACGAGATCATTTCCGGCAGCGTTTTCATCTATAATGATTACGGAATGCCTTCAGAGACCCTTCTCACGGAGATGAAGCCCGGACAGACCTTCGGGGAACTCGGATTTCTTGGGAAACGTCCGCGTTCCGCTACAGCGGTTGCCGCAGAAGATACAGAACTGCTTTTTATTGACGGAGACGGATTTAAGGATTATCTGAAAGAGAATCCGGACAGGATTCTTCTCTTTATGAAACAGATCTCGGAGCGTACGAGAAGTCTGACACATGACTATGATGAGGCTCTGCAGACCGTTTCAGCAATTCAGAAGAAAAAGAAAAATGATAAGGTTCGTGAACTGATCTATAAGTTTACGAGAGTATGGACAAATATAAGATGATCCTTCAGGTACAGCCGCGATTATCAGAAAAAGAAGAATGGAAAGGTCTTTCTGAAAAGGAGGGCCTTTCTTATGAACTGCTTGAGTTCTCAATGCCGGGGAGGCTTTCCGGTTCTCTTCGTGAGGAGGGATTGTCCTATTACCGGAACACCGGCAGGGCCGTGTCCTTTCACGGGGCTTTTATTGATGTCAACCCGGCCAGTGCGGAGCCGGAAATCAGAAAAATATCCCGGGAAATGATGGAGAAAAGCTGCCTGGAGGCAGTCGAGGCCGGCTGCACGGATCTGGTGTTTCATGCCGGAGCCCATCCGTTTCTGAATGGCATATATCTTCAAAGCTGGGCGCGAAACACGGCGGACTATTATTCGGAGCTGTTTGAAAAGTACGGGGTTCGGATTCATGCGGAAAACAGCGCCGATGCCTATCCGGATGCTCTTTCGGAACTGATGGAGGCGCTTTCAGGTCGCGCGGGAGTCGATATCTGTCTGGATATCGGACACGCAAATTATTCCAAAACGCCGCTTTCGGACTGGTTTTCCGCTCTTGGGGAAACTATCGGTTATGTCCATCTTTCCGATAATCAGGGAAAATATGATGACCATCTTCCCGTCGGAAGCGGCACGGTTTTGTGGGAGGTGGCCGACAGGCTGATCCGGAAATATCACAGCGTGCAGAAGATCACAATTGAAATGAATTCCCTGGAGGACGTAAAAACATCCCTGTCCTATATCAGAGCCCGGCATTTATTTGAGCAGAATCATGAAACAGCTGGATGATATCATATATAAGAATATTGCCAATGACATGTCATCCGCACTGGTAGTATTGAATACGGGTGGTTATGTACAGTATTTCAACCCCGTTGCCGGAGAAATCCTCGGGCTCAGTGCGGAAGACTGTACGGAAAAACCGTTTGTCCAGTATTTCTTTCTGTATGAAACGAATGATCAGCTGATTCAGCTGATTCTGGACGCTGTTTATGAAAAGAACCGTATGCAGGAGGGCATTGTTCCGTTTGAAAGAGAGGGAGGAATCTTTGTTCTCCGGGTAAAAACATCCTACCTGTTTGAGAACGGGAAACATATCGGGATCATCTGCATGATGGACGATATTACGGAACTGTATGATCTCAAAGATGCCGTGAAGGCAATGAATCAGATCAAACGGCTGAATGATTCCCTGTCTCTTCGAAACCGTCTGATTGAAGAAACATTCGGGCGTTTTCTTTCGGATACCATTGTAAAACAGCTTCTGGAAACTGAAGACGGTCTGAAACTCGGCGGAAAGAAGAGGAGAGTTTCTGTTCTGATGAGTGATCTCCGGGGATTTACGGCTCTCAGTGAACAGATGTCTCCCGAGCATCTGATCCGTATGCTGAATCATTATCTCGGGACAATGACGGAGATCATTCAGGACTGCCGCGGGACAATCATCGAATTTATCGGAGACGGAATCATGGCACTGTTCAGTGCACCGGAGGAATATCCGGATCATGCGGAAAAGGCGGTCGTGGCTGCCGTCCGCATGCAGGTGGCCATGAAAGACGTGAACCGATGGAATCAGAAAGAAGGATATCCGAAACTGGAGATGGGAATCGGAATCCATACCGGGGATGCCGTCATTGGAAATATCGGGTCAGAACAAAGAACAAAGTACGGTGCAGTGGGGAATAATATCAATCTGGCAGGCCGGATTGAAAGTTACACTGTCGGAGGACAGATCCTGATCTCGGAAGATGTCCTTGAGGCCGCCGGAACAGAAATTATGACCGGAGAAACCCAGGTTATCCGTCCGAAAGGAGTGGGCAGGCCGGTGACGATTTATGAAGTCACCGGGCTTGGAGATCCTTATCATCTTTCTGTTCAGACGGAAAGAGAGGAAATCAGCTGGAAGTCTGTGAAAGCGCTGCCGGTTTCCTTTATGAAGCTTTCCGGAAAGATGAAGGAAGGAGAGCTGCTTACCGGTTGGATCAGAAAAGTTTCCGACACCGGAATGGTTCTCAAGACAGGGGCGGAACTCGCAAGATATGACAATCTCTGTCTGGAGGCCGGCGGGGAACTATATGTGAAAGTCATCGGAAAATCCGAACAGGGAGAGGCTCTGTTACGGTTCACTTCGGTACCGGTGGGATTTGAAAACTGGAAAAGAAAGCTGACAGAAGTATGAGAGAAGCTACGCAAAGTCGGGACTGTAAGAAATCAGTCTTCCTGCAATATTCGGCATGCGCAGGTGAAAGAAGAGCAGAATCAGTATCCTTTTCCGACCGGGCTGCGTATCAATAAATAGAAGAAAACAGTGCCCGGAGAGGGATGAGTCAAAAGAGGAAAAAAGATGAATTTTACAAATGAGATGATCGCAAAAGCGAAAACAGCGTCATCTGCCGGAGAGCTTCTGAAGCTCGCAGAGGAGGAAGGAATCGAACTTTCCGCAGCAGATGCTGAAATGTATTTCAGCTTCCTGGCAAAGAAAAACGGGGCTCTTTCGGATGACGAACTGGAACAGATCTCCGGAGGAAAGGGAGAGAAACCAACCCCTACTCCGAAATACAGACTCGGCCAGACCGTTGAGAAGGATTGGCCCGGTACAACTGACAAGGGAACAATCACAGGCATTGACCATTATTCTCCTTCTGCC